>CALMOK010000109.1:0-10785 GCA_937871825.1 uncultured Alphaproteobacteria bacterium
GCGTCGAAGACCGTGACACCGCCATGCTGATGGGCATCCCGGTGGGGCGTTACATCACCGGCGTCTTCGTGTTTGGCAGCGCGCTGGCCGGCCTCGGTGGCGCGCTGCTCATTGGCCTCTTCCCAATCACACCGTTCACGGGCGGCACGATCGTGATGAAGGGCTTCGCGGTGGCGCTCATCGGCGGCCTCGGCAACCTCACCGGCGCGGTCGCGGCCGGCGTGATCCTCGGCCTCGTTGAGGGATTCAGTGCCGGCTACGGCTTCTCGCAATGGACGGACGCCTATTCGTTCGGCCTGATGATCCTGGTTCTCCTGATCCGTCCGAACGGCCTCTTCGGCGGCACGTCCGGCCCGCGCGTTGCTTGACGCTTCCCGCAGTCACGAGTGTTCGCCCGTCCCATGATGTTTCACGAAACGACCAACGTCCTCGGCCGCCCCAGCGCAGCTCTCGGCGCCATCCTGGTGCTCGTCGCCGTTCTGGCCTTCGTTCCCGAGGCCGGGGTGAGCAGCCGCATCATCTCGCTCGCCATCACGGCCGCCATCAATGTCGTGGTGCTTTACGGCCTATCGGTGCTGTTCGGACAGACCGGCATCTTGTCCCTCGGTCACGCGGCGCTGGTCGGGGTGGGGGCCTATACGGCCGCGATCCTGGCGCGCGACTTCGGCATCGGCTTCTGGGGCGCGTTGCCCATCGCGGCCGTGCTGTCGGGGCTGCTGGCCATTGTTGTCGGCTTTCCGTCGCTGCGCGTCAGCGGCCATCATTTTGTGATCCTGACGTTCGCGCTCGGCCAGCTGTTCACCATTTTCCTCACCAACGGCGGCGCCTTCACGGGTGGAGCGACGGGGCTCGACCTGCAGTTGCCGACGAGCGTCCTCGGGCTGCCGCTCGACTCGCTGGCTGCCTTCTACCGCCTATCTCTCCTGTTCGTGGCCCTGGCCGCCGTCGCGGCTTGGGGCGTGGCCAATTCGCGCTACGGCCGGACCCTGCGGGCCGTGCGGGAGAACGAGAAGCTCGCGGGCTCGATCGGCATATCGGTCGGCCGGCAGAAAGTCGGCGCCTTCGCGGTGAGCGGCCTCTTCGCCGGGGTGTCTGGCGTGCTCATGGCCTATTTCCTGCGCCACATCGCGCCGAACCAGTTCGCGTCATTCCCGAGCATCTATCTCGCCCTGATGCTGATGATCGGCGGCGCGCGCCTCCTGTTCGGGCCGCTCGCGGGCGGCATCCTGGTATCGTTCCTTCCCGAGATCTTCAACCTCGACCCTGTTGAGTCCCGCATCCTCTACGGCGTCTGCCTTATCGCCGTGATCCTGCTGCTGCCACAGGGCGTCGTCGGCGGTCTCGCGGAACTGTGGCAGCGGCTCACGGCGACCCGGCATGCGAACCCGGCGGCCGTCGCTCCTCACACGATATCGGAGGCCTGAGATGCCGGCCTTGCGCATCGACGGGCTGCGGAAGCAGTTCGGTGGAGTCAAGGCGCTCAATGGCGTCGACCTCACCATCGGGGAAGGCGAGATCCTTGGCGTCGTGGGTCCTAACGGATCCGGTAAGACCACCCTCTTCAACGTGGTGACAGGCCTCCACAAGCCGACGGCCGGCTCCGTCACCTGGGGTGGCACCGACATGACGGGGCTGCCGGCCCATGCGGTCTCGCGCGCCGGCATCGGGCACACGTTCCAGCAGGCCATGTGCTTTCCCGGCCTGAGCGTGCTCGAGAACGTGCTGATCGCGACCGAGCACCATGGCAACCGGCGGGCCGGCGACTATCCCTGGACGACGCCGGTGGAGCTACTCGACTTCGTTGGACTGTCGCCCTTGCGCGATGCCGTGGCCGGCCCGTTGCCCTTCGGCAGCCTACGCCTGCTCGGCCTCGCCATGGCGCTTGCGGCGCGGCCGGCGCTGCTGCTGCTCGACGAGCCCGGCGCCGGGCTTAACGACAAGGAAACGGCGGCGCTGGCCGGGCTGGTCAAGCAACTGCCCGGCCAGGGCATCAGCGTCTGCGTCATCGATCATGACATGACGCTGATGCGCGCCCTCTGCCCCCGCCTCGCCGTGCTCGATTTTGGCACCAAGATCGCCGACGGGCCGACCGCGGCGGTACTGGCCGACCCCAAGGTGCTCGAAGTCTATCTCGGAGGCGAGCTGTGACCCTGCTTTCGGTGGCGAATGTCACGACCGGCTACGGCGGCACCACGGTCAACCGTAATGTGTCGCTTGATCTCGCGCCCGGCGAAATCGTCACCATCCTGGGGCCGAACGGCGCCGGCAAGTCGACGCTGCTCAAGGCCATCGCGGGGCTGGTGAAGCCGCGCGGCGGAACGGTGCAGTTCGACGGCCGGGACGTGACCGGGCTACCGCCCGACGTCATGGCGGCGCGCGGCGTGGTGCTGGTGCCAGAAGGGCGGCGCATCTTCGCCGATATGAGTGTTGCCGAGAACCTGCGGCTCGGTGCCTATGCGCGGCGCGATACCGCGGCGGTCGAGGTCGATGCCCGCGAGATGGAGGCGATCTTCCCCATCCTGGCCGAGAAGCGTCGCCAGCGTGGCGGCTCCCTCAGCGGTGGCCAACAGCAGATGCTCGCCATCGCGCGGGGTCTCATGGCTCGGCCGCGCGTGCTGATGCTTGACGAGCCTTCACTCGGGCTGTCGCCCCTGATGGTCAAGGAGATCAAGGCCATCATCCCGACCATTGGCGAGCGTTTCGGCGCGTCGGTGCTGCTCGTGGAGCAGAACGCGGGATTGGCGTTGTCACTGGCCAGCCGCGGCTACCTGCTGCAGAACGGCCGCGTGGCCGCGTCCGGCCCCATCAGTCAGTTGCGTGACGGTGGGCTGATGCGCGAATTGTACCTCGGTGGCGCAGCTGCGGTCGCCTGACGGCTGCCCTGCTATTCTGGAGCAAACATGACCTCACCCGCCGACGCGCCAGTCTCCATCGCCTACGGTCGGGGGCACCTGCCGTTGCGGTTGCCCGCCCATGCCCGGATCACCACCGTCCGCAAGCGGGCGCTGCCGAAGCTCGCCGACCCGTCGGGAGCGATCCGGGACGCGCTCGAGGGTGCGCCTGTTGCGGCGCCGCCCCTCAGCCGGCTCGCGCGAGGCAAGCGCAGCGCCTGCATCCTCATCTGCGACATCACCAGGCCGGTGCCGAACCGACTGTTCCTCCGCCCCGTGATCGAGACGCTGGTCGCCTCTGGCATTCCGCTCGACCGCATCACCGTCCTGGTGGCCACGGGGCTGCACCGGCCGAACCTCGGCGCGGAACTGGCCGAACTCGTCGGCGACCCTTGGGTGTTGGCCGAGGTCCGGGTCGAGAACCATTATGCCCGGGACGGGGCGGCCCATGTCGACCTCGGCCGCACCGCCACCCGGGGCACGCCCGTGACCATCGACCGCCGCTTCGCCGAGGCCGAGCTGCGCATCGCTACCGGGCTCGTCGAACCGCATTTCATGGCCGGCTGGTCGGGCGGCCGCAAGGTGGTGGCGCCGGGCGTCGCGGGGCACGAGACGATCCGCACCTTTCACTCCGCCCGCTTCATGGAGGACCCGCTCGCGGTTCAGTGCAACCTCGTCGGCAACCCGCTGCACGAGGAGCAACTGGAGATCGTGAAGGCGCTTGGCCCCTGCTACGCGCTCAACACCGTGCTCGACGAGGACCGCGACCTCGCCTTCGTCAGCTTCGGCGAGATCATCGCCAGCCACCAGATGGCCGTGGACTTCGTCGGCGGCGCCACGCGGGTGCCGGTCGGGCGCAAGTTCAGGACGGTCGTGACCTCTTCGGCCGGCTACCCGCTCGACAAGACCTACTACCAGACCATCAAGGGCATGGTGACGCCGCTCGACATCCTGGAGCCGGGCGGTACGCTGATCATGGCCTCCGAATGTTCCGAGGGCTTCGGGTCGCCGGAGTTCAGGGACGCGCAACGCCGCCTGATCAAGCTCGGGCCGGCGCGCTTCCTCGCGACCCTCACGGCGAAGTCGCTCGCCGAGGTCGACGAGTGGCAAACCGAGATGCAGTTGAAGCCGATGCGCCTCGGCCGTGTGGAGCTCTACACCACGGGCCTCGACCAGGCGGACCGCGACTGCACGGGCGTGCACCTGATCACGAACATCGACGAGGCCGTCGCGGACGCGATGAGGCGAGGGGGCGACGACGCGATTGCGGTGATCCCCGAGGGTCCCTACGTCATTCCCATCCACCAGGCCGCGGCCTGAGGCCAGATAACACAGGGGCGCAACATGAAGGAACGCATCGGATTCATCGGCCTCGGGCTGATGGGCACCGGCATGGCCACCAACCTGGCCCGCAAGGGCTGGCCCCTGACCGTGATGGCGCACCGCAAGCGGGAGGGCGTCGAGGCGCTCCTCAAGCTCGGTGCCGGAGAGGCCGCCACCCCCAAAGCCATCGCCGAGGCAAGCGACGTCGTGGTGCTCTGCGTCACCGGATCGCCGCAGGTCGAGGCGCTGGTCAACGGCCCGGACGGGCTGGCGGCGGCCGGCAAACCCCTGATGATCATCGATTGCTCGACCGCGAATCCCGCCTCGACCACCAAGCTCGCGGCCGAGTTGGCCGCCAAGGGGATCATCCTCGTCGACGCGCCCATGTCACGCACCCCGAAGGACGCCATGGAGGGCACGCTCGACATCATGGCCGGAGGATCGGAGGCCGATTTCACCCGCGCCAAGCAGGTGCTCGACGCCTTTGCGGGCCGCGTCATCCACACGGGCCCGACCGGCAGCGGCCACACCATGAAGCTGCTCAACAACTTCATCTCGATGGGCTATGCGGCACTTTATTCCGAGGCCCTGATGCTTGGTGCCAAGGCGGGACTGACGCCGAAGACCTTCGACAACGTGGTCCGCGGCGGCCGAATGGATTGCGGCTTCTACCAGACGTTCTTCAGATACGTGATCGAGCGCGACCCGAACGCGCATCAGTTCACCCTGAGTAACGCCCACAAGGACATGAGCTACCTAGCCTCGGCCGCGGTCGGGCTCGGGGTCGCCAACCCCCTCGGTTCCGCGGTGCGCAACGCCTTTGCGATCGCGGTCGGCACCGGCCAGGGCGAGAAATACGTGCCCATGCTCAGCGACATCGTGGCGGAACTGAACGGGGTCAAGCTGACGGACGCGTAACAAGCTGGTCCTGGCCGGCGAGGTCGGCCGGCCGTGGCGGTCAGGTGTTGGTCCAGCCGCCGTCGATGCTGATGGCCGATCCGGTGATGAGCGAGGATTCGTCACTGGCCAGGAACACCACGAGGTTGGCGATCTCTTCCGGCGTGCCGAGGCGCCCCATCGGCTGGCGGGCCAGAAAGCTCGCCCGCGCGGCATCGTAGTCGCCCCCGGCTCGCATGCGGTCCTGCAGCGACGGGCTGTCGATCGTGCCGGGGCAGATGGCGTTGGCCCGGATGCCCTTGGTGACGTAGTCCGCCGCCACCGATTTCGTCATGCCGATCACGGCCGCCTTTGTGGCCCCGTAGATGAAGCGGTTCGGCGCTGCGATCACCGTGGAGGCGACGCTCGCCATGTTGATGATGGAGCCGGCGCCCTTGGCGAGCATGCCGGGCAGGATCGCGCGCATCATGCGGTACATGGCCCGCACGTTCAGGTCGACCGAAAACCCGAAGGCGTCCTCGTCGCAGTCCAGGATGGTGCCGTTGTGGACGAACCCGGCGCAGTTGAACAGCGCATCGGGTGCCGGGTGGCGAGCCGCAAGGGCCGTGATGGCCGCAGCATCGAGCACGTCGAGCCGCTCAGTCGCGATGTTGTCATGACGGGCGTGAGCGGCGAGCTTGGCGGCATCGACGTCGGTGGCCACCACGGCCGCGCCTTCCCGCGCACAGGCGAGCGCGGAGGCGAGGCCGATGCCTTGCGCGGCCGCGGTGATGACGATGGTCTTGCCCAAGAGACGGTTGGTCACTTCGATGCACCTGCGAGCTGGGTCTTGCGGGTCGCGCGTTTGGGATTGGCGAGCCGAGGGGGGGTGAGGTCGGAGTGAGCGGGCGTCAACCCCGCGTCCGGCGCCAGGGCGCCCACGCGCCGAGCGGCCCCGTCGAGATGCGCCCGCATCGCCGCTTGCGCGGCCTTGGCGTCCCGCTTCTCGATGGCATCGAGGATGAGCTTGTGTTCGCCCATCGTGACCTGCGCGACATCGTCCGAACTGCGCTTGTTGCCGGAGGCCAAGATGCTGTCGCGCACCCGTTCGGCCACGAAACCAAGGAACTGCACCATGTAGACGTTCTCGGTGGCAGCCGCGATCATGCGGTGAACGTCGAGGTCGGCGTTCAGCCAGGCGATGCTGCCGTAGGGCACGTCAGCCATGGACTCGTGGGCGTCGCGCATCTTGTCTAGGTCGTGCCGCGATCGGCGCAGCGCCGCGAGGGCCGCCGCCTCCACCTCCAGGATGCCGCGCAGCTCGAACAGGCTGCGGAAGTTCGCGGCCTCGTGCAATCCTTCGTGATCGATGGTGAGCACGGCCGGTGGCGGCGCGTCCGACACGAAGGCGCCGCGGCCCTGCTGCGACCACACGCGACCTTCCGAGCGGAGCCGGGCGACGGCCTCCCGTACCACGTTCCGGCTTACCCCGAAGGTCTGGGCGAGCGATGCTTCGGTGGGTAGCTGGGCGCCGGGCGCAAGCCGCCCCTGGGCGATCTCGCGCGACAAGGAGCTGGCCACCAGCGTCGGCAGGTGAGGCCCGCGATTGACCTTGTCCAGCTTCAATACCATTCGCGCGCGCCTTCGGGTTGGGCTGGGTCCAAGGCCGGCAGGATGCGGCCGCGGCTAAGGATCCGCAACGGATCGAGCATGGTTTTCAGCCCTTCGGCCAGCTCGCGCGACACGGGGTCGAGCCCCTGGAGGAAGGCATTGCGCTTCACGCGACCGATGCCGTGTTCCGCACTGATGCTGCCTTCGAAACGGTCAAGCAGCGGGTAGATCACCTCCTGGGCGCGTCCGAACAGGGCCACGATGCCGGCAGGATCGAGTCCTGTCGGCGGGATCACGTTGAGGTGGAGGTTGCCGTCGCCCACGTGACCATAGGCCACGGGTTGGGCCTCGGGCACGGCGGCCCGCAGACCCGCCAAGGCCACGTCGAGGAAGTCGGCGATGCGCGAGATCGGCACCGACACGTCCGTCCGGTAGTAGCGCCCGCCATGTCCCTGGTGCTCCACCATCATCTCGCGGTAGAGCCAGAGCTTCTCGGCCTGGGCTTGGCTCGCCGCGATCGTGCCATCGGCCACGAGGTCCGACCCGGCCAGGCAGTCCTCGATGAGGGCGCGCAGGTCCACCGGGCCGCTCGAGGCGAGTTCGATAAGCACATAGGCCGGGTAAGTCTCGGACAACGGATCAGGAAAGCTCGCCGGTGGCCTGAGCGCCACCTCCAGACCGGGCCGCAGAATGAGCTCGAAGGCCGACAGGAGGTCGCTGCAGGCGCGACGCGCGTGGGCGTAGAACGCCATCACGTCCGGGACGGAGCGGAACCCGAGTAGCGCCACCTCGAGCCGCGCCGGCCGTGGAAACAGTTTCAGCGCCGCGGCCGTGACAATGCCGAGCGTGCCCTCGGCGCCGATGAAGAGCTGTTTCAGGTCGTAGCCGCGGTTGTCCTTGCGCAGCGTCCGGAGGCCGTTCCAGATGCGGCCGTCCGGCAGCACCACCTCGAGGCCGAGCACGAGGTCGCGCGTCATGCCGTAGCGCAGCACGTTGAAGCCGCCCGCGTTGGTGGAAACGTTGCCGCCGATGCGGCAGGACCCCTGCGCCCCGAAGGTGATGGGCAGCAGGCAGTCGGCGGCGGCCGCGGCCTGCTTGGCGACGTCGAGCACGCAGCCGGCCTCCACCACCATGGTATAGTCGATCGGGTTGATCGAGCGCACGGCCGCCATTCGCTCCAGGCTCACAACGAGCTCGCGCCGGTCGGGCTCCGCCGTGGCGGCTCCGACGAGCCCCGTCAGGCCACCCTGCGGCACCACGGGCAGGCGTGCGGCCGTGCAGCGCGCCATGAGGTCGGCGAGCTCCGTGGTCGAGCGGGGCCGTGCCACAGCGAGCGGGACGCCGTGATGGTCGCCCGTCCAGTCCCGGCCGTAGGGCTCCATCTCGGCCGGGCCGGTCAAGAACAGGCCGGGACGCATGCCGGCCTGGATCGTCGCAACGGCCGCCGAGGAGGGAGACAAGGTGAGGGTCATGGCAGGATGCCCGGAACTAGCGGCTTCGCGATTGCAGCAACAAATCGGTTATCATACAACTCGACAACCAAACAATGCGGCGCCGTGCCGGGTTCGATTCCGAAGACTTGGGTGGAGGATCGGACAAGCGGCCCGAATTGCAGTTTCCGCATGATGCACACGTCGATCCGGGTCAAGCATCTCGATGCCCCGATCGAGGTCTACACCGAGCTCCTCGGCATGCAGCTCCTGCGCCAGGACGACGACCCGGGGGGTGAGTTCACCAACGCCATCGGGGGGCACGGTCCCGAAAACAGCAACTGCGTCGTGGCTCTGGCCTTCAATTGGGGCCAGACGACCGGGGACGAGCTTGGAACGGGCTTCGGCCACCTCGCCCTCGGGGTGCGGGACATCCACGGGGTCTGCGACGCGCTCGCCGCGAAGGGCGCCAGGGTTTCCCGCAAGCCCGGCCCCACGCCGCACGGCACGACCCATATCGCCTTTATCGAGGATCCCGACGGCCACACGATCGAGCTGATCGACCTCGACACGATGGGCTTGGAATGTCCCGGCCGGTGTGGGCGAAGCACCGGCCGGGATGGGGCCGCGCGGATGCACGCTCATTTGATGATCGCAATCTTGGCGCGATCGATCGTCACCGCCACGGCGGCGATCAGCATGGCCCCGAACACGACGTTCTCGGCGAAGATGTTGACGCCCACGAAGGTCATGCCGATGCGGACGATGGCGATGATCAGGGCGCCGACCGCGGTGCGCCCCACGTTGCCGAGGCCGCCCGTGATGGCCGTGCCGCCCACGATGACGGCCGCGATCGCGGGCAGCATCAGTTGATTGGCGAGGTTCGGCGATCCGCTCGACAACCGCGCCGCCAGGACCACGCCGGCTAGGGCCGCCAGCGTGCCCGAGGCCGCGAAGGCCGTGATCTTTGTCCGGTCAACGTTGACGCCGGCCGCCCAGGCAGCCGGCTCGCCCGCCCCGACCGCCACGCTGAAGCGGCCAAAGCGCGTGTAGCGCAGCACCACGAAGCCGGCGAGGCCCACAACCACGGACAGGATCACCACGACGGGCGCGCCCCACAGTGTGCCGTTGAGCCAGCTCGTATAGAAGCGGCCACCTTCCTCGATGGTGATGGCGCGGCCACGTGCCAGCCCGGCCACCACGCCGCCCGTGGCCAGGGTCGCCACGAAGGAGGGCACCCGCAACCGCACGTGAACAGCGCCGCTGGCGAGCCCTGACAGCAGGCCTGCCAGGATCGCAACGAGATAAGCGGCCGGACCAATCACGGGCAGCAACTGCGCCACGATCACGCTGGCGAGGGACGCCACGGCCTGGATCGACAGATCGATGCCGCCGAGCAGGATCACGAAGGTCTCGGCGGTGGCAAGCAGGAACAGCACGGCCGTGTCGGACAGCACCATCAGCAGCGTGTCGCGGGTGACGAAGCCTGGCGCAAAGACTTCCACCAGCACCACGAGCCCGACCAGGAGGGCCGGTGGTGCGAGATCGCGAAAGGGTAGGTCGCCGAGGCGGGCCGTGAGGGCGGTCAAGGCAGGAACTCCCGTCGGACTGGGAAGGAATGAAACGCAGGCATCGCCATCACACCATGGCTGCCACGAGGTCGACCTGGTTGGGCTTGCCGCCGGGTGGCGCGTCGAACTGGGCCGTCACGACGCCGTCGCGCATGACCAGCACGCGATGGCAAAGGCCGATCGTCTCCTCGAGCGTATCGGACAGCAGAATGATACCGATCCCCTCCGCCGAGAGGTCGCGAACGAGCTCGTAGACCTCCTCTTTCGCGCCGACGTCGAGGCCGCGCGTCGGGTGGTCCAGGATCAGGATGCGCGATCCCGCCGTCATCCAGCGTGCCAGCACGACCTTCTGCTGATTGCCGCCACTCAGCTTACGACAGGCCACATCGACGTTGGGCGCCTTGATGCGGAGCCGTTTCAGCCATTCGGCCGCCACCTGCCGCTCGCGGCCGTGATCGATGAGGCCGCCCCTCATCACGCTGCCGAGATTGGCGAGGGTGATGTTCTCGGCGACCGACAGGAACATCACGAGGCCTTCGACCCGCCGCTCGCGGGGGACCGTGCCGATGCCGCGCTTCACCGCCTCCTCGGGCCCGCTCAGCGTCACGGCCTCGCCGTGGAGGCGCAGCTGCCCGGCCGTGCGGGGTAGGAAGCCGCCGATGGCCCGGGTCAGCTCCTCGCGACCTGATCCGACGACGCCTGCGATGCCCAGCACCTCGCCGGATCGCAACGTGAGGTCGATGCCGTGGCAGGCGTCACCCACCGCGAAGCCGTCGGTTTGTAAAACGACCTCGTCCCGCGGCGGTTGCTGGCGCGGTTCCTTGTAGTAACCGGTGTGCAGGCTGCGGCCGACCATGATCTCGTGCAGCTGCGGGGCCGTGACGGCGTCGGCGGCCGAGCGAGATGGTCCCCTGGGCCTCGATGAAGCGCGCCGCCTGCTGGCGCCGTCGGCGGCGCCATCATCGGTGCTGCTCGCGGTGTCGGGCGGGCCCGACAGCATCGCCCTGATGGGCCTGATGGCGGCGCTCGCCGCCGACGTCCCGGGGGGGCCGGCGCTCGCCGTCGCCACGGTGGACCATGGCC
>CALMOK010000109.1:10795-17236 GCA_937871825.1 uncultured Alphaproteobacteria bacterium
GTGCAGCTGCGGGGCCGTGACGGCGTCGGCGGCGTGCTCGGCCACCACCTGGCCGTCCTTCATCACGTAGACGCGGTCGCTCAGCTGCAGCACCTCGTCGAGGCGATGCGACACGAACACGAAGCTCGCGCGGTTCTTGAGCGCCCGCACCCGGTTGAACAACACGTCGATGTCCGCGCGCGAAAGTACGGAGGTGGGCTCGTCGAGCAGGATGGTCAGCGGCCGGGACACGCTGTCCTCCAGCGTCAGCGCCTTGGCGAGCTCGACCATCTGGCGCGCCGCGAAGGAGAGTTCGCCCGTGCGGGCCGCCACGTCGATGTCGACGCCGATCTTGGCGAGCTGCCGGCGAGCGTCGGCCCGCATGGCGCGCCAGTTGACGAAGCCGAGACGGGTGAACTGCCCTTCCTCGCCGAGGTAGATGTTCTCCGCGACTGTCAGGTTGAGCAGGAGCGACTGTTCCTGGAACACCATGCCGATCCCGTGGGCTGCCGCGTCGCGGGTCGAGCGCAGCCGGAGCGGCTTGCCGTCGAGTGTCAGGGTGCCGCTGTCGGGCTTCATGGTTCCGGACAGCGTGCGCATCAGGGTCGACTTGCCGGCCCCGTTCTCGCCGATGAGGCCGACGACCTCGTTCTGCCGCACCGTGACGCTGACGTCCTTCAGCGCCTGGACGCCCAAAAACCCCTTCGAGATGGACTGGGCTGCGAGCATGGCGTCCGCCTACTTCACGATCTTCAGGCGCAGGCGGTCGAGCGACAGCGCCACGGCCGCGATGATCATCAGGCCTTGCACGGTCTGCTGCACGTACGGGGAGATGCCGAGCAGAACCATGCCGTTGGACAACACGGTGACTATGAGGACGCCGATAAGGGTGTTGAACACGCCACCTTCGCCGCCCGTCAGCGCCGTGCCACCCACCACTACGGCCGTGATGGCGGCGAAGAGCCGGCCGTCGCCGATCACCGCGTTCGACTGGCCCAGCTGGGTCGCGGCCAGGACGCCGGCGACGCCATAGAACAGGCCGGCGAGCGTGAAGGCCAGGATGCGCACGCGCGCCGGGCTGATGCCGGAATACTCCGCCAGGTCCTCGCCGCCGCCGAGCGCCAGGATGTGGCGTCCGAGCCGGGTCTGCGTCTGGATCACGGCCGCGACCGCGAAGGCGGCGAGCGCCACCCACACCGCAACCGGCAGCCCGCCGAAGCGGCCGAGGGCAAGAAAGCGCAGGCGCGGGTCCATCAGGCGCACGGCCGAGCCCCCGAGCATGTAGGTCGCGAGGCCGAGCCCGATGAACCAGGTGCCCAGCGTCGCCATGAAGGAGGGAATGCGCAGGCCGGTCTGCACGAGGCCGCTGATCAATCCCATAAGGCCCGCGGCGCAGACGGCCAGCAAGGCTGCGCCCCATCCCAGATCCATGCCGTTCAGATCGTTTTTGGCGAGCAGCACGACAACCATGGCGGCGACGGCCACGGCGCCTTCGGCCGACAAGTCGATGGACCCTATCAGGATGATAAAGGTCGTGCCCATCGCCAGGGTGAGCGGCACCGCGGCTGCATTGGCGACCCGGATCAGGTTGCGGGTCTCGATGAAACTTGGGTTTGCCAGCGTGACCAGCAGGCAAAGTGCCAGGAGCACGACGGCGGGCGCATAGGCCCGCAGGCTGGCGCGGCTGATGTGGAGCCGTCGACGGCGTGGGGCGGCGATGGCGGGGCCGTGATGCAGCGGCGGCACGTCGGCTTGCGTGGTGGTCATCGGCCTCTCGCTTCCATCCCTCCTTGCGCGTCGGGAAGGCAACCTCGTCGAGCCAGGTCGGACGAGGGGAAAATCAGACGCCATCCGTCCGCCTGGACATCGCGGCGCAGCCGCGACGTCCGGATCGCGTCCGGCCTTTCCCCGCCCTCGCGGGAAAAGGGGACAGGTTCCTCAGCTCGCGCGAATCTGGCCTTCGCAGCGGCCCCAAAGGTCGTTCCAGTCATAGACCGGCTTGGAATCGACGTTGGCCTTGATGTAGTCGGCCACGTTGTCCTTGGTGATCGTGGTCGTGCGGCCGTAGAATTCGCGATGGTCCTTCGATTCCTTTGTAGGGTCGAAGCTCTTCATAAAGGCGTGATAGCCGATGGAAAGACCCATGCCGCCCTGCCAGTAGGGGTCCGACGTCACCGTGGCGGCATATTCGCCGGCCTTGACGGCGTCCATCGCAGCCTTGATGCCGTCGATGCCGACCACGGGCACCTTGCCGGCGAGGCCCTCGGCGCGCAGCGCCTCGAGGGCGCCCGTGCCCATGTCGTCATTGGCGGCCCAGATGCCGCCGACCTTGTCGCCGAAGCGCGTCAGCAGGCTGCTGGTGAGGTCATAGGCTTCCGTCGCCTTCCAGTTGGCGACCTGAAAATCGAGCAGCTGGACGTCGGGGTGGGCCTTCAGGACTTCTTCGAGACCCCGCTTGCGCTCGATCGCGGCCGTGTTCGAGATCTGGCCGCCGATGGCCACGATGCCTCCCTTGCTACCCATCGCCTTGATCAAGGCCTGGGTGATGGCGGAGCCGCTCTTCACGCCATCGAACTCGATGTGGCTGGCGTAATAGGGGTTGAAATCCCAGGGATGAAGATCGTTCGGCTTGTTCCACTGCGTGCAGACGTAGGCGCCCGCCTTGAAGCAGGACTCGACGATGGGCCGGGCGTCCGGCGTATCGTTGGGGTCGGAATTCAGCACCATCTTGCCGCCCGTCTTGGCCAGCATGGCGCGGATGTCGGCGATGCCTTTTTCGCTGTTACCTTCGGACACCAGCGTGACATGCTGAGCGCCGACCGACTTGGCGAATGCCTCGGCGCCGTCCTTCCAGATCGCGTGGTAGGGATTGGACAGCGAACGGATGGAGGTGACGAGCACCGGCTTGTCACCGGCCGCGCGCGCGATGTGCGGCATAGACAAGGCGGCAGCCCCGCCCACGATGCCGCCGAGGATGGCGCGCCGGCTGGGCCGTACGGAAAAATCGAAATCGCTCGTCGTCATGGAATACTCCCTCCGGTGTTTGTTTCATCCCAACGGCGCGATCTGATGCGCTTCTTGTTGAACACAACGCTAAAATTTGTCCTACAACTCGTCAATAGGATAAGTTGGCTTGACGGCGCCTCGCCCTCCGGATTGTGCTTGCGGGATCGGGTGCTGAACAAGCCCGTTCGCTCGGATGCGAGCTCCTGGGCACGGGACCCGTGACGACCCATAGCGACAGTTGAACATCAACCGCGAGCAATGGCCTTCTGTCTTTTCAAGCGGATGGCTTAGGCTCGTCGCATGGAGCTATGACCTTCGGCATAAAGTCACCTTGGACGGCTGCGTCGCAGCCGAGGTCTCCAATACAGACGACCCGGCGCTTGGGTGCATCTGTTCTCATCCAGGCCGCCAGCCGACCAAAGCCGACTGTTGATCGGCGGTGCCCCTGCGACGCACAAGCCCCCCGCGCTGGGCGCGTCGAGGCTGCTCGGGGTCAGCGCTCGCGCCGATAGTGCATGGCGACCACGCCGCCGCGAAGCGGCTTCGCCGAGACCAACGCGAGCCGTCGCGCACTGGGCAGCCCGCCCTGGTACAGGGTTGGGCCGTGGCCGGCGATCCGGGGATGAACGAGGAACTGATACTCGTCGATCAGATCCAGCCGGTCCAGTTCGGTCGCGAGTTTGCCGCTACCGAGGAGCACGCCGGCCGGAGTCGTATCCTTGAGCCTTTGTACGCCTGTTCGCAGGTTGTCGGCGAGGTGGTGGCTGTTGGCCCACGGGAAGTCCGTTCGCGTCGACGACACCACGTATTTCGGTTTGGCGTCCAGCTTGACCGCCCACTCGCGTATCGCCGGGGACGCCTCCACGTCGCCGCGAGCGACCGCCGGCCAGTAGCTCTCCATCATCTCGTAGGTGATGCGGTCCCACAGCATCGCCCCGCCCTCGTCCATAAGGCGGGTGAAGAACGCGTGCGTCTCGTCATCAGCGCTTCCCTCCTCATGGTCGACGCAGCCGTCCAGGGTGACGTTTATGCTGAAGGTCAACAGTCCCATGCGACGAGCCTAAGCCATCCGCTCGAAAAGACGTAGGGTCATTGCTCGCGGTTCCAGTCAACGTCAGCTACGGGTCGCTTTTGTTGAAAAACGCCGGATACGGCCGCCCATGAGCGTTTTCCATATCGTTCAACAAACGCATCCGCCGACGCAGAAACGCAATCGAACGGCTTTTCTGTCGCTTCGAGATCTGGCGACGCATCGTTACCCGCTGCGACCACTAGGCCAGCAATCGTCTCGCCGCTTTCGTATGGCGGCTTCGGGAAGCCGGTCCGGCTCGCCCGCTTGCAGGCCAGCCCTGAAAAAAACGCGACTGAGGATGCCCAGCCGGCTCCAGCCCACGAAGCGTTTGAGGAGCGCTTTATGCGGGTCAAACGCTTCCGGGGCGTCGCGCCAGCATGGGCCGTTGCGGATTACGTAGACGATCCGTTAACAACCCGCCGGTCGTCCACACGCGGCACTCCATGCGAAACTGGAAAGAAGGGCGCGACCCGTCTCGATTGCTGCATGCCAAGCTCCCCTGCGGCCAGTCCGGTCCTTGTTGTTGAACTCAAGCACGCCGATACGACGTTCAAGGCGCGAAGGTTTGGAGCCGATTGCAGAGCACACGAGAACAAGCCCACCTTGATGCGTTACGATTCCAAATTATGGAATGGTGCAACATTCAATCTGGAATTTTGAATTGCGCGCTGGGGAACGCCATGGCATCTAGTACAAACTAGAATCGGCTTGTCCTGCTCTTAAGAAGGGGTCCAATCGATGCGACTGACCACAGAAGAAGCGTTCGTGAAGGTTTTGCAGCGACACGGCATCGAACATGCGTTCGGCATCATCGGCTCGGCTTTCATGCCGATCTCCGACCTGTTCCCGCGTGCCGGCATCACCTTTTGGGACGTGGCTCATGAAACGAATGGCGGCCTGATCTGTGACGGCTACACACGTTCAACTGGCAAGATCGCCATGGCCATCGCCCAGAATGGTCCCGGTGTGACAGGCTTCGTCACGGCCGTGAAAACCGCCTACTGGAACCATACTCCGATGCTGGTGGTCACGCCGCAGGCTGCCAACAAAACGATCGGGCAAGGTGGCTTCCAGGAAGTGGAGCAGATGGCGCTGTTCCGCGACATGGTGTGCTACCAGGAGGAGGTGCGCGACCCCACGCGTGTCGCCGAGGTGCTGAACCGGGTCATCATGAAGGCGAAACGCCTGTCGGCTCCCGCCCAGATCAATATCCCGCGCGACTTCTGGACTCAGGTGATCGACGTTCAGTTGCCGGAGATCATCGAGTTCGAGCGGCCGGCCGGAGGCGATCAGGCGATCGCCAAAGCGGCGGACCTCCTGTCGAACGCGAAATTCCCCGTGATCCTGTCCGGCGCCGGTGTGGTGCTAGGCAACGCCATTCCGGCCTGCGCGGCCTTGGCCGAGCGGCTGGACGCTCCGGTGTGCAACAACTACCAGCACAACGACAGCTTCCCGGGCAGTCACCGCTTGGCGGTTGGCCCGCTCGGCTATAACGGGTCCAAAGCCGCGATGGAACTCGTGGCCAAGGCTGACGTGATCCTGGCGCTCGGGACGCGACTCAACCCGTTCTCGACCCTGCCGGGTTACGGGATCGACTACTGGCCGAAGACCGCCAGCATCATCCAGGTCGACATCAACGCCGACCGGATCGGCCTCACCAAGCCGATCACGGTCGGCATATGCGGCGACGCCAAGGTGGTCGCCGAACGCATCCTGGCTCAACTCACGCGCAACGCCGGGGATGCCGGGCGGGACGAGCGAAAGGCGCTCGTTCACACCACGAAGTCGGCGTGGCTCCAGGCGCTGTCCAGCATGGACCACGAGGACGACGATCCCGGCACGAACTGGAACGCCGAGGCCCGCGAACGCGACCGGGACAGGATGTCTCCCCGACAAGCCTGGCGAGCCATCCAGGCCGGCCTCCCGGCGGACGTGATCATCTCGAGCGACATCGGCAACAACTGCGCGATCGGCAACGCTTATCCGGCTTTCGAGAAGAGCCGGCGATATCTGGCGCCCGGGCTGTTCGGCCCTTGCGGCTACGGCTTTCCATCGATCATCGGAGCCAAGATCGGCAATCCAGACATGCCCTGCGTCGGCTTCGCGGGCGACGGCGCCTTTGGCATTTCCATGAACGAGATGAGTTCCATCGGTCGTTCGGAGTGGCCCGGCATCACGATGGTGATCTTCCGCAACTACCAGTGGGGCGCGGAGAAGCGCAATTCCATCCTTTGGTACGACGACAACTTCGTGGGGACGGAACTCGACCCGCACCTGAGCTACGCCAAGGTGGCCCAAGGTTGCGGTCTTCAGGGCGTGGTGGTGAAGACGCCGGACGAACTGACGGCCGCCCTCCAGGATGCCTGCAAGGCGCAGGACCAGGG
>CALMOK010000110.1 GCA_937871825.1 uncultured Alphaproteobacteria bacterium
TGGTCCCGGGCGCATAGGCCTTCGGGTTGGTGATGAACTTGTTGATGTCGTCGAGCGACCAGTTGCCGCCTTTCTTCTTCAACCCGTCCGAATAATCGAAGTTAGCGACGGTGGCGACCGGCCGGCCGACAACGCCCCAGAGTGGGGGGCCAACCTTGGCGCCTGCGCCTTTCTCGAAATTGTGGCAGGCGGCACAAACCTTGACGTTCGCCTGGCCCTTGGTCACGTCGGCTTTGGCGAGCAGGATCGGCAGCGCCACCTGGGGGGCGTCCATGGCTTCGGCCGGCATCTCGGCGGCGGGGGCATTCGGTAATTCATAGCCCGGCTTCGTGGTCGTGCCCGGAGCGAAAATGAAACCCGAGAACAATCCCAACGCCATGGTCAGCATCAACGTCCCCAAGATCGCACCGGCAATCTTGTTGAATTCAAATGAATCCATAGTCGACGCGCTCCTCGGCAAATAGCGTTATGGCACGGGCTCGGCCGCCCGCGATCGGGACGCGGCACCTTGACCGCTGTGGTCACCGTGTGATTACGAGTTTTGCCGTGATGTTGGCAACCGTTTTAGAGCTTTGATCGAACTCCTTATTGCCACAGCGCGGCGGCTCCGTTCCGGTTCGTCTGGCCCTGGCGCAACCCAACCGGTGGCATGGTCGAGACCTTGATCCTTGTTCCGGCCCGCATGGGGTCGACGCGGCTGCCCGGTAAGCCGCTCGCCGACATCTGCGGCGAGCCGATGATCGTTCACGTTTGGCGCAGGGCCATGGAGGCGGAACTCGGCCCCGTGCTGGTGGCGACCGACACCCCCGAGGTCGCCGAGGCTGTTCGCCGGGCCGGTGGGCTGGCCGTCATAACCCGGGCCGATCATCCCGCCGGGTCGGATCGCATCTTCGAAGCCGCCGAAGCCTTCGATCCCGACGACCGCTACGATGTCGTCGTGAATCTCCAGGGCGACCTGCCGACGCTCGATCCCATGGTGATCCGCGCCGTCCTCGACCCTCTCACCGACCCCGCGGTCGACATCGCCACGTTGGCGGCGCCCATCCTCCGTGAGGAGGAGCGGCACGACCCCAACGTCGTCAAGGTCGTGGGCACGCCGATCGGTCGCGACTTCCTCCGCGCGCTCTACTTCACCCGGGCGAGCGCGCCCTTCGGCCCGGGCCCGCTGCTGCACCACATCGGGCTTTACGCCTATCGCCGGGCGGCGCTGCGCCGCTTCGTGTCGTTGGAGCCCTCGACCCTGGAGCGTCGCGAAAGGCTCGAACAATTGCGGGCGCTCGAGGCGGGCATGCGAATCGACGTCGCCTGCGTCGACACGGTGCCGCTCGGCGTCGACACGCCGGACGACCTCGCGCGGGCGCGGGCCACCATGGCGGGCCATGCCGCGTCGAAGAAGGATGAACGCCCGTGACCTCGCAAACCATCGCCTACCAGGGCGAGCCCGGAGCCAACTCGCACATCGCCTGCGAGGACGCTTATCCGGGCTGGACCACACTGCCCTGCGCCACTTTCGAGGACGCCTTTGCCGCCGTGACCGAGGGCCGGGCGGCGCTGGGCATGATCCCGATCGAGAACACCGTGGCGGGACGGGTCGCCGACATCCACATCCTCATGCCCGTCGCGGGCCTGCACATCGTGGGCGAGTATTTCCTGCCCATTCACTTCCAGCTCCTCGGGCCCAAGGGGGCGACGCTTCGCGGGGTCCGCAGCGTCCACAGCCACGTCCATGCCCTGGGGCAATGCCGCAAGATCATTCGGACGCTGGGCGCGAGCGCGCAGGTCGCAGGCGACACGGCCGGGTCGGCCCGCGAGGTCGCCGAATGGAACGATCCCGCGCGCGCCTCGCTGGCGACCCGCCTCGCCGGCGAAATCTACGGCCTCGACACGCTGGCGGAGAATGTCGAGGACGAGGCCCACAACACGACCCGCTTCGTGATTCTGTCGCGGGAACCGTCCGAAATTCTCCCCGACGGGCCCGTGATGACCACTTTCGTGTTCCGGGTACGGAACGTACCGGCCGCGCTCTACAAGGCGCTCGGCGGCTTCGCCACCAACGCGGTGAATATGACCAAGCTCGAAAGCTACATGGTGGAGGGCGAGTTCACCGCGACGCAGTTCCTGGCGGACGTCGAAGGCCGCCCGGGCGATCCTCCGCTGCGGCGGGCGCTCGAGGAACTGTCCTTCTTTTCCCGCGAGGTCAGGATCCTGGGAACCTACCCGGCGCATCCGTTCCGGCTCAGAAACGGGGTGAGCGCGGCGGGCTAAGCCGCTGCATCGTCAGGGTTCTCCGGCGAAAGCCCAGGCCCGCATCAGGTGATGGGCGATCGCCATGGAGGGCGGGCAGGTGAGGCCGTCCGGGTGGTCGCCCCGCAACAGGGCCTGGGTTTCCGCCCGCGAAAACCAGCGGGCGTCCTCGAGTTCATGCGCGTCGATGCGAATGTCCGTCGAGGTGGCCTCGGCGTGGCAGCCCAGCATGATCGAGG
Source organism: uncultured Alphaproteobacteria bacterium (assembly GCA_937871825.1). GTDB lineage: Bacteria > Pseudomonadota > Alphaproteobacteria > Rhizobiales > Beijerinckiaceae > Lichenihabitans. Next base: position 2,484 of record CALMOK010000110.1, read on the forward strand.
CCGGGAAGGGCCAGGGCTGCGAGCCGAGGTAGGTCACGTAGCCGGTCGTGATGCCGGCTTCCTCGCCGAGTTCCCGCCGCACCGCGTCCTCGACGCTCTCGCCCGGCTCCAAGAACCCCGCGAGGCATGAAACCATGCCGGGCGGGAAGCTCGCCTGGCGGCCGAGCAAGCATCGCTCGCCGTCCGTGGCCAGCATGATCACCACGGGGTCGGTGCGGGGGAAATGATGCGTTTCGCAGGCCGGGCATTCGCGCCGCCAGCCCGCGCCCGCCACAACCGTCCGTGTGCCACATTTGGAGCAGAACCCGTGTTGCCGGTGCCAGTGCGTCACCGCCTTGGCCTGCGCCAGAACGCCGAGATCGTCGTTCGAAACCAGCCCTTCGGCGGCAACCGCCCGCAGGTTGAGCACGCGAAAACCATCGCGCACCGCGAGGCGTTCGGAAGCCGTGGCCACCAGCGCGGTGGCGAAATGCGCGCGGCCGTCTCCAAGCCCCAGGAAAGTGCTGTGTTCCACCGTGTCGAGGCTTTCCGCTTCGGCCAGGGGAAGCCAGGGCGAGCCAGTCGAGGCGAACACGACGGCATCGCCCGCCAGGACGAGGCTGACCGCCATCGGCTGCGATCGGAACCCGGCTACGCGGGCCGGGTCGTCCCGCTCCCCCGACAAACGGTCGAGCGGATTGTCGATGAAACCCAGGGTGCGGCCGAAAGCGATGTCTGGATCGATGCGGTCTGCCATGGAACGGTCCGTCGCGATGCGCCTCGTCGGCGCGGGTTCCTCCTCCGTAAACCAGCGGCTCGCGGCGTCAACGGGCTTGGCCCACGTCGGCTGTCCTGCTTCTCGACGGCTGGAAGGTGGCGTGAGGTCATTGCGCTGTCGGCACCCGTTGATAGGAGATGCCCGTCTCCCAATGTTCACCGTGACGGGTTTGACGTTCCGCAGGACGCACCCTTGCCCTGGTTCCGAGACGTCGAGGAAGATTGAGGATCGATCGATGCAAACGCGTACGCTCGCCATCTCGCTTGTTCTCTTGGCGGCGCTGTCCGGCCCTGGCTTCGCCCACGCCCATCTCCAGAGCGCCAAGCCACCCATCGACGGCACGGTTTCGGCCCCGTCCGAACTCGATCTGACCTTTTCCGAGAGCCTGAACCTCGCCTTCACGGGCGCCACCCTTTCGGGACCCGACAAGGCCATCGTCCCGGCCGGGAAAGCCGCGCTTGGCGGCGGCGGCATGACGCTCGTCGTTCCGCTCGCCGCCAAGCCTGCACCGGGCCAGTACGCGGTGGAGTGGCATGCGCTTTCCGCCGACGGGCATAAGACGAACGGGCGCTACACGTTCACCGTCATCCCTTGAGCGGGCCCGAAGCGGCCCTGGCTTGCTGTCGCTTTCTCCATGATGCGGCAAGCGTCCTGCTTTGGGGCGCCTTCGGCTATCTGGCGGCCCTGGTGCCTCGAGACCTCAGGGGCGAGATCGGTGGTCGGCTGACGTCTGTCCGGGTTTGCGCCGTGGTCGCCTCGGTCGCCGCCACCATGGCGGTTCTGCCCGTGGAGGCTGCGGCGATCGGCAACGGGTGGGCGGACGCGATTGAACCGGCGACTTTACGAGCCATCCTGTTCGACACCACCGTCGGCACGGCCTGGTGGGCCGAAGCGGGGGCGGCCCTGGTGCTGCTCGCGACGCTCGTGTTGCCGCCCCCCATCCGCCCCGCCGCCACCGCGATAAGTTCCGGGCTTCTTCTGGCGACCTTCGCGATGGCCGGCCACGCGGCAGCGCGAGCCGGTGGACCCGGCTTGCTGCTCCGCCTCAACAACGTCGTCCATGTTCTTGCCGCCGGGGCCTGGCTTGGCTCGCTTGTTTCGCTCGTTCCCGTTCTCCGGTCGCTCGACGATTCAACGCGGCGCGCGGACGCGACGATCGCTTTGCGCCGGTTTTCGACCGCCGGTCACGCGGCGGTTGCGCTGGTGATCGGGACGGGAGTTGCCAACGCCGCCCTGATCCTCCGTCGATGGCCTGTCGACTGGTCTTCGCCCTATCAGGCCATGCTGTCGATAAAGGTCGCGCTGGTTGCCGCCATGGTGTTGCTGGCCCTCGCCAACCGGTACGTCGTCGTGCCCCGGATGCGACGGTCCCACGCCGGCTCGTGTCGGATGCTGCAACGGGCAACCGGCGTGGAGATCGGGCTTGGCGTCGCGGTTATCGGCTGTGTGGCCGTGTTCGGCCTCCTCGATCCCATTTAGGTGTGTTCGGTGCGATCACCCAGAATCCGGGCGGCGTGTCCGCGTTTCGTCACGCCGACCCACCGGGTCCGATGCCGCTGCCTCGCCGGTCCGTCGCGACTTGCGAAAACCAAGCCGATGGTCCACATAAACCCTGGGAGGCTGGCGGTTGACGTTTCACTCGCCAACCGGGTCAGATCCGGAAGGAAGCAGCCCTAACGAGACCGAGCGGGTTTCCGTCCAGCCTCCTACTGATGGCCCTCGCGGACGGTGTCGAACCGGCGGGCCAAACCCTTCCATCGAGATGATGATGAGCGACGCGCCCGCACCCGCTTTGCTGTCCGGCTTCGTTCCCGAGCAAGATGGCAAAGCCGCCCCTTATCGCGTCCTGGCGCGAAAATACCGTCCGGCCCGCTTCGAGGATCTGATCGGGCAGGACGCGATGGTGCGAACCTTGTCCAACGCCTTCGATCTCAGCCGCATCCACCAGGCCTACCTGCTTTGCGGCGTGCGAGGGGTCGGCAAGACCACGACGGCGCGCATCATGGCGCGCGCGCTCAACTATCACCGGGCGGCGGACGCCGAGCGTGCCGCCGTGGACGCGCCGACCATCGCGATGCCGGACCTCGGCACCCATTGCCAGGCGATCATCGATTCACGGCACGTCGACGTGATCGAGATGGACGCGGCCTCCCATACCGGCATCGACGACATCCGGGAACTCATCGACGGCGCGCGTTACCGGCCCGTCATGGCGCGCACCAAGGTTTATATCATCGATGAGGTTCACATGCTGTCCAAGCAGGCCTTCAACGGCCTGCTGAAAACCCTGGAAGAGCCACCCGAGCATGTGAAGTTCCTGTTCGCCACCACCGAGGTCGACAAGGTCCCCGTCACGGTGCGCTCGCGCTGCCAGCGGTTCGACCTGCGGCGCGTCGAGGCCCCGATCATGGTCGCGCATCTCGGCGGCATTTGCGCGCGGGAAGGCGTTTCGATCGAGCCCGAGGCTTTGGCGCTCATCGCGCGGGCGGCGGAAGGCTCCGTGCGCGACGCGCTCTCGCTGCTCGACCAGGCGATCGCCCACGGGGCCAGCACGGCAGCGGGGTCGATCGACGCCGCCTCGGTGCGCGGCATGCTGGGGCTTGCCGACAAGGGACGGCTGATCGACCTGTTCGAGGCGTTGATGCGGGGCGAGGTCGCCACGGCGCTTGAAGGCATGCGGGCGCTGTACGACGAGGGAGCCGATCCGTCGGGGATGCTGGCCGCCATGGCGGATTTCGTGCACCTCGTGACCCGCATCAAGATCGTGCCGGACGCTGCCCGCGATCCGGCGCTGACCGCCGAGGAACGCGATCGGGGGTTGGCGTTCGCCGCGGCCCTCAGCCTGCCGGTGCTGACCCGCACCTGGCAGATGCTCGCCAAGGGGTTGGGCGACGTCAGGGACGCGCCGCGGCCGCTCGCGGCGGCTGACATGGTTTTGGTGCGCCTCGCCTACGCGTCCGACCTGCCGACGCCGGACGAGGCCATCCGACGTCTCGAACAGCGTCCACCCGGCGCAGGCCGGTCGGCAGCGATCGGCCCGGCCGTGTCGGGCGGTGAACCTCTTCCCCGCCTTTCCAATGGTTTGGCGGGGGTTGTCAAAGCCGAGGCTCAGGTGGCGCGGAACGCCGGGCCGCCGCTAGCCGGGCTACCCCAAGCCGGGCTACCCCAGGCCGCGCTGCGCCAAACCGCTTCCCCCGCCATCTCATCCGTGGATCCGGCGCGGAACCCGCGCGCGATCGAGGATTTCGTGGCGCTGGCGATCGCCAACCGTGACATCGTGTTGAAGACGGCTCTCGAACGCGACGTGCGCCCGGTCCGCATCGAGCCGGGCAGTTTCGAATTCGAGGCCGTCGAGGGTGCCTCCCCGCAACTCGCCGCCCACCTCACGCGCCGCCTCGCCGAATGGACCGGCAATCGCTGGATGGTGGCGGTGACCACGCAGGGCGGCGCACCAAGCCTGCGCGAGCGGGCCGAAGCGGCCGCGCTGCTTCGCCGGCAGGGGATCGAGGCCCATCCCGTGGTGAGCAGGGTCATGGAACTGTTTCCCGGCACCCGCATC
>CALMOK010000111.1 GCA_937871825.1 uncultured Alphaproteobacteria bacterium
GCCATAAGCGATCCGGCCCCCTTCGACGGCGACCTCCACCATCGTTTCCAGCCAGAACAGCCCGCGAGACCCCGTCCGCACCACGGCAAGATCGATGTTGCGCGACCGCGCGCCCAGCACCAAGGCGGCCGCGACCTCGTCGGCCCCGACCGCCAGCGCCGCCGCGTCGCAGGGAACGTAAACCGTGACCGTCAAGCGCGCACCTCCGCGAAGAGGGCGTCCATCTTGGCGGCGTCGAGCCGGGCCAAGGGCTTGTTGTCGATCAGCCCGGCGGGCGCGATGGCGCAAAGCCCAAGGCAGAACACCGGCTCCAGGGTCACGGCGCCATCCGCCGTGGTGCCGTGCCAGCCGACGCCGAGGCTGCGCTTGCAACGGGCGTGCAGCGCGTCCGACCCCATGGCCTGGCAGGCTTCGGCCCGGCACAGCTTGACGACGTGCCGCCCCGCCGGCGCGTTCCTGAAATCATGGTAGAAGGTGATCGTCCCGAACACTTCGGCGCGTGACAGGTTCAAGGCATCGGCGATCACCGGCACCGCTTCCTTGTCGACATAGCCGAACACGCCCTGCAGGGCGTGCAGGATCGGCAGCGCCGTGCCGCCACGTTCGTCGATGCTCGCCGCTGCGACGTGGCTCGCCACGATTTCCCGCGCGCGCTCGACCGTCCAAGGTTCCTGCCCTGACATCGCCCCTCCGTTTGCCGGTTGTTGTTCCGCAGAGGGACGACCAATCAGGCTGTCGATCAAGGCCGTATTTTCGTCAGGCCATAGACGTTATCGATCAAACCTTGATCAGGGTTGCGGCCGGTCGGCGTGGAAAATCGATGGCGTTTCAGCCACTAGCGCCTGCACAAGCGTGGTTGCCGGATCTGAACTCGACACCACCAAGCCGATCAGCGAGGTGACTTCCGGGCCCACCAGCGGGACGGCGGCGACCCCGACGGGCAGGTTGGCGCCTTCCACCAAGGCGGCCGGGAGTATGCTCGCCCAATGTCCCGTCCGCACGTGGGACAGCAGCACGATCATCGAATCCGATTCAAGCCTCGGAACGCTTGGCGCGCCGGCCGCCGCCATGGCGGCGTCGATGATCCGCCGATTTCGCATGTTCGGCGTCAACAAGCAGAGGGCCGCGTGGCTGGCCTGCTCCCAGGTGACGGGCTGGGAGCCGTGCGGCATCTTGTCGGCCGCCGCCACGAAGCAATAGCGTTCGTAGTAGAGCGGCATCGTCCGGAAGTCCGACCCACCGGCGCCGTCGAGGTAGGTGATCCCCGCATCGATCTCGAATTCGCCGATGCGGCGCAGGATGTCGTCGGAGGTGCGGGACACGACGGAAAAGCGCACCGCCGGGTGTCGCTCGCCGAACGGGGTCGTCAAGCGCGCCACCACGGGCAGGGCCGAAGGAACGGCGGCGAGCCGCAGATGGCCGCTCAACCCGTGTCGCAGCGCCCGCACCTCGTGGCGGAGGGCCTTGGCATCGCTGGTCATCCGGCGCGCCCAGGCCAGCACGCGCTCCCCTTCCGGCGTGAAGCCGAGAAAGCGGGAACTGCGGAGCACGATGAGGACGCCGAGTTGCTCCTCGAGTTGCTTGAGCCCGGCCGACAGCGTGGGCTGCGTCACCCCGCAGGCTTCGGCCGCTCGGCCGAAATGCCGCTCGCGGGCGAGGGCGACCACGTAGTCGAGTTTGTCGATCATGGGTCAGGTCCGGAACTGCAGCACCGCCCAGAGAACGGCCGGGTAGGATCGTCCCGATCGAGGCGCCATGCAACGCGTCGAACGCCCCGGCGTTCTGCATGGCCGACATCGGCGCGACCACCCGGAGCACGCCATGGCCCTTCCCTCGCCAACCGACACGCTCGACACCACGGCCCACCTCATCCAAACCGCGCTCACGCCCGTTTTCCTGCTGTCGGGCATCGGCACGCTGCTCAACGTCTTCTCGACCCGCCTCGGGCGCGTGGCCGACCGCGTCGACCGGCTGTCGCAGCAGGTGGAAGCGAGCGATCCGACGACGCGGTCGGCGCTGCTCGTGCAACTCGCCTATCTGCGCCGCCGGTCGCACCTGCTCGATGCCGCCGTCGTGCTCGGGGCTTTGGGCGGGGGGTCGACCTGCGCGGCGGCCTTGGCGCTCTTCGTGGGTGCGTTGCGGAACTCAGGGGTTGATGTGGCGCTCGACCTGCTGTTCGGCTCGGCCTTGTTCTGCACGTTGGCTGCGCTGGCGGTGTTCATGGCCGAGATGCTGCTCGCCAGCCAGGGTTTGCGAGTGCAAGTCGATAGCAAGCCCGAACGGGTATCCGGTCGTCAGGCCGCGGCGGGCCGGCCGGACACTCCCACGTCGACGTCGTGAGGCTTGGTGCCGCCCGCTTCCGGGCGCGGCGGCTTGGCGTGGCCGACCTCGACACTCACCACCATGCCTTTGAAGTCGGCCGCGTCCCCGAAATAGGTCCCCGACAAGGGGATGGCTTGGCGCGGATCCCGCCCGACCGCGACGCGGATAAGGTCCCGGTTGCCGACGATCCCGTTGGTGGGATCGAACTCCACCCAGCCCGCGCCCGGGAGGTAGACCTGGCACCACGCGTGGGTGTTGCCACCCCCGCGATGGCTCTCACCCTCCCTCGTCGGGACGTGGAGGTAGCCCGACACGAAACGGGCCGCCAAGCCGAGCGCCCGGGCGGCTTCAATCATCAGCACCGCGAAGTCGCGGCAGGTGCCCTTGCGGGTGCCAAGCGTGGTGATGGGATCCTGCGTGCCGCGCTCGTGGCGCGACGAATAGGTGAAGCTTTCCTTGATGGCGTAGGTGATGGTCATCAGCAGCTTGGCGGTGTCGGTTTCGCGGCCCTTCTGGAGGAACTGCCGGACCCACCGGTCCACCGTGTGCTCGGGATCGAGGTATTGACGCTCGATCAGCCGGCCGAGGTCGGGCATTTCTTCCGACCCGTAGGTGAACGGATAGGTGCGGGCGTAGTCCTCGATCGAGAAGTCCGGCGCGTTCGAGGGCGTGTGGTCGAGCACGATGCCGGCATCAAAGCAAAGCCGCGCCGCCGGCGCCCCGAAGCTCGCCACCACCACGCAATTGCCGAACACGTCGTGCAACCATCGCAGGCGCCGCGGTTCCGGGTCGATCCGCAGGTCGGAGGTGATCAGGCGCTGGTCGTAGCTGTCGCGCGGCCGGAACATGACGCGGTGATCGCCGAACCGGACCGGTTTTGCGTAGGTGTAAGTCGTGATGTGCCTTACCGACAGAACGGTCATTGCTCACTCGATGCTGATCGCCGGTCGGCTTCGCGCCGCGAACTTCGCGGGGCAGCCGCGCCCCCCGCCTAGCGTCCGACTTGGGGATGGCGCGGCTCACCGTCCATGGGCGGGCGGGTCGGCGTCGCGCCGGGAACGGTGGACGCTTCGGCGCTTTCTGTAACCTCATCGGTGATCACCGTGAAGGTGTGGAGGTAGGCTGGCCCGAAAGCGGTCGAGATCGCGACGTCCGTGGCGTCGCGCCCCCGCGCCATCACGATGCGCCCGATCCGCGGCATGTCGTGGCGGGCGTCGAACGTGTACCATCGTCCGTCGAGGTAAACCTCGAACCAGGCGCTGAAATCCATGGGCGAGTCGGCGGGGGGTATGCCGATGTCGCCGAGGAAG
>CALMOK010000112.1 GCA_937871825.1 uncultured Alphaproteobacteria bacterium
ACAGAGGTCGGCTCGTCCATGATGAGCAGCTTCGGGTTGAGCAGCAGGCACCGCACGATCTCAATGCGCTGGCGCTCGCCGACCGACAGCGTATGGACGTCGCGGTCGGGGTCGAGCGGCAGGCCGTAGGCGGCGCTGACCGTGCGGATGCGCTCGGCCAGCACGGCGGGGCGCTCCGGCGAGTCGAGCCCGATGGCGACGTTCTCGAGCACCGTCATGGCCTCGAACAGCGAGAAATGCTGGAACACCATGCCGATGCCGAGCGCCCGGGCCGCATGGGGGTTCGGCATCACGGTGCGAACGCCCTCCCAAAGGATCTCGCCCTCGTCGGGCTGCATAATGCCGTAGATCATCTTGACGAGGGTGGACTTGCCGGCGCCGTTCTCGCCCAGCACGGCATGGATCTCGCCCGGCCGGATCGCCAGCCCGACATCGGCATTGGCGACGACACCGGGAAACCGCTTTGTGATGCCGCGCAGTTCGAGCCGGTGGCCCGCTTCCTCGGTGAACCCTGCCGCCATTCGACCTGTTCTCCGACCCGTTCAGTGTCCGCTTCGCTCGATGGACGATAGAGAGCCGGCGCTCGTCGGCCTCGATGTCGCGAAAACTAGCAATATCGCTGCCAGATATGGGCGCGCGCGATGCCGGCCGGCGTCACCCATGGCGGTGCGGGGCACCACGCTCGAACTCGACCTGCTGGGCAACCGTCGTTTCGCGCTGGTACCTGTCGCGCCATTCGTCATAGGGCATGCCGTAGACATAGGCGCGGGCCTCGGCCTTGCCGAGATCGAGACCCTTGGCGCGGGCCGCTTCCTCGTACCAGGTCGACAGGCAGTTCCGGCAGAACCCCGCGAGGTTCATGATGTCGATGTTCTGCACGTCGGTGCGTTCGCGCAGCAGCGCCGTGAGGCGACGGAAGGCGGCGGCCTCGAGTTCGGTCCGGGCGGAGTCGTCGATGTTCAGCATGGGTTGCTCCTGAGGTCGCGTGCCGGCCGGGGCGCCCGCCCGGCGCGGCTAGGGTGGTGGGTGGCGACGTGAACGTCAGGTCGCGCCAGCACGGGGCCGAGCAGCCGGGCCAGCCGCTCCCCCCAGGCGAAAGCGTCGGCTTCCGTGCCGATGAGGTCCTGGCGCACCTCGATCAGCACGTTGGCGAGGCCGCGCCGCGTCGCGTGGGTGTCCATCGTGTCGCCCGGCAGGGCACCGTCGTAGGGCTCGTTGTCGCCGATGCGTGTCGCTGGTGGCTGCAGGTCGGGCTCGTTCGCCAGCGCGGCGAGGAGCGGGCCGGCGAGGCGGGCGTCGTCGTCCCACAGGAGACCCACGTGCCAGGGTCGCGGGCGACCCTTCATGGTGGGGGTGAAGGAGTGGAGGGACACGATCGCCGGCACCGGGCCGGTCGCCAACATGGCGTCGAGCGTTCGGTCGATCGCGGTCCGGTAGGGCGTCCAATAGGCGGCGAGCCGATCGGCGATGTCCGCCTCATCCACTCGCGCGTTGCCCGGCACCACCGCGCCGTCCGACACCCGCATCACCAGCGTGGGGTCGTTCGCCCCCCGGTTGGGGTCGATCAGCAGGCGCGAGTAGGTCGCCATCAGCGCCGGGGCCTCGAGGATCGCGGCCATGCGATGGGTCATCGCCGCCGCCCCGATGTCATAGGCGATGTGCCGTTCGAACTCGCCGGGGGGAAGCCCGAGGTCGCCGTAGCGTGCCGGCAAGGCGTTCGAGGCATGGTCGCACAGCAGCATCAGGCCGCCGTCGAGCCGTCCCTCCACCGCCAAGACCGGGGTGTCGCGATAAGCCATTGGCATGGCGGGAACGATCCTCCGTAACGCCGGACGCGTGATCCCATAGTCATAGTCACCGGCGGGATGATCTGCCATAGAGGAGCGCCGTTTCCGGTCCGGCGCCTCGCCTCGGGGATGCCGACGAACCTGGTGGCGAACCGCCTTCCCCGCCTCGCCCGAAGTCCTCCAAGGTTGCCCGATGAGCATCGTCCTGCCCGCCGAAGACCGGCGTTCCAAAACCGCGCCCTACGCGGCGCTCGTGGTCGGGGCCCTCGCCATGGCGATCTCGCCCGTCTTCGTGCGGCTGGCCGAGGTGGGGCCGTTCGCCAGCGCCTTCTGGCGGGTCGCCCTGGCACTCCCCGCCCTGTGGGCCTGGTGCAAATTCACCGACGACGGGGCCGCCGCGCCGCGGCAGGCCTTCTCGCGTCCCGCCGTCCTGGCGGGGGTCCTGTTCGCCGGCGACCTGTTCTTCTGGCACCTTTCGATCGTCCATACCACGATCGCCAACGCCACCTTCTTCGCCACCGCCGCCCCGGTCTGGGTCGTGATCTTCGGTTGGCTGCTTTTTCGCCAACGGGTGTCGCGCGCCGTTCTTTACGGGCTCGGCTTCTGCGTCCTGGGCGGGGCGGCGCTGGTCGCCCAAAGCATGAGGCTCGATTTCGACCGTGTGCCGGGCGACGTTTCCGGCATCGTGACCGGGATTTTCTTCGGCCTTTATTTCCTCGCCGTCCAGGCGGCGCGCGGCAAGGCCGGGGCCGCCCGGGTCACCTTCGAGATCAGCCTCGTGTCGGTGGTCATCCTGTTCGGTATCGCGGTGACGCTCGATGGTTCCCTGCTGCCGCGAAGCCCCACAGGCTGGGCGGCGCTCGCCGGCATGGCTCTCATCAGTCACGCGGGCGGCCAGGGCCTGCTGTCGATCGCGCTGGGACGCCTTCCGGTCGCCTTCTCGGCCCTTGTGATCTTTCTCGAGGCGATCGCCGCGGCGCTGTTCGCCTGGATGCTGCTGGGCGAAGCCGTGACGGGCGTGCAGGCCTGCGGCGGAGCCGCGATCGTGGTGGGGATCTGGATCGCCCGGCCGCGCGCGGCCACGGAGGTCGCTTGAGCGTGGGTTCCATCGACACAACCCTCGTCTTTGCCTTTTTATCGACGAGGATCGCGTGTTCAAAGGCCATGACATCCATTACGAGCAACCCATGAGTCGATTTCTTCTCAGCCTCGTTGTCGCGGGAGCCGCGATGGTTCTGCCCCAGGCCGCCCGGGCCGACTTCCGGCTGTGCAACAATACGTCGAGCCGCGTGTCGATCGCCTTGGCCTACACGGATGGCCAGACCTGGATGACCGAGGGCTGGTGGAACCTGAAGGCCAACCTGTGTGAAACCTTGCTGCGAGGCCCGCTCGCCGCCGAATATTACTACGTCTACGGGATGGACGAAGGTGGCGGGGAGTGGAAGGGCAAGGCCTTCATGTGCACCCGCGACCGGGAGTTCCGGATCGACGGGCGCCAGGACTGCTTCGTACGTGGTTATGACCGGACCGGCTTCTTCGAGATCGACACCGGCAAGGATTCCAAGAACTGGACCGTTCAGCTCACCAACCCGGTCAGTCCCGGCACACCGAACCCTAACCCAAAGGTCGCACAATGAGACGCCACCGCCGCGTGAAGATCCTTGCGACCCTCGGGCCCGCTTCCGCCGACAGAACCATGCTGGCCAAGCTGTTCGAGGCGGGCGCCGACATCTTCCGCATCAACATGAGCCACGCCAGCCATGACGCCATGCGGGAACGTATCCGCATGATCCGCTCGCTGGAGGCCGATTACGGCCGTCCCATCGGCATCCTGGTGGATCTGCAGGGTCCGAAGCTCCGCGTCGGGATGTTCAAGGACGGCGTCGTCGAACTGGTCAAGGGCGCCACCTTCGTGATGGACAGCGACCCGACGCCCGGCGACATCGACCGCGTCCACCTGCCCCACCCGGAAATCCTGCGGGCGCTGCGTCCGGGCCACGTGGTGCTGATCGACGACGGCAAGGTCAAGCTTCACATCCAGGAGTCCACGCCCGAACGCTCCGTGGCGATCGTGGACGTGGCCGGCAAGGTGTCGAACCGCAAGGGCGTCAGCCTGCCCGACACCGAGATCCCGGTGTCGGCCATGACGCCGAAGGACCGGTCCGACCTCGACGCCGCCCTCAACGAAGGCGTCGACTGGATCGCGGTCTCCTTCGTGCAGCGGGCCGACGACGTGGCCGAAGTGAAAAAGATCGCGCGCGGCCGGGCTTCCGTTCTGGCCAAGATCGAGAAGCCGCAGGCCATCGCGCGGCTCGACGAGATCATCGAGGCGTCGGACGCCCTGATGGTGGCGCGCGGCGACCTCGGCGTCGACATGCCGCTCGAAAAGGTGCCGGGATTGCAGAAGCGGATCACGCGCTCGGCCCGCCGCCTCGGCAAGCCCGTGGTGGTGGCGACCCAGATGCTGGAATCGATGATCTCCGCCCCGGTGCCGACCCGCGCCGAAGTGTCCGACGTGGCCCAGGCCGTGTTCGAGGGGGCGGACGCCATCATGCTGTCGGCGGAAAGCGCGTCCGGGCAGTTCCCCGTCGAGGCCGTGTCGACCATGAACCGCATCGCCGAAGAAGTGGAATGCGATCCGCTTTACCAGACGATCATCAACGGGCAGCGCACGCCGCCGGACGCCACCGGGGCGGACGCGATCGCGTTTTCCACCCGCACGGCCGCCGAAACCCTCGACCTCAAGGCCATCGTGGCCTGGACGGCGTCGGGCTCGACCGGGATGCGCATCGCGCGCGAGAGGCCTCGCATGCCAGTGATCGCGCTGACGCCCAACATCGACGCGGCCCGTCGGCTGTCGATTGTCTGGGGCGTCCACGCCCTGGTGATCGACGACGCGCGCGACGTGGACGACATGGCGGCCCGCGCCTGCACCACCACGGTCGACGAGGGTTTCGTGTCCAAGGGCGAGCGGATCGTCATCGTGGCCGGCGTGCCGTTCGGCTCCCCGGGGGCCACCAACATGATGCGGCTCGCCTTCGCCTGAGGCGATTGCTCAAGCCGCTCGCCTTACGGCGCGCGGGAAGGTGAACTGGCTTCCGCGGCTTCGATCTCGACGTCGTAGCGCGCGGCGGCGGCCCTGATGTGATGCTGCATGGCGGCTTCCGCTCCCGGAGCGTCGTTGCGGGCGATCCTGTCCACCACGGCGCGGTGTTCCCGCAAGGTGTCGCCGAGGCGAATGCCAAGCGTCATGGGAAGGCGCTGGGTTTCCACCATCATGTCGCGGACGGGCTTGACCATGCCGGCCAGCACCGGATTGGCGGCCAGTTCGAAAACGAGATCGTGGAAGGCGGCGTCGGCCGTCGCCATGCCGGCGATGTCGCCCCGCTCGAGGGCGTCCCGCATCGCCTCGACTGTTGCCGACAACCGGTTCGCCCCGGCTTCGTCGATGCGCCGCGCCGCGAGATGGGCCGCGTAGCCTTCGAGCCCGTAGCGGGCCTCGTACACGTCGCGCGGGCTGCAGCGATCGGAAAAGCGCCACAATGGGGCGCGGCCGGCCGCGTTCGCCACATACACGCCGCTGCCGACCTTCACGGTGACGAGGCCCATCGTGACGAGCACCGACACGGCCTCGCGCAAGGAGGGGCGGCTAACGCCGAATTGTTCGGATAATTCGCGCTGCGACGGCAGTTGATCGCCCGGCTTAAGTTCGCCGCGCAGGATCATCGCCTGCAGGTGGCCCGCCACGATCTGCGGCACGGGCGACCGGTCGTCGGGCGTGATGCGGGGGATGATGGGCGAACGGGTCGGCATGCGCTCGGATCGCTGATGAACGAGAAAGTGCCCGCGAGGTAGGCTGTTGCCGTTCTTTTGTTCGTCGGTTGCGCAAGCTTGACGCGGGTTTAACCCTGAAGCCCGCTTGACGGGTCCTTCATAAACCCTGCATCCTACGTTGGTCAAACCGGTCAGGCCAGTTTTTGGCTGTCTCGCCATTTGGTGAAGACCCGATCAGCCGGGTGGCCGGTCAACGAGGGGATTGCATGATGTCGCGAACCGGATCGGCGCTGACGCGCCGCAGCTTCAAGGTAGGTCTCATCCTGGCCCTCGGGCTCGGCAGCGCCAGTCTGGCGCAGGCGGCCGAGATGAAGGTCGGCGCCAATATCGGCAACGTGCCGTGGGAGTTTCAGGACGCCGACGGGCAGACCGTGGGTTTCGAGGTCGACCTCGCCCGGGAAGTCTGCAAGCGCCTCGGCATGGACGTGACCTTCGTGAATATCCCGTTCACGGGCCTGTTCGCGGCCGTGCAGTCGGGCCAGATCGACGCGGCGGTGTCCTCCATCACCATCACCAAGAAGCGGCTCGAAAACGTGAGCTTCGCCCAACCCTATTACGACAGCGACCAATCCCTCGCCGTGAAGGCCGATTCGGGGATCACCGGGCTCAAGGGCATGAGCGGCAAGATCGCGGCGGCCGACACCGGCTCGACCGGCGACATGTACGCCACCCAGCATCAGGCCGAGGACAAGTTCAGCGACGTCAAGCGCTACGAGGGACTTTCGCCCGCCATGCTCGACCTCGCGGCGGGCCGCATCGACGGCTACATCAGCGATATCCCGGCGGTGCAGTATTACATCCGCGACAAGCCGATCTATAAAGTCGTCGAGCGTATCCCGACGGGCGAGCAATATTCGATGATGTTCGCCAAGAATAGCCCGCTCGCCACCAAGGTGGATGCCGAGATCGGCAAGCTCAAGGACGAGGGCTTCATCGCCAAGATCCATGAGAAGTGGTTCGGCGCCAAGCCCGAGGATACCACCACGACGGTGAAGAAGGCCGAAATGCCCAAGCTCTGACGGATCATCGGGAGGCGGAGGGTCAGCCCGACCCGCCGCTTTCAAGCCCTCTTGTCGCAAAACCGGTCGATCCATGTCGATTTTCGATACCTTCCTGAACTGGAAGGTTTTCATCGGGACGCTGCCCCTTCTGTTGTCGGGGCTGTGGATCACGGTCGGCCTGGGATTGACGGCGATCGTGCTCGGGCTGGTTGGCGGGCTCGGGCTGGTGCTGCTGCGGCTCTACGGCCTGCTGCCACTTCGCGCCTTGGCGATCGGCTATATCGACGTGTTCCGCTCCGTACCGGTCCTGGTGCTGCTGATCGTCGTTTATTACGCCCTCCCCTTCGTGGGTCTCAGGCTGACGGCTTTCTGGGCCGCCACGCTGGCGCTCAGCCTCGTGTCGGCCGCCTATTCGGCGGAAATCCTGCGCGCCGGCATCGAGGGCGTGGCGCGCGGCCAGTTCGAGGCGGCGCGGGCGCTCGGCTTCGGTGCGGTCAGGCAGATGAGCGACATCATCCTTCCGCAGGCCGTCAAACTCGTCATCCCACCCCTCACGTCGAACGCCATCAACGTCATGAAGGACACGGCGCTCGCCTCCGTGGTGGCGATGCCGGACCTCTTGAAACAGGCCACCCAGGCTCAGGCGCTCGCCGCCAACCCGACGCCCCTCATCGGCGCGGCCGCGATCTATATCGTCATGCTGCTGCCGCTCGTGCGCCTCGTCGGGTTGTTCGAAACCCGCCTGAACAGGCGCGCCCGATGACGGCTGCCCCCATTATCCGGATGCGCGGCGTGGTCAAGCGCTTCGGCCTGTTCACGGCCCTGGACGGGGTGACGCTCGACGTTGCGGAAGGCGAAACCCTGGTGGTGATCGGGCCGTCCGGCTCCGGCAAGTCGACGCTGATCCGCTGCATCAACCGGCTGGAATCGCATGACGAGGGCGACGTCGTGGTCGACGGCCACACCGTGAGCGACAAGCGGCAGCTCGCCCTGGTGCGGGCCGAGGTCGGCATGGTGTTCCAGAGCTTCAACCTGTTTCCGCACCTCACCGTTCTGCGCAACGTCGCGATCGCGCCCGTGCGGGTGCGCGGGCTGGGGTGGGCGGAAGCGGAGGCGCGCGCCGAAAAACTGCTGGCCCGGGTGGGCCTCCAGGCGCAGATCCGCAAATTTCCGGCGCAATTGTCGGGCGGCCAGCAGCAGCGCGTCGGCATCGCCCGGGCGCTCGCCATGGAGCCCAAGATCCTGCTCTTCGACGAGCCGACCTCGGCGCTCGACCCCGAAATGGTGGGCGAGGTGCTGGACGTGATGCAGACGCTGGCCCGCACGGGCGTCACCATGGTGGTGGTGACGCACGAGATGGGCTTCGCCCGCCGCGTCGCCGACCGCATCCTGTTCATGGATGCCGGCCGCGTGGTCGAGGAAGGCCCGCCCAAAACCCTGTTCGACGCGCCGCGCGACCCGCGCCTGCGCGGTTTCCTGCAAGCGATTCTGTCCCATTGAGCGAGCATCCACTCGTCCTCGAACCGCTCGCCGCCGAGGCCTTCGCGCCGTTTGGCGCCGTGGTGGCCTTTGATCCCGCCAACGCGCGGCGCGTCAACGGCGACACCGCGTCCCGGTCGGACAGCGCCGCCGCCATCGACCACGCGCCGGGCACGGTGCCCGTGTTGGCGATCTACCGGGCCGACGGCCAAAGCCTGCCGCTCCGCCTCGGGTTGGTGGAACGGCACCCGCATTCGACGCAGACCTTTGTCTCGCTCGGCGTCGCGCGTTTTCTCGTGGTGGTGGTCCCGAGCGGGCCCAATGGGCTGCCGCTCGCCCACGGTGCCCGCGCCTTTGTCGGCACGGCCGGCATGGGGGTCAACTACCGTCGCGACCAATGGCACACGCCGATCCTCGCGCTCGACGCGGGCGGCGATTTTCTGATGCTGATGGGCCAGGGTGGCCTGCCGGCCGATTGCGTCGAACACCGCCTATCCCATCCCCTCACCATCTCATCCTGAACCGTTCCGGACCCATTTCCATGCCGCTTGATATCGACTTCGTCCGCCGCCAGTTCCCGGCCCTCGCCGACGGCTTCGCTTACTTCGACAACGCGGGCGGCTCGCTCGTGCTGGGCAGCGTGGCCGACCGGGTGCGCGACTACCTGCTCACGACGAGCGTGCAGACAGGGGCGAGCTACCGGCAATCGCAGGCGGCCGTGTCCCGCCTCGCCGAATCGCGGCAACGCATCGCCCTCCTGTTGAACGCCGCCCGCGCGGAGGAGATCGTGCTCGGGCCGTCCACCACCGTGCTTTGCCAGTTCCTCGCCCGCGCGATGGAGGGCCGGCTCAATCCCGGCGACGAGATCGTGGTGACGGATTTCGACCACGAGTCGAACATCGGCCCCTGGCGGGCGCTCGAAAAGCGCGGGATCGTCATCAAGACCTGGGACCTCGACCCCGACACGTTCGAAATCGACCTCGAGGCGCTGGACCGGTTGATGACGGATCGGACCAGGCTCGTCGCCGTCACCCACACGTCCAACATCCTGGGTACGATCAACCCGATCGCCGAGATCGCGCGCCGCGTCCACGCGCGGGGGGCCGAGATCGCCGTGGACGCGGTCGCCTACGCGCCCCACCGGGCCGTCGACGTCCAGGCCCTCGACGTCGACTACTACCTTTTCAGTTTCTACAAGACCTACGGGCCGCATTTCGCCGTGCTCTATGGCAAGTACGACAAGCTGCTCGAACTCGATGGGCTTTATCATTACTTCTACGGCCGCGACAAAGTGCCAATGAAGCTCGAGCCCGGCAACACCAATTACGAACTCGCCTGGGGGTCGGCCGGCATCGTCGACTACCTGCAGGCGCTGGGCGGTGGCAAGGACGACCGGACTTCCATCACCCGGGCCTTCGACGACATCGCCGCCCAGGAAGCGGCGCTGGCGGAGCGTCTCCTATCCTACCTGCGGAACCGCAACGACGTCCGTGTCATCGGCCGCCGGAGCAGCGAGGCGGCCGACCGGGTGCCGACGATCGCCTTCAAGGTGGAGGGCCGCGACGCGGCCGCCATCGTGACGGAAATCGATCGGCACGAGATCGGCATCCGGTTCGGGGACTTTCATTCGCGTCGCCTGATCGAGCGGCTCGGCCTCAGCGAGGGCGGCGGCGTCGTGCGGGTTTCCATGGTGCATTACAACACGATCGAGGAGGTCGACCGGCTCACCGCCAGCCTCGACCGCGCCTTGGCTTGAACCTTCGGAAAGGCGCTTCGCATGCTTGATCTCGCCATTCGCGGTGGCACCGTGGTGACCGCCGCCGACGTGTCGCGCTGCGACGTCGGGATCCGGGAGGGCCGCGTCGTGGCGTTCGGTGAAGCCGTGGGCGAAGCGGTGGAAACCATCGACGCCGCCGGCCTGCTGGTGCTGCCGGGCGGCATCGACAGCCATGTCCACCTCGACCAGTATTCCGGCGATGACGTCGTGATGGCGGACGGGTTCGAAACCGGGACACGGTCGGCGGCGGCGGGCGGCAACACCTGCGTGATCCCCTTCGCGCTGCAGCGACGCGGGGAATCGCTGCGCGCCAGCGTCGAGGCCTACCACGCCAAGGCGAAGGGCAAGGCCCTCGTGGACTACAGCTTTCACCTCATCGTCACCGACCCGAGCCCCGCCGTGCTGGGGCAGGAACTGCCTGCCCTTGTCAAGGACGGCTACACCTCGTTCAAGGTCTTCATGACCTATGACGACCTGGTGCTGAGCGACCGGCAATTGCTGGAGGTGTTCGACGTCGCGCGGGCCGAGGGCGCACTGGTGATGGTTCACGCCGAGGGCTATGACGGCATCAAGTTCATGGCCGACCGGCTGGAGCGGCGGGGCGAGACCGCGCCGTTCTTTCATTCCACCTCGCGCCCCGAACTCGTCGAGCGGGAAGCCACCCACCGGGCCATCGCCCACGCGGAACTGATCGGCATCCCGATCATGATCGTCCATGTTTCAGGCCGCGAGGCCATCGAGCAGATCGAGTGGGCGCGGGGCCGTGGCCTCAGGATCTATGCCGAAACCTGCCCGCAATACCTCATGCTGACGGCCGACGACCTGAAGGGCCTCAACATGGACATGAGCGGGGCCAAATATGTCTGCTCGCCCCCGCCGCGCGACCAAGCCTCGCAGGACGCGGTCTGGCGCGCGCTGCAGAACGGCGTGTTCCAGACCTTCTCGTCCGACCATTGCCCCTTTCGCTACGACGACCCCGCCGGCAAGACGGGCCCCAAGGCCCGCACCTCCTTCCGCTGGGTGCCGAACGGCATCCCCGGCGTCGCGGCGCGCTTGCCGATCCTGTTTTCGGAAGGCGTCAAGAAGGGCCGCATCTCGCTCCAGCAGTTCGTCGCGCTGACGGCGACCAACCATGCCAAGATGTACGGGCTCTATCCGAAGAAAGGTTCGATCGCGGTTGGTTACGACGCCGACATCGCGCTCTGGGACCCCGACAAGGCCGTGACCCTGACGCAGGACCTCATGCACCACGGGAGCGACTACACGCCCTACGAGGGCCTGGAGGTCACCGGCTGGCCGGTCCGCACCATGGTGAGAGGCCATACCGTCTTCGTGGACGGGGCCGTGACGGGCGAGGCGGGCGGCGGCTCCTTCGTGGCACGCGGGCCGTCGGGCATGATCTAAGGCCGACGTCGCGCGACAAGATCCGTCGGCGACAAGGATCATATCCCATCAGCGCGCCGCCACGGCCTCGACTTCCACCAGGAACTCGGGCCGGGCGAAACCCGAAACGATCATCAGGGTCGAGGCCGGCGGCGGGCCGGACAGCATCCCGTCGCGCGCCGCCATGTAGGCGGGAAGGTGCTCGCGCCCCGTCACATAGGCGTTGATGCGGACGAGGTCGCCCAGATCCATGCCGGCCTCCTTGAGAATGGCGGCGATCGCCTGGAAGCAGAGCACGGTCTGCTCGGCGGCGCCGGGCGGGATCTCCGCCGCCGCATCGATGCCGAGCTGGCCCGAACAGAAAACCAGCCGCGCCCCAGCGGCGACTTCCGTGCCGTGGGCGTAGCGGGCGAAGGGGGGATGGATGGAGGTTGGCGAAAGGCGTGTCAGCATAGCGCGACGCTAGAGCAAGATCCCGTCGGATGAAATCGGCTTGGGGGTCGAGCGGGTGATGGTGCTTCGATTTCCGCGTGACGTCGGCCGTGGGATCGATCCGGCAGCCGAGCGGAACAAAAGGAAGCGGGCTCACCGCGACCTTGAGCCAACGTGCGGCTTGACCAATGGGCGAGCCTGCAATCGTTGCACCGCCGACCATGCAATGCCGCCGGGCGACGCGCGCCGTGCGCGTGGCATGAGCCTCCCATTCGAAACAGCCAGCGTCCCGCCTCTCGCGAGCCGATGCGATCGCCGCTCCTATTCCAAGAAATCAAAGTGGAAGCCCATGAATTACTTGATCGCTTGTCGACTGAGTTTCGTCAGCGCACGGCGCCAAAGGTTAGTCCTCGCGCGAACTGACGCTGCGCCAGCCAGCCGATCACGAGGATCGGGGTAATCGCGATGAGGGACGCGGCGGAAATCTCCGCTGGCATCGGGCCGCCCGACAGCGTGGCGATGTAGGCGCTGAGCGGAGCTCCCTCGGCGGAAGTCATCTGGATGCTCCAGAACGCCTCATTCCAACACAGGACGACCGACAGGAACGCCGTGGAGGCGATGCCCGGGGCGCACAGCGGCAGCAGCAGGAACACGATCTGTTGCTTCACGGAGGCGCCGTCGATCCTCGCGCTCTCCAGAATGTCGCCGGGGATGTCGCGCATGTAGGAGTGCAGCATCCAGACCACGACCGGCAAGTTGATGACGGCATAGATCAGCACCAGTCCGAGCTGGGTGTCGATGAGGCCGATCGCCTTGAAGATCAGGTACATCGGGATAATCACGCCCACGCCGGGCATGAACCGCGTCATCAGCATCCCGAACAGGATGGCGGTCCGCCTCCGGCCCGTGTGGAACGCGAGCCCGTAGGCGGCTGGCAGCGCGAAAAGGAGGCACAGGAGGGTGCCGCCTCCCGCCTCGACGACGCTGTTGAGCACCGGCCGCAGCATCCCGAGGTTGGCGTTCTGCGAGGCGAAGTTCGCCAGCGTGGGGGTGAACGGCGCGAAGGGGCCAAGGTCCGCGGCACCATCGGTTTTGAAGGCCGTCAGGGCCATGAAGAAGATCGGCGCGGCCATCAACAGGGCGGCGGACCACGCCAGCCCTGTCCGGATGAGCTTCCTGCGGGTCACGATCACCCCTTCGCTTCAAACGACCCCGCTCGGGCATCCATCGACAGGCAGCGTCCCACGCGGACCGGCCTGAACAAAGGGGAATGATGCGCGCCGGATGACGCGCGTTTGTCGCGCCTCGAGCGACGGGTCGCGCCGGGTCCGTCGTTGGTCGATGTCGCGTCGCCGTTCCGCCCCCTCATGGCCGCTCACGCGGCCACTGCACGAACGTCCAGTTCTGCCGCGATCACGAGCCGTTTGGTGCCCGAGGTATGCCGTTGGCTGACGGTGCACCGGCGACCGTTCAACTGCTGCCTGAGGGGATCGGCGACGCCGCCGCGCGACATCAAGAACGGGGTGAAAAGACGATCCGACGGCCAGCAATTGCTGACAGCGCCAACCGTGTATGAGGGACCGGCGGATCTTCGGGGTTGGCAGAGGTTGAAATTCACGCCTGTCGTACTCCTGTCGCGAAATGCGTCGATCGTCCTCGTGTGGAGGCGTTCGATGCACTTGTTCGATGTCGAGGAGGCGGTCATTCAGGCCAACCTTCCTGCTTTGCGGCAGGCTTTCGCCATTCTCATCGACTACCCCCATAGGGGTCATGTCGAGGGGGCAAGGATGCCCGCCAAGCTTGCCGACCTCTTCGATCAGGTCACCTTGGCGCTCGAACTCGACCACGCCGTCATGCCGGAGCAGCTTTGCCGCACCATCTCGCGTGTATCCTCCGTACCGGTTGAGACCACCGCAAGCTTCGCCCACGGGGCGATCATCGCTTTGGAATTCAGCGAACGTTGGCGCGACGTGTTCCGTTCTCGTGCCGGTCTTTCGCAGGCGGCCTGAGGACCTCCGGCGACACCATTCCGGCCAACACGTCGTGCGGTATCGACGAAACGGGCCACCCGTGGCGATGGATTTAGCATAGCTGTGTGGTCCCGAAATCGAGTGACGCGCATAGATCCTGAATAAAGATGGTCTGCCGTCCAGGCGTGTGTGATGTCTTGGAACGGTGTTCTCCCGCGCCGAACTATCCGCCGGCGGGCGTGAAGGCAGCAGCCCGCGCAGCCGGATTGGTATCGCC
>CALMOK010000113.1 GCA_937871825.1 uncultured Alphaproteobacteria bacterium
GGACAGAAACTGGCCAAGATTGAGTTCTATTGGCGAAGTCCTGGAGATCGAACGATGCGTGTATTTATTGTTCTGACGGTTTTGGCCGCGTCGGCCGGGTCGCTGAGTGCCGCGGAGGAGCACGGCTTCTGGTGGCGCACGCGAGCCCAGGCGGCCTGCATCTCCGACGTCATCCGGCTCTGCAAAAGCGCGATGCCCCACGAGGACAAGGTGACGGATTGCATGAAGGACAAGAAGCAGCAGGTCAGCGCCGGATGCGCGGCCTTCTATCCGGGCGGCTCCGAAGCCGAATAGCGCGCCAAGCTCGCCCCTGGCGTCACCCCGCCAGTAGGGGACCTGTCACACGCCCGAGCGTCCCATCAACCGGTAGGCGAGCAGCACCGGAACGAAGGTGACGGCCGTGACCAGCAGCACCACCACGTTGACCTCCGGCAACCGCTGCCCGAGCCGGATCGCCCCGAAGATCCATAGCGGGAGGGTGTTCTGGGCCCCGGCCGTGAAGGTCGTGACGATCACCTCGTCGAACGACAAGGCGAAGGCCAGGATCGCACCGGCGACCAGCGCCGTCGACATCAACGGCAGGGTGACGAGCCGGAAGGTGCGCCAGCCGTCCGCCCCGAGGTCCATCGAGGCCTCGGCCAGGGAGGCCGGCATGCGGCGCAACCGCGCCAGCACGTTGTTGTAGACCACCACGATGCAGAAGGTGGCGTGCCCGATCACGATCGTCCAGAACGACAGGCCCGTGCCGGCCAGCACGAAGAACGAGTTCAGCGCCATGCCGGTGATGATGCCCGGCAGCGCGATCGGCAGCACCACCGTGAAGGACACGGCCTCGCGCCCAACGAAGCGGAACCGATTCACCGCGAAGGCGGCCGCCGTGCCGAGGACGACCGCCACCGTCGTGGCGATCAGGCCGGCTTCGAGCGAAAGCGCCAGGGCGGCGCGGATTTCGCGGTTGCTCCAGGCGGTGCCGAACCACCGGAGGCTGAAACCGGGGATCGGCCAACTCTGGACATTGGAAGCGTTGAAGGCGTAAAGCGCGATCACCGCCACGGGGGCGAACAGGAAAACCAGCACGAGCAGGGCCCAAAGGCCGAGCAGGAAACGGGCGGGGGAGGACGGCATCCGGGCTCCTCACATCGACTCGAAGGCGCCGATCCGTTTGGCGAGCGCCAAGTAGAGCATCATCACGACCAATGGCACGCTGGCATAGGCCGCCGCGAACGGCACATTGTTGGCGATGCCGACATTGGCGTAAACGACGTTGCCGATGAAGTCGGACCCCGGGCCTCCGACGAGAACCGGCGTGATGTAGTCCCCCAGCGTCAGCGAAAAGGTGAAGATGGAGCCGGCCACGAGCCCCGGCAGGCTCAAGGGCAGGATCACCCGCACCAAGGTGCGCCAGCCCCGCGCCCCGAGGTCGCCGGAGGCTTCCAGCAAGGATTGCGGGATGCGCTCCAGCGCGGCGAACAGCGGCGTGATCATGAACGGCAGCCAGATGTAGGAGAAGACGATCCACATGGCCCAGCGCGAGTAGCCGATTTCCAGGCTCGGCAGACCGACGCCGTTCAGCGCCCAGTTCAGCGCGCCGTCATGCGCCAGGATCAGCCGCCACGCGTAGACCCGGGCCAGATAGCTCGACCAGAGCGGCAGCAGCACCAGGGTGAAGAGCGTGACCCGCAAGGTCGGGCCGGCGACCCGGGCCATGAAGAAGGCGAACGGGAAGGCGATCAGCGCGTCAGTCACCGTCACAGCGGCTGCCATGCCGATCGTGCGCAGCGCGATGGCGCGGTAGATCGGGCTTTGGACGATGCGGGCGAAGTTTTCGAGCGTCCAGGTGCGGTCGATCTCGCCCGTGAAAGCGTCGACGCTCCAGAACGCCGCGATGAAGAGGACCGCCAGCGCCGCGAGGTAGATGAGGAGGAACCAGGCGAGAGGCGGCAGGAGCGTCGCGGCGAGCGCGAGGCGTGGGGCGCGCCAGAGCGCGGTGGAAAGGCGGCGGGGGAGCGTGATGGATGACATGAACGACCGTGAATGCCCTTTTGGGCGGCTGGCCAGCTTGCGGCACGCAAGCCGGCGTGCGCTCCCCGTCTGCCATGTGGCGATGCGACCGTGCCCGTCCGCATCGGACGGGTGCCCCTCGGCTTTTGGTCAGCCCTTGATCTCCTGCCATTTCTGCTGCCAGTCCGTGTAGCTGGTGCAGGTCTTCGACCCATCGGCGCATTGCTGCAGCGGCGTCTTCCAGAACCGGATGCTCTTCAGGTAGGTGGCGGCGTCGTCGAGGTGGTATTTGGCGCAGGAGCCGGCTTGCTGGGCGTCCATGGGGGCGCAGGCCTTGGTGTTGACCGGTGTTTCGCCGAAATAGATGGCCTGCTGCGCCTGCACCTTCGGGGTCGACACATAGGCCATGAACTTATAGGCGCAGTTCGGATGGCTGGTCTTGGATGACAGCATCCAGCTGTCGGCCCAACCCGTGGCGCCCTCGGTCGGGACCGTGTCGGCCACCGGGGTGCCGGCGTCCTTGAGGGTGTTGGTCATGTAGGGCCACGCCGCCCCGATCACCGAGTCGCCGTTCTTGAACAGCTCGACCTGATCGGACGCCAGCGCCCAGTATTTCTTGACGAGCGGCTGTTGGCCTTTCAGCAGTGCGGCGGCCGCGTCGAGTTGGGCCGGCGTCAGCTCGTAGGGGTCGGTGATGCCGAGGTCCGGTTTCGTCTTGGAAAGGTAGAGGGCCGCGTCGGCGATCTGGATCGGGTTGTCCGGCACGCTCACCAGCCCCTTGTAGGCCGGGTCGTAAAGCGCGCTCCAGCTCGTCGGCGCGGCTTTCAACTTGGCGGTGTTCCACAGCAGGACGTTCGGCCCCCATTCATAAGACAGGCCGTAATGGACGCCCTTCAGCGAATTATGCGGCGGCGCCTTCAGGTCCTCGACGAAGTCGGCGAAGTCGGGAATGAACCTGGTGTCGATGGGCTGGACGTCGCCCCCGTAGATGAGCCGCAGCGTGGCGTCCCCGGAGGCGGACACGAGGTCGTACTCGCCCCCGCCGCCCGAGCGCATCAGGGCCACCATCTCGTCGGACGAGCCCGCGTATTTCTTGTTCACCTGGCAGCCCGTCTCAGCCTCGAAAGGCTTCACCCAATCGTCCTGGGCGTAACCTTCCCAGGCCACGATGTTGAGGGCGCCCTCGCCTTTGCCGATCTCCTTGGGATAGGCGGGCTCGGCGGGGGCCGCCCAAAGCGGCCCGGCCGCGGCCACGAGCGACAGCATCACGGTTCCGACACGCACCATCCGCTTCATCCCGACCTCCTGTTGTGGTTCACCCATCGACCGCGCTCAGCGCCGCCGGATTCCATCCCACCTCGACGGCGCTGCCGGTCGGCAGATCCGGCGCGGTGCCGTCGTTCGCCCGCATGGCTTCGATCGCCGTGCCGTCGGCAAGGCGGATCACCAGCTTGGTTGTCATGCCGAGGTAGACCTCGTCCACGAGCCGGCCGGTTTCGACGTGCAGGCCCGGTTCGCCCAAGGATTGACCGGCCGGCGCGACCCAGACCTTTTCGGGCCGGAGCACGTGGACGCGGCCATCGCGGCGCAAAAGGCTCGACGTGCCAACGAACCCGGCCACAAAGGCGCTTGCCGGCTTGTCGTAGATGGTTCGCGGGGTGCCGACCTGCTCGATGCGGCCGCCGTTGAAAATCGCGATGCGGCTCGACATCGACAACGCTTCTTCCTGGTCGTGCGTGACGTAGAGGAAAGTGATGCCGACCTGCTTCTGGATGTGCTTGAGCTCGACCTGCATGTCGCGCCGCAGCTTGAGGTCGAGCGCCCCCAGCGGTTCGTCGAGCAGCAACAGGCCCGGGCGGTTGACGATGGCGCGCGCGAGGCCGACGCGCTGCCGCTGCCCGCCCGACAATTGCGCGGGCAGGCGCCCCGCGAAGGCCGTCATCTGCACGGTGCGCAACGCTTCGGCGACCCGTTCGCGGCACTCGCCCGCGGCGACCCGCTTGGCCTTCAGCCCATAGCTCACGTTCTCCGCCACGCTCATGTGGGGGAAAAGCGCGTAGTCCTGGAACACGGTGTTGATGTTCCGGTCGAAGGGCGGCGTGCGGGCGACGTCGATCCCGTCGAGTTCGATCGTGCCGGCATCCGGCCGCTCGAAGCCCGCGATGAGCCGCAGCGTGGTGGTCTTGCCCGAGCCCGATGGGCCGAGCAGGGTGAAGAACTCGCCGCGTTTCACCGCGAGGTCGACATGCTCGACGGCGACTGCTCCCTTGTAGAGCTTGCGGACGCCGCTGAGGCGCAGCACGGTGTCGGCCGTCGAGCCATCCGTCAGGGCCCGCGAGAGCGGCGCGTTCACGGCCCGGTTCCGCCGCGCTTCAGAGCTTCACCATGACGTGCCGGGCCACCGTGTAAACCTCGAGCG
>CALMOK010000114.1 GCA_937871825.1 uncultured Alphaproteobacteria bacterium
AAGGACACGTTCGAGTTCAGGTTGACGTCGACCGGCATTTCCGCCCTGACAGTCCGTTATCAGCGGCCGGTTCGCCTGATCTCCGGCCCCCCGGTGACGCCGCAGGATTGATCCCGCTTCAAGCATGGCGGCCATGCTAGAAAACCGCCAGGCGACGCCGCGACATAATTCCGACACGGAACGACGGCTTTGTAGGGCCATTGATCCGGGCCCCTCTGGCGTTGCTCCGAACGTATCGGCGACGCGATGTCGGATCAGTCTGCGCACGACCCGGCATCCGGGTCGGCCATTCTGTCCGGGTCTGGTGATGATTCCCCCGAATTCGGCAGGTTGGACAAGGCTGCGCAGACCCTGTCGCGGTGGAACGATCTTGCCTCACACCAATGACCAAGCGCCTGGGCCCGGCGGTTTGCAGGCGAGTGTGCCTCAATACGTCCATGGTGGCGTCGCGCCGCCGCCGCAGTCCGGCAAAGACGGCGATGCCGTGCAGGCGTCCGATTGGGATCGCCGGCTCGACGGGCTGCTTCCGTCGCTTCCCGGGCGGGTGCGCGCCGCCGTTGACTGGCTGCGGGTGCCCTCGCGGCGCTGGTTCCGCCTTGGCGCGGGCCTTGGCCTGATCGCCGGCAGCATGCTCGCCATCCTGCCGGTTTTCGGCCTTTGGATGCTGCCGCTCGGGCTTGCCCTGATCGGCGAGGATTATCCGCCGTTGAAGATCCTCCTGGAACGCACGGCCCGCTGGGGCGAGCGCGTTTGGCGTCGGCTGCGTCGGCGATGACCGGCAAACAAGACCGGCCGAGCCGGACCGATGCCGACCGCCTCCGGCCGCCTCCGGACGCTCCCGGCCCCATCGCTCCCGCCGGATCGCGGGGATGATCGCCATGGCGTGGATCACCGACCCCCAGCTATGGGCGAGCCTGCTCACCCTCACCCTGCTCGAAATCGTGCTGGGCATCGATAACCTGATTTTCCTGTCCATCCTCGCCGGTCGCCTGCCGGCGGGGCAGCAGGCCCTCGCCCGGCGGGTCGGGCTTATCCTGGCGCTGGGGACGCGCCTCGCCCTGCTGTCCGCCATCGCCTGGATCATGGGGCTCACCGCCCCCTTGTTCACCCTTGCCGGGCACGGTTTTTCCTGGCGCGACCTGATCCTGATCGGGGGCGGCTTCTTTCTCCTCTTCAAGGCCACGGAGGAGATCCACGGCCGGATCGAGGGCGCGGATGACCTGGAAGCCGGGGCCTCGGGACGGGCCGGCTTCGGCGCCACGATCGTGCAGATCGCGCTACTTGACATCGTGTTCTCGCTCGACAGCGTGATCACGGCGGTCGGCATGGCAAGCCAGCTTCCCGTCATGATCGCCGCCGTGGTAATGGCGATCGGCGCCATGCTGCTCGCCGCCGATGCGGTATCGACCTTTGTCAATCGCCACCCGACGGTGAAGATGTTGGCGCTGAGCTTCCTCCTGCTGATCGGCACCGTGCTGATCGCCGATGGGTTCGGTGCCCACGTGCCCAAGGGCTACATTTACGCCTCGATCGGATTTTCGCTCCTGGTTGAAACATTGAACCAACTCGTCGCCCGCCGTCGCCAGAAGCACGCGGGCTGATGGTCCGACCTCCCGCACGGCAACGTCGCGACGCCGATGCAGCATCGGGCGCCGGAACGTGCGGGCCGGAGGCACTTCCGGCCGCCGATCCTTGCTTGCTTTAGAATAGATTTCATGGATTGCTGACCTAATTACGACATTATTGTCGAACATCTTCACACTATTGATCCGGGCCCCTCTGGCGCATGCCGATCCTATCGGCGGCGCGATGTCGGATCAGTCTGCGCGAGGCTCGACGATCGGGCCTGCCGTTCTGGTCCGGGTCCGAGGTCGTCATCCTCAGCGACAACCAACAGGACTGGCCGGCGGCGCGGTTGGTTGCTCGATTGGAGGATCACGATGAAAAAATCACTCAACTCTCCCCGTTTCGACTCGGCCGCCACGGTAGCGGCCCGCGACGCCGCCCTGGCCCGGATATCGGACCTGATGGAGGCCATGGCGGCGGCCTATGCCTTGATGGCCCATGCCGATGGCGAGGTCGCCGGCGCCGAACGACGGCGCATCTTCGCGATCTTCCGCGCGCATCCGGCCATGTCGGTGTTCTCCCGCGACGAGATCGCCGAGGAGATCGCCGCCCATGAAGCGGGGTTCCGGCTTGATCCGGAACTCGCCCAGCAGATCGCCCGGGAAAAGCTCGCCGCAATCGCCGGGCAGGCCAGGGCCGTGCACACGGTGCTGACGGTTTGCCGGGACCTGATCCCCGCCGACGGCATCGCCCATCCGGCCGAATACAGGATCCTCGCCGAGATCAAGGCGCTTCTCCGACACGACGATCAGGCGCATTTCCGCGTGTCCGACCACGCGAGGGAAGGGATCGCGCAATGAGCGATGGCTTCTTGAAAACATTGCGGCGCGGCACCGAGGAGGCCTTTTTCGCAAAGGAAAGCGAGCGTCTGCGGCAACAGCTCCAGGACGCCAAGCTCGGCGACGCGGCCCAGGCTGGATCATCGCCCACCCCCGAGGCGGCGGCCCCGAGGGGCTCTGCTGGGATCGACGAGGACAGCGCCGCGCTTTTCTTGGCGCCGTTGGTTCTGATGGCCTGGGCCGACGGCAGCGTCAGCGAAGCTGAACGAAGCCTCTTCCTTCGTGCCGTCGAGGAAGCCGAACCTGCGCAAGGCAGCCTCGGCCGGAGCCTCGCGGGTTGGCTCGACGACAAGCCGGGGCATGACCTTTTCGCCGATTGGCGATCCCGTGTCCTTGCCCATTGCGCCACGATGAGCCCGGATGTCAAAGCGGCGTTCCGGGAGCGCATCATGGGGAACGCGCGGGACATGGCGACCGCGGCGGGCGGGTTCCTGGGGCTCGGGGCCGTGTCGGCGGCCGAGAAGGCCGCGCTCGCCCGCTTGGACGACGTGCTCTCGGACTGAGCGCGCCATACGACCAGGGAGAGGCGGTGGCTTCGCGCCCCGCCTTTGCCTATGAAGCGGCATGTTCCCCGTCCTGCGCCGACCCTTGACCGATGCCGCCTGGCTTCCCGAACTCATCGCCTGCGTGGCGCTGAGCTGGCCGCTCGTGCTCACCAACGCCATCGAGATGGCGATGAACCTCACGGGCGTCGCCATGATCGGGCGCATCGGGCCCGAAGCCCTGGCGGCCGCCACCCTGGGGCTAGCTTTCTACAACCTTTTCCTGCTGTTCGGCATCGGCGTCACCGGGGTGGTGGCCTCGCTGGTGGCGCGTGAGATCGGGCACGGGCGGAACGACGCAGCGGTCCGGCGCATCGTGCAGCAGG
This sequence comes from uncultured Alphaproteobacteria bacterium, assembly GCA_937871825.1. Lineage (GTDB taxonomy): Bacteria > Pseudomonadota > Alphaproteobacteria > Rhizobiales > Beijerinckiaceae > Lichenihabitans. Next base: position 3,334 of record CALMOK010000114.1, read on the forward strand.
GGTTTTGGGGCGCCGCCCTCATCACCGGGCCGATGTTGATGCTGCTTTGGAACGCCGAGCCGCTTCTGCTGGCCCTGGGCGAGGACCCGCTTCTGTCGTCGGCGGCGGGGCGCTACCTCCACGCGCTCCAATGGACGATGTTGCCGGCCCTCGTCTACCTGGTGCTCCGCTCGTTCCTGGCGGCGCTCGGCCGCCCCCGCTGGGCCGTTCTGGCGGGGGGAGCGGCGGTGGTGCTCAACGCCGCGCTCAACTGGCTGCTGATCGGCGGCCATGGCGGTTTTCCGGCTCTCGGGCTGTTCGGGTCCGGGCTCGCCACGCTCGCCTCCAACCTGTTCATGGCGATGGCGCTCGGCCTCATGGTCGCCCTGCATCCCCGCACCCGATCCTTGCGGCTCTTCGCGGGCCTGTTCAGGCCAAGCTGGACGGGGTTCGGCGCCTTCTGGCGCCTGGGGCTGCCGATCGGTGTCAGCCTGCTGCTGGAAGTCGGCATGTTCACGGCCGCGGCGGCCGTGGTGGGGCGCATCAATGCCGCCTCGCTCGCCGCCCACGCCATCGCCCTGCAGGTTGCGTCGTTGACCTTCATGGTGCCGCTCGGGCTCGCCCAGGCCGCCACCATCCGCATCGGCCGCGCGTTGGGGGCGGGCAACGCCGTCGCCATCACGCGGGCGGGGTGGACGGCGCTGAGCCTCGGGGTCGCCGTGATGGCGGTGTCGGCCGTGGTGCTGATCACCGTGCCGCGCGCCATCATCGGCCTGTTCCTGGATTCCGGCGAGCCCGGCGTTCCGCTTGTGGAGGCGATCGCCGTTCCGCTGCTGGGGATCGCCGGGCTTTTCCAGGTCGCCGATGGTGCCCAGGTCGTGCTGGCCGGCATGTTGCGCGGCCTGCAGGACACGCGCGCCCCGATGGTGGTCGCGGCGATCGGTTACTGGGGGGTCGGCCTGCCGGTCGGCATCGTCCTGGCGTTCGCCCTGCACCTCCAGGCGGCGGGCGTCTGGATCGGCATGACGATCGGCCTGTTCACCGTCGCGATCCTGCTGCTGGGCCGCTGGCGGCGCCTGCTGCGTCGGCCAGCCTTGCCGGCTCGCGCGGGGTGAGCGCGGCCGTCCGCCGCCATCCTCGCGGGCGCTGGCGGTCCCGATCTCGGCATCGATCGAAAACGAGACCGTTTTCGCCAGAAACCACGCCGGCAGTTGACAAGCTTCGCGGCTTGGACGCCGATGAGCCGGTCCCCCGGAGAGGGGATGGCTCAGGGAGGATCGAACGTTGAAGTCCAAGTCGTTGATGGGTGGAGCCACGCTCCTGCTGGTGTTCGCGGGCAGCGCGGGGGCGGACGAGATGGCCGACGCCAAGGCCCGGGTGGCCGCCGCCACCCAGAAGGCCGGCAAATGGGACGGTCCCACCACCGGGCCCAAGATCGCGGCCGGCAAGACGGTGATCTATGTGGCGGGCGACATGCGCAACGGGGGAACCGAGGGCGTGTCGCGCGGCGTCGAGGAAGCCGCTAAGGCCGCTGGATGGACGCTGCGCATCATCGATGGCCGCGGCGAGATCGGCGGCCGCACGTCGGCGCTCAACCAGGCCATCGCGCTGAAGCCCGACGGCGTCATCGTGGGCGGCTTCGACGCCCTGGAACAGAACGCGTCATTGGCCAACCTCAAGGACGCCAACATTCCCTTCGTGGGCTGGCACGCCACCGTGCAGCCCGGCCCGGACCCGAAGACCGGCATGTTCGCCAACGTCAACACCCGCATCGCCGACGTGGCGCAAACGGCGGCCGACCTCGCCATCGTGGAATCGGGCGGCAAGGCCGGCGTGGTGATCTTCGGCGATTCCAACTACGAGATGGCGATCACCAAGGCCAGGATGATGGAGGCCGCCATCAAGAAGTGCCCGGGCTGCACGGTGCTGACGCTTGAAGACTCGCCGATGACGGAAGCCTCCACCCGGATGCCGCAGCTCACCACCTCGCTGCTGCAGCGTTTCGGCGACAAATGGACCTATTCGCTCGCCGTGAACGATCTTTACTACGACTTCATGAGCCCGTCGCTCGCAGCGGTCGGCAAGTCGGGCACCGACACGCCGCATAACATCTCGGCCGGCGACGGGTCGGAATCGGCCTTCCAGCGCATCCGGGGCCAGCAAAACCAGACCGCCACAGTGCCCGAACCGCTGCAGCAGCAGGGCTGGCAACTCGTCGACGAACTC
>CALMOK010000115.1 GCA_937871825.1 uncultured Alphaproteobacteria bacterium
GGTGTAAAGTGAAGTGGCGTGCAGCGGTTCAGCGCCGCCATCAGCGAAGCCTTGAGACCGGCCACCTTGGCGGGCTCGGCTTCCGGCGACAACGCAACGACGCGCGGAACCCCGTTGATGGTTCCATCCCGCTTGAAGCTCGCCCGCAACGTCACGGCGCCCCAACGTCCGGCACCGACGACCTCCGCGGGATCCCAGCACGCGCCAAGGGCCCGAGCGATGTCGGAATAACGGTCGAGCGCCGAGGATGCGGGAGATTGGCCCGAATGGCTCGCGCCCACCCGGACGGTCAGGACAAACCCCTCCGGAAGGAGTGGGTTGTCGGAAAACAAATTCCCATCTTCCCAGCCGAACGGGATGTCGCATTCCCAGCAATGGCGACCCTCGGCGGACGCCGTCGTGGACGCGCCCAACCAAGTGGCAAAAGCCAGGGCGCATGACGCGCCCGCCAGCCATCGCGCCGGGATGTTATTTGCTGTCCGACGCCAGCCGGAACGTGACGATCTTGTCGGGTGCATCCACGGCGCCATTGTTGTCACTGGAGCCCTTCTTGACCTTGTCGACGACGTCCATGCCCGACGTCACCTCGCCGAAGACGGTGTATTTTCCATTGAGGAACGAGGCGTCGGCAAGGCAGATGAAAAATTGGGAATTGGCCGAGTCAGGGCTTTGCGAGCGCGCCATGCCGAGGGTGCCGCGCTTGAATGGCGTTTCGGTGAACTCTGCCTTGAGATCGGGCAGCTTCGAGCCGCCCGTTCCGGTTCCGGTCGGATCGCCCGTCTGGGCCATGAAGCCCTCGATGACGCGGTGGAACACAATGCCGTCGTAGAAATGCTGGCCAACCAGCTTCTTGATCTGCGCCACATGCTTGGGGGCGAGGTCGGGACGTAGTTCAATGGTGACCCGGCCGTCCTTGGTGTCCAAATAGACCGTGTTGGCATCGGCGGCGCGCGCAGCACCGCTCGTCAAGGCGAACACGAATGGCAGGGTGAGCAGCAGGTCGCGGCGTCGCAAGGTCATGAAGCGTCCTATGGTTCGGGCGAGCGCCCAGATATGAGCCACTCCGGATGCCGCGTCTCAGCGGCCGAAACAGGTCGCAGCATGTCGCCGCGACAGCGCCTGCTTACCATCACGGCAGATGGTGGCAAGCGCGGCACGGTGCAAGAGCATCCTCAAGCGGCTTGGCTTCGCACCCGCCCGCGCGACAGTGGGGCTGACCAGCCTATGTGGCGCCCGCGATCAGCAGCTTGTAGGTGACCGAATCGACCAGCGCCTGGAACGAGGCGTCGATGATGTTGGTCGACACGCCCACCGTCGTCCACCGCTCACCCTCACCGTCGCCACACTCGACAAGCACGCGCGTCACCGCGTCCGATCCACCCTGGAAGACGCGGACCCGGTAGTCGAGGAGTTTGAGATCGGCGATATGGCGCTGGTACTTGCCGAGGTCCTTGCGGAAGGCGAGGTCGAGCGCGTTAACGGGCCCGTTGCCCTCGGCCACCGAGATCAGGCTTTCACCGTCCACCGTCACCTTAACGACGGCTTCCGACACCGTCACGCGCCGCCCGTCGCGATCGAAGCGGCGCTCCACGCTGACGCCGAAGCGCTCGACGTCGAAGTAATGCGGCACGTCGCCGAGCACGCGGCGTGCGAGAAGAAGAAACGAGGCGTCGGCCCCCTCATAGGCGTAGCCCAGCGACTCCTTCTCCTTCACCTCGTCGAGGAGGCGCGACAAACGCGGGTCGTTCCGGTCGATGGTGATCCCGAGCCGGTCCAGTTCGGCCAGGATATTGGACCGGCCGCCCTGGACCGAGACCAGCACCTTGCGGCTGTTGCCGACGCTGGCCGGGTCGACGTGTTCGTAGGTGCGCGGGTCCTTGGCGACGGCTGATGCGTGGATGCCGGCCTTTGTGGCGAAGGCGCTGGCGCCGACATATGGCGCGTGCCTGTCGGGCGCGCGGTTGAGCAGTTCGTCAAAGGCGTGGGACAGTTTCGTCAGCGAGCGGAGGCTTTCCTCAGGCATGCCGATGCTGAACGGCTTGGCAAAGGCGGGCTTCAGCAGCAGGGTCGGGATGAGCGTCACAAGGTTGGCGTTGCCGCACCGTTCCCCGATGCCATTGAGGGTGCCCTGGATCTGCCGCGCCCCGGCCAGAACGGCGGCCAGCGAGTTGGCGACGGCGTTGCCGGTGTCGTTGTGGGCATGGATGCCGAGATGGCTTCCCGGAACAACGCGCGACACGTCCCGCACCACAGCCTCGACCTCGTGGGGCAGCGTGCCGCCATTGGTGTCGCACAGCACGACCCAGCGCGCCCCGGCGGCATAGGCCGCCTTGGCGCAGGCCAGCGCGTATTCGGGGTTCGCCCGGTAGCCGTCGAAGAAATGCTCGCAATCCAGCATCGCTTCGCGCGCCCTTGCCCGGACGGCCGCGATCGAGGCCGTGATGCCCTCGAGGTTGTCCTGCAACTCGCTCCCGAGCGCGACCCGCACGTGATAGTCCCAGGTCTTGGCGACGAACACGACGGCGTCGCAGTCGGCGTCGAGCAGGGCGGCGATGCCGGGGTCGTTGCTGACCGAGCGGCCGGGACGCCGGGTCATCCCGAATGCGGCGAAGCGGGCCTTGAGCTTGGGTTTCTTCGTGAAAAAGGCGGTGTCGAGCGGGTTGGCACCAGGATAGCCGCCCTCGATGTAATCGATCCCCAGGCCATCCAACATTCCGGCAATCTGGCGCTTGTCGGCGAGCGAGAAGTCGATCCCGGTGGTTTGCGCGCCGTCGCGCAGCGTCGTGTCGAACAGGAAGAGCCGCTCGCCGGTCATGCCCGCTCGGCCAGCAACGCGAGATCGAGTTCCATCGTGGTGTTGCCGAGCCACTCGCCCTCGACCGGCACCATGTTCCTGACTTTGGGAACGAAGCCCCGCACCATGAAGAAATCCCGCGCGCTGTCGCTGGCGTCCACGACGAGCTTGGTGGTGCCGCGTCCCGCCGCGAGGCGCCTCAGGGCGTCGCACAGCAGGCTGGCGATGCCCTGTCGCGCGTGAAGCGGTGCGACGTAAAGCATGCCGACCTTGTCGGCCCCTTCGAGCGTGACGAAGCCGACGGGTTCGCCGTCCACGTGCGCCACAAGCGTCAAGCCGTCCCGCAAGCGTTTGCCGAACGCCGCCTCGTCGTCCGCCCAGCTCGCCCAGGCTTCGCGCTGGTCGTCGCTGTAATCGTCCTGCGTCAATTCCTCGATGCTGGCGCGGAAGATGGCCGCCAGCAGCGGACCGTCGGTCGGCAGCATCGGGCGAAGCCCAGCGGTCTCGCGCGCCGCCATCAGAAGGCACTCCGCCCGTTCAGATCCCAGGACGTGGTTCCATCCTTGTTGTCCTTCAGGAGCACGCCCATCCCGGCGAGCTCGTCCCGCAGGCGATCGGAGTCGGCCCATCGCTTGGCGACGCGAGCCGCAAGGCGTTCGTCGACGAGGCGTTGGATCCGGTCGGCATTGATGCCGAGGTCCGCGCGCCGCTGCTGCCGCCATGCCGGCGGACCCTGCTGCAAAAGGCCGATCATCCTGGCGCCACGCACCGCCTCGGCGGGATCGTCGGCGAACAGGCGATGCAGGTCCGCCAGCATGGCGGGCGTGTTCAGATCGTCGGCCAGGCTGTCGAGCCAGCCGGAAGCGTCCTCAGCTTGCGGCTCGGTCGCGACAGGCTCTGCCAAGGAATACCATCGATCCAGCGTCTTCTCGGCTTCCTCCAGCGCCTGCACGGTCCAGTCGATCGGCTGGCGGTAGTGAGTCCGCAGCATGGCGAGGCGCAGCACTTCGCCAGGCCAGCGGCGACCGCCGAAGCTCGCGCCCTCCACCAGTTCATGGATCGTCACGAAATTACCGGCGGATTTCGACATCTTCTCGCCCTCGACCTGCAGGAAGCCGTTGTGCATCCAGATGTTGGCCATGGCGGCATGGCCGAAGGCGCAGCGGGTTTGCGCCACCTCGTTCTCGTGGTGGGGGAAGATGAGGTCGATCCCGCCGCCGTGGATGTCGAACACTTCCCCGAGGTGCTTCCAGCTCATGGCCGAGCACTCGATGTGCCAGCCCGGGCGACCCCGCCCCCACGGGCTGTCCCAACCCGGCGAGGACGGGTCGGCGGGCTTCCAAAGAACAAAATCGCCGTCGGATTGTTTATAGGGCGCGACTTCGACGCGGGCGCCAGCCACAAGTTCGTCCAGCGAGCGGCGGGACAACTTGCCGTAATCCGGCATGGACGGCGTGTGGAACAACACGTGGCCAGCCGCCTCGTAGGCGTGACCGGAACCGACGAGACGCCTCATGATGGCGATCATCTCGCCGATATGGTCGGTGGCGCGGGGCTCGACGGTCGGCGGCAGGCACCCGATGGCCGCCACGTCGGCGTGGAATCCCTGGATGGTTTCAGCCGTCAGGGCAGCGATGCTGATGCCGCGCTCGGCAGCCCGGGCGTTGATCTTGTCCTCGACGTCGGTGATGTTGCGCACATATCGGACGTGGTCTGCGCCATAAAGGTTGCGGAGCAGCCGGAACAGGACATCGAAGACGATCAGCGGGCGGGCATTGCCGATATGTGCCCGATCGTACACCGTAGGCCCGCAGACGTAGAGGCGCACGTCACGGGCGTCGATGGGCGTGAACGTGTCCTTCCGGCGCGTCAGGGTGTTGTAGAGCCGTAGCGTCATCGCGGTTCCCGGGCCGTGCTGGCGCAACCTCGATCGTTCGCGACGAGGCGGCGCCGGCCAACGGTTCCGCTAACCCATAATCGAGCGCGCGTCGAGAATGGCGAAGACGTTGGGCCGCGATGAGGGGCACTCAGCCCCGATCATGAGGATCCGGCTTGGACAGGATTACCTGGAGGCCCGTGAGGACCGGAAAATCCTGGTTTCGCACCGCCCTGGCGAGGTCGCGCCAATCCCGCTCGCTTGCCTGGCGGGCGAAGGTTCGAACGCGGCCGGACGCAAGACCACCCAGGCTGACGCCATGCGACTCGGCCTCGCGCTGCAGGCGCGAGGCGAATGGACCGCCAATCGAGGAAATCGCCGCCTCGGCGACACGGTCGTTTGCACAGGAATGCAGCAGATCGGAAACCAGCATGAAAACCTCCCCTTCGAGCGGGACAGCATCATGGTCTCGAACACCGCCTGGCCGAACCCGCATCAGGTTCGGCGGCGATCCAAGCCCGGTCTCACGCCTAGAAGACCATCCCGACGATATGATGACGGAACCGGGACGCCTTAGCCATTCTATTCCGCACCCAGCGCTTCACATTTTTGTCAAGCGTCATGGAGGCGAACAGAAGATTTAAGAACGGGCGCGACTATCGCGCCACTTTGTGCGGTGCGTCGGCGGCCCGCGCGACCGTCATGGCTGTGGCGACCGGCGTGAAGGGCGCGCGCGGGACGAAGCGGCCGCGCCCTGGTTCGGCCTTCACGGCACCCTCGGCGAAGACCACCTCGCCCCGCGACAGGGTGAACCGCGGCAGGCCTTCGCAGGCGAAGCCTTCGAACACGTTGTAATCGATGGCCGACATCTGCCGCGCGGCGCTGATGGTCTTGCTCGCCTTGGGGTCCCACACCACGATGTCGGCATCCGCGCCGGGGATCACGGCGCCCTTCTTGGGATACATGTTCAAGATCTTGGCGATGTTGGTCGACGTCACGGCGACGAACTCGTTCATCGTCAGCCTCCCGGTCGCGACACCATGGGTCCAAAGCAACGGCATGCGGTCTTCGAGACCGCCCGTGCCATTCGGGATCTTGGTGAAGTCGTCCAACCCGGAACGTTTCTGGGCGGTCGTGAAGGCGCAGTGGTCGGTCGCCACTACCTGCAGGGAGCCGGCCCGCAAACCATTCCACAGGTCTTCCTGATGGTGCTTGGCGCGGAAGGGCGGCGACATCACGCGCCGGGCGGCGTGGTCCCAGTCGGGGTTCTGATATTCGCTCTCGTCGAGCAGGAGGTGCTGGATCAGGGGCTCCCCGTAGACGCGCTGGCCGAGGCCGCGGGCGCGCCGGATCGCCTCGTGGGCGGGGATCGACGACGTGTGGACGATGTAGAGCGGCACGCCGGCCTGATCGGCCAGCATGATGGCGCGGTTGGCCGCCTCGCCTTCCACGGCCGGCGGCCTCGAATAGCCATGCGCCTCGGGACCGGTGATGCCGATGTCGAGGTAATGTCGCTGCAAGGACGCCACCACCTCGCCATTCTCGGCGTGGACGAGCGGCATGGCGCCGAGTTCGGCGCAGCGCCCGAAGGAGGCGAACATTTCGCCGTCGTCCACCATCAGGGCGCCCTTGTAGGCCATGAAATATTTGAAGGTGTTGACCCCGCGCGCGACGACCTTGGCCATGTCGGCGCTGACCTCCGGCGTCCAATAAGGGATCGCCATGTGGAAGGAATAATCGGCGCAGGCCCTGGTGCCGCGCCGGTCCCAATCCTTGAGCGCGTCCATCAGCGGCTGCCCGTGATCCGGAATGCAGAAATCCACCACCATCGTGGTACCGCCGGACAGCGCCGCCGCCGTGCCGATCGCGTAATCGTCGACCGTCGTGGTGCCCATGAACGGCATTTCGAGATGGGTGTGCGGGTCGATGCCGCCCGGCATCACGAAACACCCCGCCGCGTCGATGACGGTGTCGCCCGAAAGATCCGGGCCGACCGCGAGGATGGTTTCGCCCTCGATCAGCACGTCCGCCATGAAGCTGCGGTCCGCCGTCACCACGCATCCGCCCTTGATCACGCTCGACATGGCCTGCAACTCCTTCGACTCGGGGCGACTTGGCACCCGCATTGGTTCAAGCGACGATCTCGGCCTTTTCCAGCACGGCATGCATCAGCACCTCCGTGCCGGCGCGCGCCCATTCGGGCTTGATGTCCTCGGCCTCGTTGTGGCTGACGCCGTCGACGCAGGGCGTAAAGATCATCGCCGTCGGGGCCACCCGGGCGAGGTAGCACGCATCGTGCCCCGCGCCCGACACGATGTCGCGATGCGAGTAGCCGTGCGCTTCGGCCCCGCGCCGGACCGCCGCCACGCAGCCGGGATCGAAGGGGACCGGCGCGTAGGAGAAGACCAGCTTGAGATCGTGCTCCAGCCCGATGGCGTCGCAGATGCGCGCCACGCCCTCGATCAAGGCGGCGTTCATGGTTTCGAGCACGGCGTCATCGGGATGCCGGAACTCGGCCGTCAGGAACACCGACCCCGGGATGACGTTGCGGGACCCCGGATAGGGCGTCAGCATGCCCACGGTGGAGACCGCCAGCGGCGGGTGGGCGAGGCCGATGCGGTTGACGAGCTCGACCACCCGGGCGGCCCCGAGCAGCGCGTCCTTGCGACGGGCCATCGGGGTCGAGCCGGCGTGGCTTTCGAAGCCCGTCAGGGTGAGCTCGTACCAGCGCTGGCCTTGTCCGTGCGTCACGACGCCAATCTCGATGTTTTCGTCCTCGAGGATGGGCCCCTGCTCGATGTGCAGTTCGAAAAAGGCATGCACGGGTTTGCCCACCGGCTCCGGCCCCTTGAAGCCGATCCGCTCGAGCTCATCCCCGAAGCGGAGGCCGTCGCGGTCGGTCATCGCATAGGCGAAATCCTTGGTGTAGGCGCCCGCGAACACCCCGGAGGCGATCATGGCGGGGGCATAACGCGAGCCTTCCTCGTTGGTCCAGTTGGCGATCTCGACGGGATGCCGGGTCTTGATGTTGAGGTCGTTCATCGTGCGCATCACTTCGAGCGCCCCGAGGACGCCCAGCACGCCGTCGAACTTGCCGCCCGTCGGCTGCGTGTCGAGGTGGCTGCCCATCATCACGGGCGGCAGGTTCCCGTCCTGCCCGGGCCGGCGGGCGAAGAGGTTTCCCATGCCGTCGACGCTGACGGTCAACCCCGCCGCCTCGCACCAGCCGATGAACAACTCCCGCCCCTGCTTGTCGAGGTCGGTGAGGGTGAGGCGGTTGCAGCCGCCTTTCGGCGTTCCACCGATCTTGGCCATCTCCATCAGGCTGTCCCACAACCGGGCGGCGTCGACGCGGAAGTTGGAATGGTTGGCCATGCGGCGGACTCGTCCTCGCTGCGGATCAGGCCGGGAAGCTATTATGAGTTTGACCGGACGGTCAAACTTTCCGGAGGTCAGCCGAGGCCGACAGCGCTATGCTGAAGCTTTGGGCGGCATGGCATCGACGATGCGGAAAAGGGCGGCGGCGCGCGCCGAAACCGAAAGCACCCTCCTGGCGGCGGCCGAGGCCGTTTTCGCCGAACATGGCTATGGCGGGGCCACGACGGCCGCCATCGCGGCACGGGCCGGCCTGCCGAAGGCCAACCTTCACTACTATTATCCCACCAAGGAAGCGCTTTACCGCAAGATCCTGGCCGATATCCTGGACGCCTGGCTGGCGGCGGCCGCCTCCTTCGACGAGGGCGAAACGGCCCGGCAGGCGCTCACCCGCTACATCGAAGCCAAGATGGACCTGGCGCGAACATGCGGGGCGCCCCCTTGGCGCAGGATTTTCTGGAAACCAAGCTCGTCCGCTGGCTGGCCGACCGTGAGCCCGTCATCCGGGGGTGGATCGAGAGCGGGCAACTGCGCGCCCTGGAACCCCGCACACTGATCTACATGATCTGGGCGACCACCCAGCATTACGCGGACTTCGCCCACCAGATAAAAACGCTGAATGGGGGCGCCGACCTGTCGAGCCCGGCGTTCGAGGCCTCCAAGCGCGAGATCGTGGAAACCATCCTGCGGGGCGTCGAGGCGGGCCCGTGACTTGGACGCCTCGTCATGGCAGAACATCGGCCGACCCAACAACAAGGCCCCACCATGAAGCTCAGCGCCCGCAACCAGATCAAGGGAAAGATCGTCTCGGTCGACAAGGGCCAGACAACGGCCCACGTCCGTCTCGACGTGGGTGGCGGCGTCGTGGTGACGGCGTCCATCACCAACGAGGCCGTCGACGACCTCGCGCTGAAGCCTGGCCTCGACGCCTACGCGGTGGTCAAATCATCCGACGTCATGATCGCG
>CALMOK010000116.1:0-911 GCA_937871825.1 uncultured Alphaproteobacteria bacterium
GGGCGCGCGCTGTTCGCGTCATAAACGTTGCTGGTGCTCGCCATGATGAAACGCATCCCCGGCACTTGGGCCTTTGCGGCGGCGATGAGGCTGCGCGTGCCTTCAAGATTGCTCTTCCAGATCAGGTCGGTGTCGGGCGTTCGGAAAACTGCGGCGAAGTGGACGATCGCCGAAACCCCGCGACCGCCTGAACGAGCGTGGCGGGATCGAAGATGTCGCCTTCCATAGTGGTCACCCCGGCAGGAGCCTTTTTCCCGCCGCGCATGAGCGCGCGGCAGTCCACCCCGGCTGCCACAAGCCGCGGCAGAAGGCGCGCTCCCACAAGGCCGGTTCCACCAGTTACAAGGATCGTCATGCCTCGGTCCCTTTCCGTGAAAGCTTGTCCAGCCGCTCGGTTGCAGTCCGCAGTACCCTGATCGTTGTGGCGATGTCGGCATCGTTCATGCCGTCGAACGCCGCCTGGTGAATAAAGGCCAGGTCGGGCAACTCGCCCCAAAGCTTGCTCCCGGCCGCGGTCATTCGGAGCAGCTTCTGCCGTTGGTCGAGGCGGTCGGGCACCTGCTCGACCAGTCCCTTGCGAACCAGCGCGCCGACCATGGCGCTCAGCGGCCGTTGAAAACGTCAACGAGCCCAGGACTACTCTAATCGGGTGCGCAGGAAGAGGCCGATGTCGTCCAGTGCTTCCTTGCTGGCCGTCAGATGCTCGAACAGGCTCGGAAAAACGTGGATCATGCTCGCCCATACGACCACGTTGACATCGCCTCCCTCCTTCTCGACGCGCTCCATCACCCTTGTGGTATCGTCGAGCAGAACCTCGTCGTCGCCCACATGGATGAGCAGCGGCGGCAGGTTGGACAGCTCCGCGAACACCGGCGAGGCGCGCGGATCGCGTGCGGACGCGTCGCCTAGAT
>CALMOK010000116.1:938-7424 GCA_937871825.1 uncultured Alphaproteobacteria bacterium
GTTGTGGACCGCCGCCGACAGAATGCTGCGCGTCAGCAGCGGATCGTCGTCCGCCTTGTCGGTCATGCTTGCGCTCGAAAGCGACAGGTCGGTCCACGGCGACATGAGCGCGAGACAGCGCGGTTGTGGGCCGGACGAGAAGGCGGCGTCATGCGCGACATGGCTGGCGACAGCGAGCGCCAGTCCCCCGCCTGCCGAATCACCGACGAGGGCAAAGCGATCGTAACGGGCGGCAATCGCCCGATAAACAGCGACTGCCTCGTCGAAGGCCGTCGGAAACGGCCGCTCCGGGCCGAGGCCATAGTCAGGGATGAACGCACTGGTACCCGACCGCGCCACGATCTGGCTGACAAAGGCACGATAGGCCCAAGCCGCTCCCACGACATAGGCTCCGCCATGGAAGTGAAGGAGCGCCGTGTCGCCATGTTCGGCAGGGTGGCACCACCAGCCGGGCACGCCCCCGACGACCTCCGGCTCAAACGAGACGTCGGTCGCGGTCCTCAGCTTGGAAAGCATGTCGTCGTAGGCCGCGCGCCCCTCCGGGCCGCCGGTCAACGCCGGACCGAGCTTCAACATCGCTCGTATCCCGGTCATGGTGGCGCGGTCGGCCAGACCCGCGTCTTGGTAACGGATAGGCATTGGCTTGATCTCCGTTTGGACGAAGGTAATCGCACCTGTCCGTTTCCGCTACTCGATTGGCTTGGACCCCATGGCTATTCATGCCCGCTGGTTGGTGCCATTCCGGTCATGACTCTCGCCGAGAATGATGCCGAATTCGCGATTCAGGCTCCGCTTGTGCCCATGACATGGCGTCAGCGGCACGTTCTGACAGACCCTAGTGGCTCGTCGTGAATCTATCTCCGACACACCTGCATCGCATGGGCGGGAGCTTGCTGGTCGGCGCAAAAATCCGGTGCGAATGTTCGCTGTGGGTCGGCAGGCCGCTGTTTCTCAACTGTCGGGCCAAAGGCTGGTTTCCAACAGACCAGTCGGCCCAGTATGCCCAGGACACACCCAGGCTACGGCAAAACTTAGCCGTTGACCTAAGTATCCGTCGCGTCTACCGTTAGCTGCATGGCTAACCAAAGTCTGCTGCTCGACTCTGTTTTCCACGCACTTGCGGATCCGACGCGCCGGGCCGTGATCCGGCGTCTCAGTGAAAGCACCGCAACGGTCAGCGAGTTGGCGGCACCGTTCGACATGGCCTTGCCATCGTTCGTCAAGCACATCTCTGTTCTGGAGAAGTCCAACCTGATCGTTTCACGAAAACGTGGTCGCGTTCGGACGTGCAGCCTTCATCACGAAAGCTTCGTCGGCGCGGAACAATGGTTCGACGAATTGCGGGCGCAGTGGTCGAGCCGGTACAACAACCTTGACGGCTTACTTCAGACAATGAGCGGAAACAGCAATGAAACCTGATTTGCAATTCAATTTTGATGCCAGCAGCGACCGCAGAACCATCACCGTCAAAAGGGAATTCGCAGCCCAGCGACAGCTCGTGTGGGATTGTCACACGAAAAGCGAACTCCTTGACCAGTGGTTCGCGCCAAAGGGTCTGACGACGCACACCAAGCATATGGAGTTTCGCGAAGGAGGATATTGGCATTACGCCATGATCACCCCCGACGCGCAGAAATTCTGGAATCGATTGGACTATAAAACCATCCAGGCGATCGACGGCTACACGGCGCGGGATGGCTTCTGCGATGAATCGGGAACGGTCAACGCCAGCATGCCGGGCGCCGACTGGGACGTTTCGTTCGTCGATGCAAACGAGCGGACCCTGGTGACCACGGTCGTGAAGTACGCTTCATCCGATGCCCTACAGGCCGCCCTCGACATGGGCCTGAAGGATGGACTGGCGTCGACCCTGGAACGCCTCGACGAACTGCTGCCCCGGTTGCAGGCATAATAAAGCAAGGATCATGGTGTTTCATGATGGCGAGCGCGGTTCGGTCTCGCCAAGGCACACCCGAATGAACGGACAGCTGCTCTCGTTGCGTCCGCTTCGGGTTCGAAGTGAAGCACTGCGACGCGATTGAGCATGCGGCGAGGTCGCGCATCCCCTGAGCCTTGCTTCCAACACTTTGGTGTTGCAATGAATGAGCGTTCATTCACGCCGGTAGCTGCCCGTGCCGTTCTGTTCGCTGTTAAAGTTTCCGATCGTCGATCCGCATCGCGACAAGCGCGACCACATCCTGTCGGCCGCCGAACGCTGCTTCGTGCGAGGTGGGTTTCATCGCTCCACCATGCAGGACGTCGCCGCCGAGGCCGGAATGAGCGTCGGCAACGTGTACCGGTATTTCAAGTCCAAGGACGCCCTCGTCGAGGGGCTGGTCGCGCGCGATCGCGCCGAGGTCGCCGACGACTTTGAGCAATTGTCGCCCGGCGACCTGATGGGGTCGTTCACGGCCCTCATGCGGCGGCAGATCGTCGGGACCGGGCGCGCCAAGGCGGCGCTTTGGCTGGAAATCTGCACCGAGGCGGCCCGAAACCCGGCGGTCGGCGTCGTGACCCGGGCCTACGAGGTCGAGATCCAGGGTCGGCTCGCAACCTTTTTCGACGCGGTCATCCAGGCGCGAACCGCGGATCACGGCGGCTCGCCCAACCCCCAGGCCCTGGCCGGCTTGGTGATCGCCTACCTGAGCGGCCTTATGGTGAAGCGCGCCATGTCGCCCGTGCCCGATGACGCCGAGCAACGCTTGGCCGAACTGCTGGCCATCGTGGCCGCCGCGCTGGAAGGGCGGCTCATGCCCTCCGGCAACCCCGTTCGAGCCGCTTCCCACGTTGAGGAAACCATATGAAAACGCCTTCACGCGGCTCCCGGTGGAGCTTGCTGGCCCTGCTGGTGGTCACGATCGTCGGCGGATCCGCTTCCTTGTCGGCCGAGCCCGGTGCCGCCCTGCCGGTGGTCAGCGTGATCGAGGCCACGCCGCGCGAACTGGTCGAGCGGACGCTGGTATCGGGCACGCTGGTGCCCCGCGACGAGGTACTGGTCGCCCCGGAACTCGACGGCGTGCGCATCACGGAGCTTCTGGTCGAGGAGGGCGACCAGGTCGCCAAGGGGCAGGTCCTGGCTCGGCTGTCCCGCGAAACGCTCGATACTCAGGTGATGCAGAACGTTGCCGCCGTGGCCCGGGCCACCGCCGCCCTCGCCCAAGGCAGGAGTCAGATCGACCAGGCCGACGCCGCCGCCACCGAGGCGAAGCTCGCCCTCGACCGGGCCCAGACCTTGAGCAAATCCGGCAACGGCACCGAGGCGGCGCTCGAGCAGCGCGTTGCCGCCTCGCGCTCCGCCGAGGGCCGCCTCGCCGCCGCCCGCTTCGGCCTGACCATGGCGGAGGCCGACCTCGCCCAAGCCAAGGCGCAGCGCGGCGAACTCGACCTCCGGCTGGCCCGGACGGAGATCCGGGCGCCGGTTGACGGGATCGTCAGCCGCCGGACGGCCCGCGTCGGCGCCACCGCGACGACGGGCGGGGAACCCTTGTTCCGGCTCATCGCGCACGGCATCGTCGAACTCGAAGGCGAGGTCAATGAAACCGGCCTGGGGCGGTTGCCCACGGGAGCGCCCGCCCTGATCGACCGGGACGGCACCGCGCCGCTGCCCGGCCACGTTCGCGTGATCTACCCGGAGGTCGATCGCGCCACGCGGCTCGGCAAGGTCCGCATCGCCCTCGACCCTGGCCCGGGCCTGCGGATCGGCGCTTTCGCGCGCGGAACCGTGGAAGTGGCGCGGCGCACCGGCATCGCGGTTCCGCTCGCCGCGCTGCTGTACTCCAGCGACGGAAACCCGACCGTCCTCGTCGTCGTCGACGGTAAGGTCACCGAGCGCAAGGTGCGAACCGGCCTCACGGCGGGCGGTTTTGTCGAGGTCGCCGAGGGCGTCCGCGCCGGGGACGCCGTGGTGGCCCGGGCCGGGGCCTTCCTGCGCACCGGCGACGCCGTTCGGGTCGTGCCGTCGACCGAACTCTCGGCCAAGCTTTAACAGGCGGCACACCGGCGCCTTCGCGCCCCGCCCGCCCCATCACCATGGACCATTACCGATGCGCCTGAACGTGTCCGCCTGGGCGATCCGGACCCCGATCCCTTCCATCGTCCTGTTCGTGGTGCTGCTCGCCCTGGGGCTGTTCGGCTTCGCCGCCCTGCCGATCACGCAGTTTCCGAACATCGACGTGCCGCTCGTTTCCGTGACCATCACCCAGCCCGGAGCGGCGGCCTCCGAATTGCAGACCCAGGTGACCAAACGCGTCGAGGACGCGGTGGCGGGCGTCAGCGGCGTCAAGCACATCACCTCCTCGATCACGGAGGGCACCACCAGCACAAGCGTCGAATTCCGCCTGGAAACCAACAGCGACCGTGCCCTCAACGACGTCAAGGACGCCGTCGCCAAGATCAGGGCCGACCTGCCGCGCACCATCGACGAGCCGATCGTCAGCCGGGTCGACGTGGCGGGCCTGCCCATCCTGATCTACGGCGTGTCGGCGCCCGCCATGACGCCCGAGGACCTGTCCTGGTTCGTCGACGACGTGGTGGCCCGCCAGCTGCAGGGCGTGCGCGGGGTGGGCAGCGTGGAGCGGCTGGGCGGCGTGAACCGCGAGATCCGCGTCGAACTCGCCCCCGACCAGCTCATGGCGCTCGGGGTCACGGCCGCCGACGTCAACGCCCAGCTTCTCGTGACAAGCGCAGACCTGGCGGGCGGGCGGGGCGAACTCGGCGGGCAGGAGCAGTCGATCCGCACGCTCGCCGGCGCGCAAAGCATCGACACATTGTCGCAAACCTCCATCGTCCTGCCGGGTGGCCGCAAGGTACGGCTCGGCGAACTGGCCCGCATCGTCGACACCGCCGAGGAACCGCGCACCTTCGCCCGGCTCGACGGCCAGCCGGTGGTGGGCATCGCCATCACGCGGGCGACGGGCGCCAGCGACGCGTCGGTCGCCGAAGCTGTGGCGGCCAAGGTCGAGGCCCTGCAGGGCGCCCATCCCGGGGTTCGCCTTGCCCCGATCGACTCCTCGGTGGTCAACACCGTCGGGAACTACGATTCGGCGATGCACGGGTTGCTGGAAGGCGCCGCGCTCGCCGTGCTGGTGGTGTTCCTGTTCCTGCGGGATTGGCGGGCCACCCTGATCGCCGCGGTGGCGCTGCCCTTGTCGGTGCTGCCGACCTTCTGGGCCATGCAGGCCATGGGCTTTTCGCTGAACCTCGTCAGCCTGCTCGCCATCACCCTGGTGACCGGGATCCTGGTCGACGACGCCATCGTCGAGATCGAGAACATCGCCCGCCACATCCGCATGGGCAAGACGCCCTATCGGGCCGCGCTCGAAGCCGCCGACGAGATCGGGCTGGCGGTGATCGCCATCACGGCCACCATCATGGCGATCTTCGCTCCCGTCAGCTTCATGGGCGGGATCGCCGGGCAGTATTTCAAGCAGTTCGGCCTCACCATCGCGGCGGCCGTCTTCTTCTCGCTCCTGGTGGCGCGCTTGCTGACGCCCATGCTGGCTGCCTATTTCCTGCGCGCCGATGCTCAGCACGAGGAGCGCGAAGGACCCGTGACGCGCGTCTACCTGCGCCTCGTCACGGCTTCGGTGCGCTACAAATACCTGACCCTCGTGGCGGGTCTGGCGCTGTTCGTGGCCTCCATCGCCTCGACGAGCTTGCTGCCGTCGGGTTTCCTGCCCAAGGAGGATCACGCCCGCACGCAATTCGCGGTCGAACTGCCGCCCGGCCAGCGGCTCGCCGACACCATGGCGGTCACCGACGACCTGACGCGCCGCATCCGCACGCTGCCCGAGGTCGCCTCCGTTTTCGTTGACGGTGGCCGGCAACTGCCCGGCAAGACGGAGGTGCGGGTCGCCACGCTGACCGTGACCCTCACGCCGAAATCGCAGCGTGCCCGGACGCAGGAAGCGATCGAGATCGCCATCGGGGCCCTGCTGCGCGACGAGCCTGACATCCGGTTCTGGGCGGTGCGCGACAACGGGCAGCGCGACGTGGCCCTCGTGATCGGCGGCCCCGACCAGACGGTGGTGACCGAAACGGCCGCCCAGCTTCAGCGCGAAATGGCAGGCCTACCCCACCTCGTCAACGTGATCTCGACGGCTCCGGTGGACCGCACCGAGATCCGCGTCCGGCCACGCACCGACGTGGCGGCCGACCTCGGCGTGTCGACCGCCGCGATCGCCCAGACGGTGCGGGTCGGCACCATCGGCGACATCGGGGCGAACCTCGCCAAATTCACCACCGGCGAGCGGCAGATCCCCATCAGGGTCCAGCTGCCCGATCCGTTGCGCGGCGACATCGACCTCCTGCGCAGCCTCAAGGTGCCGGTCAAAGGTGGCGCCGTGCCGCTCGACGCTGTGGCCGACCTGTCGCTCGGGCGTGGCCCGACCTCCATCGAGCGCTATGACCGCTCCGTCCGCATCGCCGTCGAGGCCGACACGCAGGGCTCGGACGCGCTGGGCGCTACTAATCTTGATACTTTAGCGA
>CALMOK010000116.1:7434-12043 GCA_937871825.1 uncultured Alphaproteobacteria bacterium
ATCGCCAAAGCGCAAGCCTTGCCCACCGCCCGCAACCTGCCGCCGGGCGTGACGCTGTCGCAGGTGGGCGACGCCGAGATCATGAATGAGGTTTTCTCCGGCTTCGCCATCGCGATGGGAACGGGGCTGATGATGGTGCTGGCCGTGCTGGTGCTGTTGTTCGGCAGCGTGCTGCAGCCCTTGACCATCCTGTTCTCGCTGCCCTTGTCGGTGGGCGGGGCGATCCTCGGACTGCTGATCTTCCAGAAACCCATCTCGATGCCGGTGGTGATCGGCATCCTGATGCTGATGGGGGTGGTCACCAAGAACGCCATCATGCTGGTCGACCTCGCCATCGAGGAGATGGCGGCCGGCGTCGACCGGGTCGAGGCGATCATCGACGCGGGCCGCAAACGTGCCCGGCCCATCGTGATGACCACCATCGCCATGGCGGCCGGCATGGTGCCGAGCGCGATGGCGCTGGGCATCGGCGGCGAATTCCGCTCGCCGATGGCGATCGCGGTGATCGGCGGCCTGATCGTGTCGACGCTGCTTTCGCTCGTTTTCGTGCCGGCGATCTTTGTGCTGGTCGACGACGTCCAGCGGATCTTCCTCCGCATCTTCGGCCGCCTCGTCGCGGCGGGCGACCGGTCGGTCGGCGAGTCGCACGATGCAACGAACGACGAGCGTCGCGGCGAGGCCGGCGGGCGGCCCGTGGCCATCGCCGCCGAGTGATACCGGGGCAGGGCGGCGTCAGCGTGCCGGCGCCGCCCCGTTGTCGTAACCCTTCAGTCGGTAGATCACGAGGGACACCGCCCAGCTCACCACGAACAGGCCCACGATGGCATAGCCCAAGAGACCGAAATTCTCGTTGATGAGGCCGACGGCGTCCCAAAAGCCGCCCTCGAGCTGCAGCTTGTCGGCCAAAAGCCCCAGCGCCTCGAGGCCGCCCACCAGGATGGCAACCACGACCGACACCAGCGTGATCGTCATGTTGTAATACAGTTTTCGGATCGGCTTGATGAAGGCCCAGCGATAGGCGCCCAGCATCAGGATGCTGTCGGTGGTGTCGACCAGCGTCATGCCGGCCGTGAAAAGGGCCGGAAACACCAGGATCGACCAGACGGACAGCCCCTGGCTGGCCTGGGTCGCCGACATGCCGAGCACGCCGATTTCCGTGGCGGTGTCGAAGCCGAGCCCGAACAGGAGGCCGAGCGGATACATGTGCCAGCTTCGGCGGATGATGTCGTAAAGCGGGCGGAGAAGCCGACCGAAGAAGCCCCGGCTGCGCAACACCCGGTCGAGGTCTTCCTCGATGAGGCGTCCGCCGCGCTTGACGTCCTGAAACATCCTGAACACCGACGCCAGGATGACCAGGTTGGCGGCCGCGATGGCGAAAAGAAAGGTCGAGGAGACCAGCGTGCCGATCGTTCCCCCGACCGACCGGAAGACCTCGAACCGATCCTGTGCCGCTGCCGCCATCGCCGCGATGGCCACCGACAACCCGACCACCACGGTCGAGTGCCCGAGCGAGAAGAAGAGGCCGACGCCGATCGGGCGCTTGCCGTCGGCCATCAGCTTCCGGGTGACGTTGTCGATCGCCGCGATGTGATCGGCGTCGAAAGCGTGACGCAGCCCGAAGCTGTAGGCCAGGAAGGCCATGTCGAGCTGGCGCGGGTAGGCGTGAAAGGTGGCAAATGCCCAGGCCCAGGCCGCCAGGTTGGCACCAATCAGCAGACCGTAAAGCACAACGATCCTGGCGCGGAACCCGCGGTCAGGAACGCCGACCCGCGTGTTTGGGGCAGGACCCATCGAGAAGCTCCCTGGCGCCGAACGGTTAGCGAAACGCCCCCACTTAACCCCAAGGACCTGGATTTGATGCCTTGCTGGCGCCATGCAGGCGTTGCGCCGGATGCCGTTGCCCAGCCCCCACGTCCGGCGTTGACAGCCCCCGTGGCTGCCACTAGGTTCCCGCCACGTTGGGGCTGTAGCTCAGATGGGAGAGCGCTGCAATCGCACTGCAGAGGCCAGCGGTTCGATTCCGCTCAGCTCCACCACGCCCGCCGGTAACGCTGCCACAACCTTGCAGTGACATTCGGACCGGTCTTATTCTGACATTGCTGGGATCGCGTGTGCTGCCAGTGGGACGATTCCGCGCCGTACGTCGGGACCGTCTGCGCGCCATGCTGATCGATCTTCTGGCGGACAGCCCAACGGTCGCGGCCAACCGCGAGACGGAGGCTGCCTGAGGCTGCAAGGCACGCTCGACAGCGGCGCCGGTGGCGCCCGGCAATCACGAATTCATGGCTTCGAGGCGCGCGGGCCGCTAGGCCAACGTCAGCCCTCGTTCCCAAAGCCACGCCTCAATCTCGGCCAACGTCCCTTTTCCGATGTTCGGGACGCTTTCGATTTCTCTTCGCGTGAATTCGGCGACCCTCGCAGGCAGCAGTGCGTCACGCTCGGCCGGGTCCGTCTCGGTTTCCTCGACAAGATACCGGACGGCCTGCATCGCCCGATTGGACAAAACAGCTCGGTTCGGCTGCGTCTGGCGCATCTCCGCACGGCGGGCTGCCGAGGCGAGAAGCTCGGCGACATGATCACGGCTTAGGCCGAACTCCTCGGCGACAGCGCGAATTGTTAGTCCGTCGGCCCGCCGCGACAGCATCCGGTCGGCCCGCTCGTGCGCCGCAGATGTCGTCGGCGACACCGGTTTCGGCAGCACCGGCCGGCGGACCTCGATCACATCGCGGCTGCCCGCCCACAGCCTGACGGCGTCCAGTCCTTCAGACTCGATCATCTCGAACGCATGCCGCCTGGCCGCCGCTGTGGAAGCGAACGTCAGGATCACGAGGGGAAGCGAGACGCCGTCCCTCGACGCGTGCAGCACGAACTCGATCATGCGACGATGCTGCACCGTCGGACCCGGCAATTCAACCGGCAGGCCATCACCGAGACGTAGCGCACCGCGGTCCTCAGTCGAACACGACGTTGCGCAGGGTCACGTCGCGTCGGATCCACCAGCGGATGAACAGCTCGAACGCGACGGCCGCCCCGCACCAGGCGAGGTCGCGCCACATGCCGCGATCCGTTCGCCAGAGCACAAACCCCGCATCGGACAGGTTCCAGACCGCGCCGACCGCGAATACGATGACTATCAACCGCGACCACATGATCGCGCCGTCGACCAGCCCTAGCTTCAGCGACGACGTCGCCGGCCTGTGCAGCGTGAACGCGATCATGGCGCCATACGCCGCAAGCGACGCCGGGACATATAGCGACGGCGCCACGTTCACGGCGACGAGCTTGCCGAAGGCGAGCGGCAGCCCCCACGCCAGCATGAGGAACAGGCCGCGCCAGAACGAGTCTGACGGTCCGCGGCTGCCCAGCACGAAGCCCAGAATGAATCCCATCATCCGATCTCCGCGAATATCGGCAGCGGATCGAGGCCGCCGCCCGGCCGGCTCTCCTCAGAACGAGCCATGCTTGTCGCCCTGACGGGCACGCGCCGCCGCCTCGATCCGGTCGTAGTCGGCGCGTTCGCCGCTCAGTGCTGCTGGTGCCGTCAGGTCGATCTGACGACCGACCGGGTTGAGCGTCGCGGATGCGGCGGAGCACGGCATCGGCGAGCACCAAATCGGCGACAGGAACGGCTTCAGACGCCAACCTGGACCGTAGCGCTTCGCCAGCGTCGCCTGGATCTCGTCGGCGGACGGCGACGGGTCCTCGGTCTCCCAGTGATACCAGACCGCTCGAGGACCGTCGGGGAAGGCCCCGTATGTCACGCGCAGCGTCTCGCGCCCCTTGGTCCAAGGCTGGATGTGCGGCTCGTCCGTCGGATGCGCCACCGCCTTCCCAGTGATGCGCTCCTCCACCTGCACATCGAACGGAGGCATCAGATGAGTGCCGTGATCATCCGGCTTCCACCTGTATCCGGCGGCTTCGAGAGCCGACCGAACCTGATCAGGCGTCATCATCAGCGCCGCACCAGACATGCGGTATGGCGCGGCTGCGGCGGAAACCGCCGGGCCGGCGGATGCCGCTGCTGTTCCTCCCTTCGGCGGTGCGGAGCTTCCGCACGACGGCAGCGTCACGAGCAGCGCGGCCGCCGCGATGGTAGCGATGTTCGAATTCATGTCGGTCTCCTGGATGATGGCGCACGCCGCCGTCCGCCGAGACGAGGTCCCGGCGCCGCTTGCGTCGATCGTCGATGTTCCTGAGTTGCCGCGCTTGACGCGCGGCAGGCTACGCCGTCAGATGCAGAAGCATCGCAAGGCATGTGGCGGAGGCG
This sequence comes from uncultured Alphaproteobacteria bacterium, assembly GCA_937871825.1. Classification (GTDB taxonomy): domain Bacteria; phylum Pseudomonadota; class Alphaproteobacteria; order Rhizobiales; family Beijerinckiaceae; genus Lichenihabitans. Next base: position 11,702 of record CALMOK010000116.1, read on the forward strand.
GCGGTTGGGCTTCCATCGACATATCACGCGACCCCTACGGCGGGGCGCACCGCATCACCGGCGGCGTCGCCCTTCGTTATCGAGGCGACGCCGGTCCTTGGTGACCGGATGTTCGAAACCCGCTGTTAGACGAGCGCGGACGCCTTTAGCCGGGTGGCCTGGACATGCGCGCCCGCCACCCGGTCGCAAAGGAGCAACCGGCGGTCTTGCGACCGAGATCTAACAGACGAGGTTTCGACGCCTCGACCCGCCCTTCGGCGAGTGAGACGGACGCTACGCCAATCATGTTAAGGAAACTCTGAGCAAGTCGGCCTTGCAGCGGGATTGATGTTGTGATTCTCT
>CALMOK010000117.1 GCA_937871825.1 uncultured Alphaproteobacteria bacterium
CCCTCGAGGTCATCATGACGGTGCTGCACGCGGGCGGCAAATTCGATTCGGGCGCCTATCAAACGTCGGGCGGGCTGCACGGCGTCGGCATTTCCGTCGTCAACGCCTTGTCGGACCGCCTTGAGGTCGAGGTCGCGCGCGGTCAGACGCTTTACCGGCAGATTTTTGAGCGCGGGTCGGCCGTCACGCCGCTGGAAACCGTTGGTCGGGTCCAGAACCGGCGCGGAACCCGCATCAGGTTCCGGCCGGATGCCACCATATTCGGGCAGGCCGTGAAGCTCGACCCGGCCCGGCTGCTCCGCATGGCGCGGTCCAAAGCCTATCTGTTCGGCGGTGTCGAAATCCGTTGGCGCTGCGCTCCCGAGCGCATCGGAGCGGGCTCGGCCGTTCCGGCGGAAGCGTCCTTTCGCTTCCCGGGAGGCTTGAAAGATTACCTCGCCGGCGAGGTCGAAGGCCGCACCCTGGTGACCGAGCAGCCTTTCGCCGGCAAGCTGGACAAGCCCGGCGGGCATGGCTCGGTGGAATGGGCGGTGTCCTGGGTGTCGGACGACGACGGCGTCGTTCGATCCTACTGCAACACCATCCCCACACCCAACGGCGGAACCCACGAGGCGGGCATGCGCGCCGCCCTCCTTCGCGTCCTCAAGGACCATGCCGAGCGGATCGGGCAGACCAAGAGGGCCGCCGCCGTCACGGCCGACGACGTGATGCAGGGATGTACCGCCATGCTGTCGGTGTTCCTGCGAGAACCGGAGTTTCAGGGGCAGAACAAGGAGCGCTTGCAATCGCTCGAAGCGTCCCGGCTCGTCGATGCCGCCTTACGAGACACCTTTGATCATTGGCTCGCCGCTGCGCCGTCGCAGGCGCAAAAGCTACTCGACTGGTGCGTCGAGCGGGCGGAGGATCGGCAGCGACGGCGGGCCGAAAAGGACGTCGCCCGCAAGACCCCGACGCGGAAGCTCCGCCTGCCTGGCAAGCTCGCCGATTGCTTGAACAACTCGGCCCAGGGCTCCGAGCTCTTCATCGTGGAAGGCGACTCCGCGGGCGGATCGGCCAAGCAGGCGCGCGACCGCGCTTCTCAGGCGGTGTTGCCGCTTCGCGGAAAGATCCTGAACGTTGCCAATGCCACAAAGGACAAGCTGGCCGGCAACCAGCAACTCGCCGACTTGGCGCAGGCCCTCGGATGCGGAACGGGGTCACACTACAAGGCGGGCGAACTCCGTTACGACAAGGTCATCATCATGACGGACGCCGACGTCGACGGCGCCCACATCGCGTCCTTGCTGATCACCTTTTTCTACCGACAAATGCCCAAGTTGATCGACGACGGGCATCTTTACCTCGCGGTCCCGCCCCTGTTCCGCCTGACGCAGGGCACGAAGTCGATCTACGCCCGGGACGACCGTCACAAGAACGAACTGATCCGCACCAAGATGGGCGGCAAGGGCCGCGTGGAGATCTCCCGCTTCAAGGGCCTTGGTGAGATGCCGATGCGCGACCTCAAGGAAACCACGATGGACCCGGGTAAGCGGGCGTTGCTTCAGGTGATGATCGCACCGGACCATCGCGACGGAACGGCGAGCGCGGTGGAGCGGCTCATGGGCAACAAGCCCGAGGCCAGGTTCGCCTTCATCCAGGAACGCGCCCCGGCGGCGGCCGACCTTGTCGATATATAGCGGGAACAACGTGGTGTTGGCCGAACGCTGGTTGTTCAACGGTTGACTTGCGTCGATTAAGTCTTAAGTGGATGTGACGAGTAGAACAAAGCGCGATCTTCGGGTGTCAAACGATGAACGCGACTGCAACCATGTCTATGGTTAGCCTGTGTTCCCGTTATCGTTCTCTGTTTGTAAGATGACTCGATGAATTTCAATGAACTTGGCTTGAGCGAGAAGGTCCTCAAGGCGATCGAGGCTGCCGGTTATAAGATGCCGACGCCCATCCAGGCCGAAGCCATTCCCCACGCGCTGGCCGGACGCGACGTTCTCGGCATCGCGCAGACCGGGACGGGAAAGACGGCGGCTTTCACATTGCCGATGCTGTCACGCTTGGAACAAGGGCGGGCCCGGGCGAGGATGCCCAGGACTTTGATCCTGGAACCGACACGTGAACTGGCGGCACAAGTGGAAGAATCCTTCGTTCGCTATGGCGTCAACCACAAGATCAACGTCGCGTTGCTGATCGGCGGCGTGTCTTTCGCCGACCAGGAGGCCAAGATCACGCGCGGCGCCGATGTGCTGATCGCGACGCCAGGGCGTCTTCTGGATTTTGCCGAGCGCGGCAAGCTGCTCCTGACCGGCATCGAGATCCTGGTGATCGACGAAGCTGACCGGATGCTCGACATGGGTTTCATTCCCGACATTGAGCGCATCTGCAAGCTGGTCCCGTTCACGCGCCAGACCTTGTTTTTCTCGGCCACCATGGCGCCGGAAATCACCCGGCTGACGCAGCAATTCCTCCATAATCCCGTTAGGCTGGAGGTTGCGCGCGCGGCCTCGACCATCGAGACCATCACGCAAGGCCTCGTCGCCTCGGCCCCGGGTTCGGCCAAGCGCGAAACGCTCCGGCAACTGATCCGTGGTGCGGACAATTTCAAGAACGCGATCATCTTCTCCAATCGCAAGCGCGACGTGGCGCTTCTCAGCAAATCGCTTGAGAAGCATGGCTTCTCAGTCGGCGCGCTGCACGGCGACATGGATCAGCGGGCTCGAATGACCTCGCTCGAAGCTTTCCGAAACGGCGATGTGTCGCTTCTGGTCTGCTCGGATGTCGCAGCCCGGGGCTTGGATATCCCGGATGTCAGTCACGTGTTCAACTTCGACGTTCCCACCCACGCCGAGGATTACGTTCATCGGATCGGTCGTACGGGCCGGGCCGGCAAGTTGGGAACGGCCTTGTCGATCGTGACGAAGAGCGATCAGCGATACATCGACGACATTGAAAAACTCATCGAGCGCAAGATCGTCTGGTCCGGCGCAATGCCCGATCAGATTCCCGACGGAGACGCCGACGACATGCCGGCCGAGCGAGGCCGTGGTGCATCCCGGGGCGGCGAAAGGCCGAGCGCCGGACGTGAAAGCCGGTCACGTCGCACCCGAACAGCCCGAGAAGCTACTGTTCGCGTGCCAGTCGCTCCCGTTGATGCGCCAGTCGTCGAAGCTCGGCCCCAGCCTGCCAGACCCGCGTCGTCCGCAACACCGGCCGCTCGCTCGACACGACCTCCCCGTGATGTGCCGCCGCGCGAGATGCCGCGCGACATCCCGCCTTCACGGCGTGCAAACCGCGAGGACGACGACCGGCCGGTACTTGGGCTTGGGGATCATGTCCCGTCGTTCCTGCTACGATCGGTCAAACTGAAATAGGCGGATGGTCGACCCTAAAAGGTCCTGAATTCTATCCCCGCGACGGACATTGTTTGTCCGTCGTTTCGACGACCATATTATTCGAGCTGTGTAGCCAATTCGGCATTGGCCGGTGTGATGGCGACGCTTTCACCGCATCCGCAGGCCGACGTCTGGTTCGGATTGTTGAAAACGAAGCCGGACGACAATTTGTCGGTCTTGAAATCCATGCTGGTTCCAAGCAGGAACAGGATGGCTTTCGGATCAATCAGCACACGCACGCCCTTGTCTTCCACGATCTCGTCATGCGGCTGCGGGGCATCGGCGAATTCCATCGTGTAGGACATCCCGGCGCATCCGCCGTTCTTGACGCCGACCCGCAGGCCATAAAGCTCGCCAGCCGACTCGTCCATGATCTCGCGCACGCGGGCCGCTGCGGCATCGGTGAGGGATACGGCTTTAAAACGCGATGCCGAAGCACGCATGTCATTCTCCATCCGGCGGTCGAGTATCCGCCACGCATCCTTCATGTAACGTGCAAACAGTCCGGCCGCTAGGGTTGACGGCTCGCTTGGTGCATGCCGACGTTCTCGGCGGGGCAAATCCCGTGAGGGTGGCGCGAAAGGGTTGCGTCTCGCGTTGCACAGGTTAATGGGACGTGGAGCGTTCCATGCGCGTCATGACCCAAGGCGGTCAACCAATGGAGCCCGGCAGCGCGGGATTGGCGCGAAGGATATCGCAGCGGGCAGTGCCGTTTTCAGCGCAGCAAGATTATGTTCGTCACCATGGTAGATCGCATGAAATCAGCGTTGGCTAAATTCGGGATCGGACAGGTCGTAAAGCATCGCAAATACCCCTTCCGGGGTGTGATCTATGATGTCGATCCAGTGTTCGCCAACACCGAAGAATGGTGGCTGGCCATTCCCGAGGACATGCGGCCCCGCAAGGACCAGCCTTTCTACCATCTCTATGCGGAGAACACCGAAACCGAGTACATCGCCTACGTGTCCGAGCAGAACCTGCTGCCCGACACGTCTGGAGAGCCGCTTCGCCACGCGCAGATCGATGAGATGTTTGTTCGCACGGCGAGCGGCGCCTACGAAGCCAAGGCGATCCCGAGAAACTGACCCCCTTCAAGGCAAAGCCTTACCTGGATGGATCAGGTAGGGCTTTGTGCAGGGCTCGCGCCGCGCCTCGGTCACTTGGCAGGGGTAGCCGGCGCGGCAGGTGCGGGGGTTGCCGCCGGGGTACCGGCCTTTTGCTGCTGTTCGAGCTGCTGCCGCTGCTGCTTGGCCTTGGCCTCGAGCTGGGCCTGTAGGTCTTGCTGCTGCTTTTCCAGCACCTTCGGGTCGATCGGCGCGCCGTCGAAGGCCTTGCCGAAACCAGCCAGCGGCAGTGTGAAATCGACCTCGTTGTTGACCGAGTTCTTGACCGCGACGTTGAGGGTCGTTCCCTTCTTCAGCGTGTCGATCGTCGTGCCCTTCACCTTGGCTTCGGCGAAACAGCCATTCGGCATGCAGATCTCGAAGGTTCCTTCGGTTTGGGGTCCCTTGTCGATCGAGAAGCGGAAGCCGGGCTTGAGCAGCAGCCCCACGGGCATCAGCAGACGCACGATGCGCGTGTCTTCGCCCTTCACATCGTAGACGGCGAGCGCGATCGCCGGTGGCTGGTCTGGCGCGCTGCCGAAGTCGCGGGTCGTGTAGCAGATTTCCTTGTTGGCGCCCTGGTCCTTGCCGCAGACCTTGGTCCAATCCGGCTGGGCCGGCTGGAGGTCGACCTTGACGGGACCTTGCGCCTGCTGAGCCCCACCCTGCGCGGGAGCCTGACCTTGTGGCGCCGGGGCGGCCGGCTTGGCGGCCTGAGCCATGGCCGCGCCGCCAAGTGCGACCTGTCCGGCAAGGCCAAGGCAGAGGATGGTGGCGACGGCTTGGGTCCGCGTCGGATGGAATGGCATGACGACGTCCTTCAACGATGGCTGGCTGCAATGCATGCCGGATTAAGGGTCGGCGTCCTCCGCCCCGCGCGGCTGCAAGGGACGCGACAGCCAGGGAAGCCGGAACTGGCCTGCTCTTCACGATTAATTGAGGCAACAGGTTGACGGCGATCCTTAGCGTGTCGGCGACATCATTGCCAGACGTTCGTTTCACGCCAAACATCGCAGGTTCGATGGTCTCACGGCGTTTGGTTCGATATGAGGGCTGAACGCCGCCGCCTCCATGGGCCGCGAAACCAAAGGCCGCCGGAAGATGACTCGCCTGCGCTTCGTGATGTCCGGCCTGCTGGGCCTGGTGACGGTTCACCTCACCTCTGCCGCCCTTGCCGATCCCGCGCCCTCGATCGCCATGCACGGCGCGCCCGCCCTGTCGGCCGACTTCGACCACCTGCCCTACACCGATCCGGCAGCCCCCAAGGGCGGGCACCTCGCCATGTGCTACCTCGGCGTTTTCGACAGCCTCAACCCGTTCAACCTCAAGGCGGGATCGACCGCCCAGGGCCTCAACACCAATGTCTACGAGACTCTGATGACGCGGTCGCTGGACGAGCCTTTCACGCTCTACGGCCTGATCGCCCAATCGATCGATACCGACGAGGCGCGGGATGCGGTAACCTTCCACCTCAATCCGAAGGCCCGTTTTTCGGACGGCACCCCCGTGACGGCGGACGACGTGCTGTTCACCTTCGACCTGTTGAAGACAAAAGGACGTCCGCAGCAGCGGGCCGCCTTTAGCCTTGTCAAGGCGGTTGACAGTCCCGATCCCCTCACGGTCCACTTCGACTTGGCGGGCCTTGGTGACCGCGAGATGCCGATGACGCTCGGGTTGATGCCGGTCCTTTCGAAGCAGCACACCGACCCGGCCGCCTTTGATGACACGACATTGACGCCGCCGCTGGCCACTGGTCCCTACCGCATCGTGGCCGTGGTGCCGGGACAGCGCCTGACCCTGCGAAAAAACCCCGAATATTGGGCGGGCGACCTGCCGATCAGGCGGGGCATGTTCAACTTCGAGACCGTCACGATCGATTATTACCGGGACGCCAACGGACTGTTCGAGGCCTTCAAATCCGGCCTTTGCGACTATCGCCTCGAAACCGATCCGACGCGGTGGCTCACCGGCTATGACGTGCCCGCGGTGCGCGAGAAGCGCCTCATCGTGGCGACGCTGCATTCCGGCCTGCCGAAAGGCATGGAAGGGTTCGCCTTCAACACGCGACGGCCGATGTTCGCCGATGTCCGCGTGCGTGGAGCCCTGAGCGGGCTGTTCGACTTCGAGTGGATCAACGCGACGTTGTTCGGCGGGCTGTTCCACCGCACCAACAGCTTTTTCGCCGACAGCGAACTCGCCTCGACGGGCCGGCCGGCCGGCGTGCAGGAGCGAAGCCTCCTGGCTCCCTTTCCGGGCGCGGTCCGGCCCGATATCCTCGCCGGCACCTGGGAGCCGCCGGTGACCGACGCATCCGGACGGGACAGGAGGCCCGCGCGCGACGCTCTCGCGCTGCTCGCGTCGGCCGGCTACAGGATCGAGAATGGAACGCTGGTCTCAACCGACGATCACCGGCCGGTTACCTTTGAGATCATGGTGACGGATCGCCGCCAGGAGCGCCTCGCGCTGAGCTATTCGGAGAATCTGGCCCGGATCGGGATCGTCGCGAAGGTGCGAACCGTCGACGAGGTGCAGTATCAGCGGAGGCGCCAGTCGTTCGATTTCGACATGATGCTCGGCACCTGGACGGCTTCGCCTTCGCCGGGAGCCGAGCAGCGTTCGCGCTGGGGTTCGGCCAGCGCCGGGCAGGAAGCCTCCTTCAACCTCGCGGGAGCCCGCTCGCCCGCCATCGACGCGATGATCGCCGCCCTGTTGTCGGCGGAAAGCAACGAAGATTTCATCGCGGCGGTTCGCGCCTATGACAGGGTTCTGCTGTCTGGCTTCTATGTCATCCCGTTGTTCCACTCGAACGAGCAGTGGGTGGCCTACTCGGCCAAGATCGCCCACGCGGATCACGTCCCGCTGTTCGGCCTGTCCAACAGCGCGCCTATCGAGACCTGGTGGCGCAAGGCGCCCTGACGCGCTCGGCGCCGCCGCGTCAGGCCGCCTTCTTCTCGGCTATGCCCACCAGAGCACGCAGGATCACGCGCGTCCCTTCGAGCCGCGCTTCCGGTGTGTCGAAGTCGCGCATGAACGCGACCCGCATGTCGGGGCGTACCTTGGCGCGGGGCCCCTCCTTCTGGACCAGGCGCACGAGACCGGCCGGATCGGCGAAGGAATTGTCCCGGAAGGCGATGACGACCCCCTTGGGGCCGGCATCCACCTTCTCGACGTGGGCGCGACGGCACAGCGCCTTGACCTGCATCAGTGTCAGGAGTTGACGCACCTCGTCGGGCTGCGGCCCGAAGCGGTCGATCAGTTCAGCGCCGAAGTTGCCGATTTCATCGTCGGTTTCGAGCGAGGACAGGCGGCGATAAAGGCTCAACCGCAAACTGAGGTCGGCGACGTAAAGCTCTGGGATCGTGACGGGAACACCAACGGTGATCGACGGCGACCAGGCCTCCTCGACGAACTCTTCCGTGGCGCCGGCCTGCAGCGCGTCGATCGCGTCGCGCAGCATCTGCTGGTAGAGTTCGAAGCCGACTTCCTTGATATGGCCCGACTGCTCGTCGCCGAGCAGGTTGCCGGCGCCACGGATGTCGAGGTCGTGGCTGGCAAGCTCGAACCCCGCGCCGAGCGTGTCCAGCGATTGCAGCACCTTGAGGCGCTTTTCGGCCTGTTGGGTCGGGGCCTTGTTGGTCGGATAGGTGAACACCGCGTAGGCGCGCGTCTTGGAGCGGCCGACGCGACCCCGCAACTGATAAAGGGCGGCGAGGCCGAACATGTCGGCGCGGTTGACGATCAGCGTGTTGGCTTGCGGGATATCGAGGCCGGACTCCACGATGGCTGTGGCCAGCAGCACGTCATACTGTCCCTCGTAGAAAGCCGTCATCTTGGCCTCGAGCTCGCTCGCCGCCATCTGGCCGTGCGCCATGACGAACTTCACCTCCGGCACGCTTTGGCGCAAAAAGGCCGACGCCTCCTCGAGATCCTCGATGCGCGGGCAGACATAGAAGGATTGTCCGCCACGGTAACGC
>CALMOK010000118.1 GCA_937871825.1 uncultured Alphaproteobacteria bacterium
ATATCGACGACATCGCACGAGCATTGACGCCGCGCAGCCGTGCCATCGTGATCAACTCGCCGGCCAATCCGAGCGGCTGGACGGCAACCGTCCCGGACCTCCAGGCCGTGCTGGAACTCGCGCGTCGTCACGACCTTTGGATCATCGCCGACGAGATTTACGGACGCTTCGTCTACGACGGCGAGCGTGCCCCTTCGTTTCACGACGTGATGCGACCTGACGACCGGGTCCTGTTCGCCCAGACCCTGTCCAAGAACTGGACTATGACGGGTTGGCGCGTCGGCTGGCTCGAAGCGCCCGAGCAGCTTGGCGGCATCATCGAAAACCTTGTTCAATATTCCTCGTCGGGCGTCGCCGTCCCGGTTCAGCGCGCCGCCATCATGGCGATCGAGCATGGGAGCGACCATCTCGCCCAACAGGTCGAACGCGCCAAACTTAGTCGTGACATCCTGTGCGACGCGCTGCTCGCCACCGGGCGCGTCAGCTTCGCCAAGCCGACCGGCGCCTTCTACCTGTTCGGCAGCATCGAGGGCGAGAACGACACGCGAGGGCTAGCGCTGCGGCTCGTCGACGAGGCGGGCCTGGGCCTCGCCCCCGGCACGGCTTTCGGGCGAGGCGGCGAGCGCTTCATGCGCATCTGCTTCGCCCGGCAGCCATCTGAGATCAGCGAGGTTGCCGACCGTCTGGTGCGATGGCTCGGCCGCGCTTGAAGCCCTGTCGCGGTCAGGCGGCGCTTTCGGGAAGGCCGGACGCCAGCCGGGACCGCTCGAACAGGACCACCGCTACAATGCCGAAGGCAAGCGGGGCCAGCAGGTAAAGCAGCCGGAACACCAGCAGCGCCGCCAGGACATCTGCCTTGGGGATGTCCGGCAGGGCTTTCAGGAAAACGACCTCGAGGACGCCTAGACCGCCGGGGGCATGGCTGAGCAGGGCCGCCGAGAAGGAGGCCAGGAATACCCCGAGAACGATCAGGAAGCCGGGATTTTCGGCCGCCGGCAGCGCGCAATAGATGATGCCGGCCGCACCCAGCAATTCCAACGGTCCGGCCACGAGTTGGCGAAGCGTGATGTTGAGGCGTGGATAAACCAGCTTGAAGGTGCCGATCGTTAAAGGCGGGAAGTTGAACGCCGATCCCGCCACGTAAAGCGCGACCAGAACCAGGAACCCGCCGCCCACGAGGCGCACCGTTCCTTGCGGCAGGTGGAAAAGGCCGGCGAGGATGTCAGGCTCTGCCAGGAACACCACGCCGCCCAGCAGGGCCGTGCCGAGCGCGAAGGTGAAGGAACAAAAGGCCACCAGGATGCCGACCTCCGCCAGCGTCAACCCTTTGGTGGAATAGGCGCGGTAGCGCACCATGGCGCCGGAGAACATCGACATGCCGATGTTGTGCGACAGCGCATAGGTCGTGAAGGACACCGCCGAAATGAAGCGCCAGGGCAGCTTGAAGCCGAGATGCGCGAGCGCGATGCGGTCATACCAGGCGAGCGCCAGATAGGCGACGAGCGTACAGCCAATGGCGAGCGCCCATCGGCTCGAAGAGATGGCCGCGACGGCGTGCTCGACCTCGGAAAGCGACAGGCCCCGCAGTTCCCGCACCAGCAGCCAGAGCGACAGGGCCACCGCCCCGACCCCGATGACGGGCCAGATAAGGTTCGACCAGCCGAGTCCGGCTGATTTGGACGGCGTCGCCGGCACGGGTGGCAGGAGTTCGAACTCGGGCAAAGCTGTTTCCGTTGTGTGCGTCCAAAACCAGCCCGGACGACGAGCCGACGTTCTACATCGACAAGGACGGCTTAACGATGACCAGCACCACAATCCCGATCAACAGCACCGTCGGGATCTCGTTGACGATGCGGAAAAACCGGGCCGGGCGCGGGTTGGCGTCGTTGGCGAAGCGCCGCGTGGAGGCGGCAAGGAAACCGTGCACGCCGCTCATCAGGATCACCAGGAGAAGCTTGGCGTGAAGCCAGCCCGCCTGATAGTAGCCCGACTCGAAGGCCAACCAAAGCCCGGTCACCCAAACGGCGAGGAGGCCCGGCGTCAGGATGAAGCGCAGCAGGCGCCGCTCCATCACCTTGAAGGTTTCGGACTGCGGCGTCCCCGGCCCGACCTCGGCGTGGTAAACGAAAAGGCGCGGCAGGTAGAGCATGCCGGCCATCCAGGCCACCATGCTGACGACGTGCAAGGCCTTGATCCAGAGATAGAACATCGGTCCGACAGGTTTTGGGAATGTGAAGCGGGCGCCGCCGTCCATACCGCACAATGACGGTCGCGCCTAAGCTTTTCCCGTTACCCGCCGCCGCGCACGCGCCGCACCAGGTGCTCCACATGGCCGATCGGCGTTTCGGGCAAGATGCCGTGGCCGAGGTTGAACACGTGCGGACGGTCCGCGAAGGCACCGAGGATGCGGGTGATGGCCTGGTCGAGCCCGTCCCCGCCGGCCAGCAAGGCGAGCGGATCGAGGTTGCCCTGCAACGGCAGGGTTTTGGGCATGACCCGATGGGCCCATTTGACGTCGACGCTGGTGTCAAGTCCCAAGACCGTGGCGGATCCCTCGGCCGCCTGGATGAGCTGACGGCCCGTCGCCCGGGGGAAACTGATGATCCGCACGTCGGGGCAGCGGGCTCGCAACCCCGCCACGATGGCCTGGACGGGCCGCAAACACCATTGCTCGTATTCGAGGCTCGGCAGCACGCCAGCCCAACTGTCGAAGATCTGCACCGCGTCGACGCCCGCCCCAACCTGGGCGGCGAGGTAGGTGACCGAGGCTTCCACGAGGCGCGCGATCAATTGGCCGAACAGGGCCGGGTTGCGGTAGGCGAACAGGCGGGCGGGAGCCTGGTCGGGCGTACCGCGACCAGCGATCATGTAGCTCGCCACCGTCCAGGGAGCCCCGCAGAAGCCGATCAGCGGCGTGCCGGAGGGAAGGGCCGCCTTGACCCGGTCAACCGTTTCCAGCACCGGGGCAAGCCGCCCCATGTCGACCTCGTTCTTCAAGCGGAGGAAGCCGGCCTCGTCGGAGATGGCGTCGAGGCGTGGCCCATGACCCGTTTCGAAGGAAACCCCCTGCCCCAGGGCGTCGGGCACCACCAGAATGTCGCTGAACAGGATCGCGGCATCGAACCCGAAACGCCGGATCGGCTGGATGGTGGCTTCGGACGCCAGTTTCGGGTTGTAGCAGAAATCGAGGAATGAGGGTGCGGTGGCCCGGATCTGCCGATATTCGGGAAGGTAACGGCCGGCTTGCCGCATCAACCAAAGGGGAGGATGAGCGGCCTTTCGTCCGTCGAGCACATCCAGGAACAGCGAGCCCGATCCGGAGGCAACATGACGATGAGCGTTCGAGTCCAAATAAAGAGAATCCTTTTTAGACTCTTCTTTTGAGTCTTCTTCTAGGGGACGACTCTACCGTCATCCCGAATCATTCACAATTCGTCAACACATGTGGCATTTGCCTCAAAGTTTAACGAAACGCTAACGCCGGGTGTGGAGGACTTAACGAATCCTTAGCGTCTGGAAGGCGATGCGGCCGGCCCGCCCTGTGGATGGCGCCTCGTTTCAAGGACCCTAACACACGCTCCGGGGCGTCAGCGTCGCAACGAGCCCACAGGCCCTGGCTTGTTGACGATTGGGCGGACAAACCGGGACGGCCAGGGGGAACGGCTTCCCTGGTGTCCAACGAACCCCTATTGTCCACAGGCGGGGCGGCGGCACCGGGATAACGTCCCGGCGGCGGATCCGGACCGCCTTCGCCGTTCGTGCTCCAAGGCAGGGGAACCCGTGGGTCGCCGCTATTTCCACCTGCACCTCGTGTCGGATTCGACCGGCGAAACCTTGATCGCGGCGAGCCGGGCGGTTTCGGCGCAATACCAGGACGTTTCGTCCATCGAGCATATCTACCCGCTGATCCGCAGTCGGGCGCAACTCGATCGCGCGATCAACGACATCGACGCCGCACCCGGGATCGTCCTGTTCACGCTGGTCGACAAGGACCTGTCGATCCGCCTCGAGGAGGCTTGCCGGGAATCCGGTTCGCCATGCTTGTCGGTGCTGCATCCGATCCTCGACCTATTTGCTTCCTACCTGGGCCGAACGGCCTCGACCCCGCGTCCCGGCGCGCAACACGTCCTCAACGCCGACTACTTCAAGCGAATCGACGCGCTCAACTTCACGATGATGCACGACGACGGACAGGTGGGCGAAGGGCTGGAGCAGGCCGACGTCCTTCTGCTTGGAGTCAGCCGCACCTCGAAAACGCCCACCAGCATCTATCTCGCCAATCGCGGCATTAAGACCGCCAACATTCCGCTGGTGCCTCACGTGCCGTTGTCGCCCGCCGTCTTTGCCCTCCAGAACCCGCTCGTGGTGGGGCTGCTGGCCTCGCCCGAACGGATCGTCCAAATCCGGCAGAACCGGTTGCTGTCGCTCAAGGCAGAACCTGAAACCCCTTACGTCGACAGGGTCTCGGTCGCCGAGGAGATCGCCCAATCGCGCCGCCTCTTCGCCCAGAACGGCTGGCCCACCATCGACGTGACCCGGCGGTCCATCGAGGAGACGGCGGCGGCCATCATCGATCTCCACAAGGTCCATCGCATGAAGTTCATCGCTCAAGCATGAGCGCCGCCCCCGCCCTTTGGCTGTCGCCCGATCCTTTGATCCTGGCGTCGGGCAGTGCGACCCGGCGCTTCCTGCTCGAAGCCGCCGGTCTCCCCGTGCGGGTTCGTCCCGCTTCGGTTGACGAGCGCGCGGTCGAGCGGGACGTCGTCGCGCGAGGCGCGTCATCCGACATGGTCGCGGCCGCGTTGGCGCTGGCCAAGGCGATTTCGCCTTTCAGGGGCGAGGGGATGGCCGGGCTCGTGCTGGGGGGTGACCAGACCCTGTCGATCGACGGCGAGGCCTTGCACAAGCCGGCCTCCCTGGCGGCGGCGCGCGAGCAGATCGGCCGTCTCGCAGGGCGGACCCACCTGTTGCATTCCGCCATCGCGCTGGTGCGGAACGGCACGATCCTGTTCCAAACGGTGGAAACCGTCCGAATGACGATGCGGCCCTTGTCGGCTGGCTTCATCGACCGCTACGTCGCGGCCGCGGGTGAAAGCGTCGGCGACAGCGTGGGCGCCTACAAGCTCGAAGGCCTGGGAATCCACCTCTTCGAGCGGATCGAGGGCGACCAGTCGACGGTCATGGGATTGCCGATGCTTCCCCTGCTGCGGGCGCTTCGCGACGCGGGGGTGCTGGCGGCCTGAACGGCGTCAGTTCCCGAGGCTGGCAACTGCCGCGCGGCAACACCCGGCCGCTTCCAGCGCCTTGGCGGCCCGAAGCACCTTGTCCTCCCCCCAGGCTGGACCGATGACCTGGACGCCGATCGGCAAATCCGCTCCCTCCAGCCAGACCGGCACGGTCACGACCGGCAGGCCCACGAAGGAGATGGGCTGGGTGAACAG
>CALMOK010000119.1 GCA_937871825.1 uncultured Alphaproteobacteria bacterium
GCCCTGCTTCGTCGGGGAGCCTGGCGCCGCCGGCCGCGGCCGGGCCCGCGAGCAACCCGGCGCCGGAAAGCGCCGCGATCGCGCAACCATCCGATGCGCCGAGCCAGCGCTTGCGCGCGACCCCGCCTGCCCGCCGCCTCGCCCGGACCGGTGGCGTGGCGTTGGCCACCCTCACGGGCAGCGGCCGCCGCGGCCGCATCGAACAGCGCGACGTCAGAGCCGTGCTCGACGCCCAGGAAAAAGGGTCGGGTATCAGGGCCGAGGTGACAACTCCAGGCGTCCTGTTCCTCGACCTGCCGGAGGGACGGCTCGCCTATCGAGAATGGACGCCGACGACGACCGTGCGCGGGACGGTGCTGTTCCTGCATGGCTTCAGCGCCGATGGGGCGACTTGGGCCGGGTTCGCCTCGGCGCTCAGCCGTCAGGGCCTGCGCGTCATCGCGCCCGACCTGCCCGGACACGGCATGACCGGTATCGAGGCAGCCGCACCCGGCGACATGACGGTAGCGGTCCTCACGCTGGCCGGAACGCTCGGCCTGCAGGGGTGCCACCTCGTGGCCCATTCGATGGGTGCGGTCGTCGCGGTCCTGGCCGTGGCGGAAGGTCTCCGCCCCGCCCGCCTGACCCTCGTGGCGCCGGCAGGTCTGGGCAGCGAGATCGACGCCGACTTCGTCACCGGCATCGCCAACGTCCGCTCCTCCGGTGCGCTGTCCCATCTCCTGCGGCGTCTGGCCCGGCGAGTGCCCCCGATGTCGCGCCCGCAACTCGACCGCATGGTCGCCGACTTCGCCAAGGGGCGATTGAGGAGGCTGGCGGCAAGTCTCGTCGAGGATGGGCGCCAGGCGGTCGACATCGTGCCCGATCTGCGGTCGCTCGACCCTCCGACCCGGATCGTCTGGGGGGTGGAGGACCGGATCATTCCCTGGACCCAGGTGGCGCAGGTTCCCAGCGGCGTGCCGATCCATCTCATCGGCGGTGCCGGGCACATGCCCCACTGGGACAGCCCGCAGGACTTCGTCGCGCTGTTCACCTGATGGGGCGATCGAAAAAGAGAGACCCCGGACATACCGGGGCGAACCTCAAACGACCAAAGGGAGAAAACAGGATGACAGATGAAACAGATCCGCGTGGTCCGACAAGACGAAGTCTGCTCGGCGGTCTTGGCTTGGCCGGCGCGGCAAGCGTCATGGGCGGCGCGCAACTCGCCCAGTTCACGCTCGGCAGCACCCCCGCATTCGCTCAGGCGGGCGGCAAGCCATTGTCGGTGGCCGTGGTGGCTCAGCAGATGGCGGCGCAATCCGACCAGCGGTCGTGGGACGGTTTCCAGCAGTGGCTGAAGACCACCGGACTCGACAAGGCCTGGAAGGTGACCCAGACCGACGCGAAGGGCGATCCTGGCCAGTTGGTCAGCCAGATCGAGGACGCCATCACCGCCAAGGTCGATGCGGTGCTGGTGCTTTATGGGACGCTGACGGCGGCCCACAGCGCGCTCGAAGACCTCGCCAAATCCAAGATCCCTTTCTTCAGCTTGGACTCTGGTTGGCAGTCGCCCGCCATCGCCGACATCACCAGCAACAACTTCGTGATGGGATCCCAGACCTCGCAATACATGGTCGACAACCTGCTCTCCAAGGCCAAGGACAAAGCCAACATCTGCGCCATCGTGGCGAATTTCCACCACGGGACGCGCAAACGCGGCAAGGTGATGAAAGCCGTGCTGTCGGAGAACGAATGGATCTCGCTGAAGAACGAGCGCGTGATCCAGTACAGCGGCTTCTACGAGACCACGCAGAATACCGTCAACGATTGGCTGACCACCTACGGCAATGATCTCGACGCGATCTGGTGCCCGTGGGACGAGCCCGCCATGGCGGCCGCCGAGGTGATCGCCTCGCGCGGCATGCAGGACAGGGTCTTCGTGGTCGGCGCCGACGGCCATCCGACCGCGGTCGACCGGATGCGCACGGCGGGATATCCGCTGGTCGCGACCGTGGCGCAAGCGTTCGAGATCTGGGGCGCCTATTCGGGCTGGCTGATCAACGAGATCGTCGGCAAGGGACGCGACGCCAAGGAAGTCGTGCCGGTGCCGACGGTCGAGTTCCCGGCGCCTCTCCTGGTGCAGGGGGTCAACCTGCCCGAGGCCGGCAAGCCGACCTGGGATGCGACGGACCTCTACTACATCTACCGCGACCGCGCTCTCAAGGGCATGCGCGCCTGACGAGCGCCATCGGGGCGGAAGGGTCGAGCCCCTCCGCCCCGACGGCTGGGAGACACGGTGCGGTTGGATGAACCATCCGCACCGTTGCAGGCAGGGTCAGGACCATGGACGCTCACCTCGCCAAGGAGCCGCGCCTGAGTGCGCGCGCCATCGGCAAAACATTCGGCGGAACCGTCGCCCTCAAGGACGTCGACCTCGACATCATGCGTGGCGAAATGCTGGCCCTGGTGGGTGCGAACGGCGCCGGCAAGTCGACGCTGGTCAAGATCATCTGCGGGGCCCAACGCACGGACGAGGGCGAGATCCGCGTGGACGGGCGTCCCGTCACGTTCGCCACCGTCGGCGACGCCTTGGCGGCCGGCATCGCGGTGGCTCACCAGCAGGTCGCCATCATCCCGACCCTGACGGCCGCCGAAAACATCATGCTCGGGCAAGAGCCTCGTCGCTTCGGCCTGATCCGGGATCGACGCCTCGTCGCCGAAGCCCGCGCGCTCGCCCAGCGATTCGGGGTCGACATCCCGCTCGAGCGCGAATGCGGCGACCTCGGCATCGGCGAAAACAAGATCCTCGACATCCTGAAGGCGCTGAAGAGTGACCCGTCCCTCCTGATCCTCGACGAGCCGACCGCCTCGCTCACCCTCAACGAGAGCCGCAAGCTGTTCGGCTTCCTGCGCGACCTCAAGGCCAAGGGCCTCGCGATCCTCTTCATCTCGCATCACATCAACGAGATCTTCGAGAACTGCGACCGCGTCGTGGTGTTGAAGGACGGCATCAAGGTTCACGACGGGGCGGTGCGCGAGACGAACCCGGACGCCGTCATCCGCCAGATGGTCGGGCGCACCATCGAGGACGAGGACTGGACGAGCCACGCGACCCCGGGCGCCATCGCCGTCCACCTCGCCGACGTCACGGTTGGCGCCCTGCAGGTCCCCGACCTGACGGTTCATCGCGGGGAGATCGTGGGCGTCGCCGGCGTGCTCGGGGCTGGGCAGACCGACCTGATCGAGGCGATGGCGGGCGGACGTCCCGGTCTCGGTCGCGGCGTGGTCGCCCTGAACGGCCTTGACCACCTGCCCCGCAGTGTCGAGGAAGCGACGGCCCGCGGCATCTACCTCATCGCCGACAATCGCCTGAAAAAGGCGCTGTTTCCCGGCCTTTCCGTCGAGGAAAACCTGATGACGGGCTCGCTCGACCAGACGAGCAGGCTCGGCTTCATGCGGCAAGGCAAGGCGCTCGCCGCAGCCCGGGACGTGATTGGCCGGCTGAGCGTGAAATGCAGCGGCCCGGCCCAGGAGGTCCTGCAACTGTCCGGGGGCAACCAGCAGAAGGTCGCCTTCGGGCGATGGTTGGTGAGGATGGCGCATGACCCGGCCGCGATGCCGCCCCTGCTGCTGCTCGACAACCCGACCGAGGGCGTGGACGTGGGGAGCAAGGCCGAACTCTATGCGCTGATCCGCGGCTTCGCCGAACAAGGCGCGTCGGTGATCATCACCAGCGCCGAATTCGGTGAGATGCTGAAGCTGTGCGACCGTATCTACTGCATCGCCGACGACAAGCTGGGCACCGGCCTCGGCCGATCCGATTTCTCAGAAGAACGACTGCTCTTGGAGGTGAACTGATGGTGGCCACCGATGGGACCGCGGCGCCAGCCCCCGGCAAAGCGTCTCCGGCACGCATCGCCGGCGGGCTGGACTGGAGCGCGATTGCCGCCCGCTATGGCACCGTCGCGGCCGCGCTCGTCATTTTCGCGGCCTTCGCCCTGGCCAGCGACCGCTTCGTGTCGGTCAACAACATCAGCAACATCCTGGTGCAGATCTCGGTGTTGATGATCATCTCGTCCGGTCTGACCTTCGCGGTCGCCAGCGGCGAATTCGATCTTTCCGTCGGCCAGGTCGCCAGCCTGTCGGGCGTGCTCGTGGCCGGCCTCATGATCTGGACGGGCCTGCCGGTCGCCGTCGCCATTCTCCTGGCGCTGCTGGCGGGCGTGGTCATCGGGGTCGTCAACGGCCTGCTGGTGACGCGCCTGCGCATCCCGTCGCTGATCGCCACCCTGGCCATGGGGCCGATCGCCCTGGGGCTCAACTACGCCTACACGAAAGGCGACTCGATCTACGCCACCATGCCCAAGAGCTTCTACTACATCGCGACCGGCAAAGTGTTCGGCATCGTTCCCGTACCGGTGATCATCGCCCTGCTGGTGGTCGGCATCTTTTACGTGCTGCTCAACAAGACCCGCCTAGGGCGCGGCGTGGTGGCAACGGGCGCCAACATCCAGGCGGCGCGGCTTTCGGGCATTCGCGTCAACAGCTGCCGCCTCACCGCCCTGGCCTTGTCGGGGCTCGGAGCCGCGATGGGCGGGGTTATGTTGACGGCGCGCCTGGGCACCGGACAGTCCGGGGCGGGCGACGCCTACCTGCTCGACAGTCTGACGGCCGTGTTCCTCGGCATGACGGCGTTTAAGCCGGGCCGCGCGACCGTGCAGGGCACCCTCGTGGGCGTGGTGATCATCGGCATGCTAGACAACGGCCTCAACCTGCTCGGTGCCCCCTTCTATCTGCAGAACGAGGTTCGCGGCCTCGTGATGATCGCTGCCGTCAGCCTCGCCGTGCTGCGCGCCGAGATCAGGTTTTTCTGACGGGGTGACGACGTAACCCCCCAGCTTCGACGGCTGCTGGTGCGTGCGGCCCAAACAATCGTCCCGGGGAGCTCAACGATATGGATGGTTCAACCAAAGGGCGGGTCGCCCTCGTCACCGGATCGAGCCGTGGCATCGGGCGCGCCATCGCGCTCGGCCTCGCCGACGCAGGCTTCGATCTCGTGCTCAACGACATCGATCGGCAGGCCGTCTTCCTGGCCGCCGTGAAGGCCGAGATCGAGGCCCGCGGGCGCCGCGCCTTCGTGGTGCATGCGGATGTCAGCCGGAAGGCCGAGGTGACCGCGATGGTAACGGAGGCCATCGCGGCGGCCGGCCACATCGACGCCGTGGTCAATAACGCCGGGATCCTCATCGCCAACTCGGTCGAGGATCTCGAAGAAGAGCAATGGGACGCCGTGCTTGATGTGAACGCCAAAGGCACCTTCCTGGTCACCCAGGCGCTGCTGCCTCATATGCGGGCCCGCCGTTATGGCCGGATCGTCAACATCGCCTCGATTGGCGGCAAGCATGGGGCGCCGCTCCAGGCTCATTATTCGGCCTCGAAGGCCGCCGTGATGGGCTTTACCCGCGTGCTGGCCCAGGAAGTCGGCGCAAACGGGATCACGGCCAATTGTCTCTGCCCAGGCATCATCGTGACCGACATGGGTCGCACGAACCTCAGCGACAAAGCCAATGTCGCAAAATGGGTGGACATCACCGCTCTTCGCCGCCTCGGCCAACCCGAAGACGTGGCAGGACCGGCGGTGTTCCTGGCCTCCGATGCCTCGGCCTTTGTCACGGGACAGTCGCTAAACGTTTGCGGAGGGATTGTGCTGAGTTGAGGCGTGCCGCGCTATCAGCCACACGCCTCGCATCGATCTCGTCGGTTCGAACAGAACTCGATCACGGCAGCGATGATTCCCCGAAGAGCACAGTAAAGGGATCGTCGGCCAAAACTTCGAAATGTCGCTGGCGGCATTTTGTCGAAAACCGCTTCTGCAATCTCATCTTCGCATTGCCACACGCCACGAGCAAATGAACAGAGCTTCACCAACGTCAGCACCTCGCCCGCATGACCTTGAGGTGAGTATCAGCAAGCATTACCGTGCTCCGGGAACAAACATCCTCCCTCACACCGTTTGATCCGACGATCGGCCATTTCCTTTTTGACCAGGATGCGCCAGGAGCGGAAATTGGTAGCCTGCCAGGAAGCTGACGTTCGGCTTTTCGCCCACAAGAAATGCTCACGGCAGTTCGGCGGCTCTCCCTGAAGCGGATGTAGCGGGAAAGGCCAATCTGGCTGCCGGAGGACCGCATATCCTTACGCGTCACTATAGCCGAAACGTCGGGTCGGCCTGCCGGTGACACCGGGTTGCAAGGACAAGAGGGCGCCCTCCTGGGGATGCGCCGATATATGCTCCGGGCTCATTGTGAACCTGGCCGAGGTCACGAACAGGGTTGCCAGATCGGGACCGCCGAACGTGCAGCTTGTTGGCCAGGAGCATGGCAACTCGAGGAGGCTGTCAAGCGAACCGTCCGGCGCATAACGGGCGAGGCACGAGCCGCCGCCGACGCGACAGTTCCAAAGGTAGCCTTCGGCATCCAGCGCCGAGCCATCCGGCAGCCCTCGGTCCGGCCCGGTCGCGAACGGGCGGGGTTCGGCCAGCCCAGCCGACGTGCAGGTGAACTGCGTGATCGCGTTGGTGAGCGTGTCCGCCGACAACAAACGCCCATCCTGAGTCCAGGCCAACGTGTTGGCGATGCCGTATCGAGCAGGTGTCATCCGCGTCACGGATCGGTCGGGCTTCACGCGCCAGAGTGAGCCGGTGCTCGCCGTGATGTCCTGCGGGTTCCCCTCCTCGGTGAGGTTGTTCTGCATGGTCCCAACCCAGAACGATCCGTCGGGCGCGACGCAACCCTCGTTCAGGCGATTGCCGGGCAGGTCCGGTTCGATGTCGGCAAAGGGCTCGAATCGATCCCCGTAGTCCCACAACACGATCTGCTTGCGCAGCCCAAGGATGGCGCCGCCATCGCGACGAAGCCCGATCGAGGTTGGAAAATCCGGCGTGGGCCAGACCTCGTGCCGGCCGCCCTCGAGATGCAACCGGTGGATGCGCCTGCCGCAAATGTCGACCCAAAGCAGCGCGTTGCGACGATCGTCGTAGACGATGCTTTCCCCGACGATGTCGCCCGCGTTCAGCAGAATTGTCGGCGTTCGATCCATGTCCAGCCTCCAAAACGATATTGACAACAGAACGAACTAGCTGTCATGCAGAATTTATAAACATGTCCTACAGGTATGGTGAGGTTCTTGACGTCGAACGCCGTTGCGCTTGAGGCGAGGTCCGATGGTCTCGTTGACCAAACCGTCCGATCGATCCACGACCTGATCCGGGGCGAGAAGCTCCAGGTCGGGCAGGCTCTTCCGAGCGAGACCGCCCTCGCGGTGCGGCTCGGCGTGTCGCGCGTCGTCGTCCGCGAGGCATTCCGATCGCTCGCGGCGGTGAAGCTCATCGACCTTGGAACGGGACGGCGCGCCCGCGTGGCCGCCCCCGACAGCAGCGTGCTGGCGCTGACCCTCGACCATTCGGTCCACATCGATCAAACCAGCGTGCAGCAGGTGCTCGACGTTCGACGCACCATCGAGATGCGCACGGTGGCGCTGGCGGCGTTGCGCAGGACGGACGCGGACGCGGTGCGGATCGCGACGTTCGCGCGAAACATGTCCGACGACTTCTTGAACGGCGAGCGCGTCATGGGTCACGACATCGCGTTCCACGAGGCGATCGCGGCGGCGTCCAAGAACCCGGTCTTCGAGCTGCTCGTGGGCGCCTTTCACGTCGTGACGCGGCAGACCTGGCCGATCGGCTGGGCGGCGCGTGCCCGCGACGCCGACCGGAGGGCCGTCATCGCCTTTCACGTCGAGATCGCGTCGGCCATCGCGGCCCGGGAGCCCCAGCGCGCAGAACGGGCGATGGCAGAGCATTTCGACAACTCGACGAAGGCCTTGCTGGCGGCGGGGATCACCTGATGCGAATCCGGGCGCTTGAAACACTCACGACGGCCGAGTTCGAGAACATTCTCTGGCTCAAGGTCCACACCGACGAGGGCGTGGTCGGCCTCGGCGAAACCTTCTTCATGCCCCGGGCCGTCGAGGCCTATGTCCACGAAACGCTCGCCCCGAAGCTGATCGGCCGGGACCCGCTTGCGATCGACCGCATCGCCAAGGATGTCGTGGGATATCTCGGCTTCCGGTCGAGTGGGGTCGAGATGCGCGGCAACTCGGCGCTTGACATCGCCCTC
>CALMOK010000120.1 GCA_937871825.1 uncultured Alphaproteobacteria bacterium
TCGGAGGGCCTCGGCGAGGTCCAGGAGATGATCGACATCTGCGACTTCGCGGTCGGCTTGTCGCGCCAGCTCGGCGGGCTGGTGCTGCCCTCCGAGCGTCCCGACCACAAGTTGACCGAGCAATGGCACCCCATCGGCGTCGTGGGCGTCATCTCGGCCTTCAACTTCCCCGTCGCGGTCTGGTCCTGGAACGCGGCCCTGGCCTTGGTCTGCGGCGCCCCCGTCGTCTGGAAGCCGTCCGAGAAGACGCCCCTCACCGCCCTCGCCGTTGACGCCATCTACTGCAAGGCGGCGGCGCGCTTCGGATCCGACGCCCCGGTCGACCTCGCCGTCCTGCTTATCGGCGGCCGCGCCGTCGGCGAAGCGCTGGTCGACGACCCGCGCGTGCCGGTGGTCTCCGCCACGGGCTCGACCCGCATGGGCCGCGCCGTCGGGGAGAGGTTGGCGCGGCGCTTCGCCAAGCCGATCCTTGAGCTCGGCGGCAACAATGCCTCGATCGTCACGCCTTCGGCGGACCTCGACCTCACGCTGCGTGCCGTGGCCTTCGCCGCGATGGGAACCGCCGGGCAGCGCTGCACGACGCTGCGCCGCCTCATCGTCCACGCGTCCATCTACGACGCCCTGGTGCCGAAGCTCGCTTCCGTCTACCGCACGATCTCGATCGGAAGCCCGGTGGCGGGCGACGCGCTCGTCGGCCCGCTGATCGACCGCGCGGCGTTCGACGGCATGGTGGCGGCGCTCGAGGCAGCTCGTGCCGCCGGCGGCACGGTGCACGGCGGGGAGAGGGTCGACGTGAACGGCGAAGGATCGTTCTACGTCCGTCCGGCCCTCGTCGAGATGCCCGGCCAGGTTGGGCCGGTGGTCGACGAGACCTTCGCGCCGATCCTCTACGTGCTGCGTTACGACGACCTCGACGAGGCCATCGCGCTGCAGAACGCCGTTCCCCAGGGCTTGTCCTCCTCGATCTTCGGCAACGACCTGCGCGAGGTCGAGCGCTTCCTGTCGGCGGCGGGATCGGACTGCGGCATCGCCAACGTCAACATGGGGCCGTCCGGCGCCGAGATCGGCGGCGCCTTCGGGGGCGAAAAGGAAACGGGCGGCGGCCGAGAGTCGGGCTCCGACGCCTGGAAAGGCTATATGCGGCGCCAAACCAACGCCATCAACTACGGACGCACCATGCCGCTGGCTCAAGGCGTGAAGTTCGACATCGAGGAAGGGTCTGCCCAGGCATGAGCGCGCCCATGCAGCCGGACGAGGCGTTCCGGCCGGCCGAGCGCATCGGCGACATCGGTGTCTCGGAGATCCTCAGGATCACCGCCAAGGCCGGGGCGCTCAAGCGCTCCGGACGACCGATGATCGTGCTCGGAGCCGGCGAGCCCGACTTCGACACCCCCGACAACGTCAAGGAGGCGGCCAATCGCGCCATCGCGGCGGGTGCCACCAAGTATACCGCGCTTGATGGGACGCCGGAGCTGAAGGAGGCGGTGCGACGAAAGTTCCGGCGGGAGAACACCCTCGATTTCGGGCAGGACGAGGTCACCTGCGGCGCTGGGGCCAAGCAAATGCTTTACAACGCCTTCATGGCGACGCTCGACCCGTGCGATGAGGTCGTCATTCCGGCGCCTTACTGGACGAGCTACAGCGACATCGTCAGAATCGCGGGCGGAAGGCCCGTGATCGTGCGGTGCGGGGCCGAGGCCGGCTTCCGGCTGCAAGCCGACCAACTCGAGGCGGCCATCACGGGCCGGACGCGCTGGCTCCTGCTGAACTCGCCTTCCAACCCGTAGGGCGCGGCCTACCGAGCGAGTGTCCTGGCGGCACTGGCCGAAGTCATCCGTCGGCATCGCCAGGTGTGGGTGATGTCCGACGACATGTACGAGCACATCGTCTACGACGGCCTGGAGTTCGTGACCTTCGCCGCCGTCGCGCCCGACCTCGGCCACCGCACCCTGACGGTGAACGGGGTGTCGAAGGCCTACGCCATGACTGGATGGCGCATCGGCTACGGTGGCAGACCTCTGCTCCCCTCGTCGAGGCCATGGCCGTGGTCCAGAGCCAGTCGACCTCCTGCCCGTCCTCCGTAAGGCAGGCGGCCGCGTCGAGGCGCTGAACGGTCCGCAGGACGTCATCGCGGCCAGGCGGCGGGCATTCCAGGACAGGCGCGACTTGGTCGTCGGCGGCCTGAACGACATCGACGGGATCGTCTGCCCGAAGCCCCAGGGAGCGTTCTATACCTACGCGAGCTGCACCCGCCTGATAGGTTGCCGAACGCCCGCGGGCGGCGTGATCGGTGACGACCGCGACCTTGCCACGTACCTGCTCGACGCCGACGTCGCCGTTGTGCCAGGGTCGTGCTTCGGGCTGGCCCCGTTCTTCCGCATCTCCTACGCCACCTCGGAAAGCGAGTTGCGGACGGCGATCACACGCATCGCCTCGGCCTGCGAGCGGCTACTCCGTCCTGCGTGATCGGCGTCGCCGGGTGACGCGGTCCGCCACGCCTCACTGGCGGACGCGTCGCGGACGGCAGTTGTACGGTCCGGCCGGTACCGGCCGTGGCACGGATGGCGCACTCTTCCATCGGTCACAGCTTTCCGGTCGATCGGGTTGGATCCGAAGCACCGATCCTTCCGCTCAAGCGCTCCCAGGCGAGCGTCGCGATCGCGATGTCCTGGGCCGCTATGCCGGTCAGGTCAGCGATCGTGATGTCATCGTCCCGGCGTCGACCAACCTGCAGGCCGGCCAGCACCGCGCCAAGCGAGACGTCGGTGTCGCTCTTGGCCAAGCCTAAGCGGACGGCGTGGGAAAAGTCGCCGTGATCGACGCATTGGTCGTGGTCGTCGGTCATGATCACGTCGGCCTTGGAGAACAGCGCGGGATCGAGTTCCTGCTTGCCAGGGCTGTCCGCACCCAGGCCGACGATGTGCGTGCCGGGCCGCACGACGCTGGCCGGCACCACCACGGTCGAGGACGGCGTGCAAGTTACCACGACGTTGCACGCCCCGAAGAGTTCCTCCACGGTATCGACCGCCATAGCATCTAGTCCCGTCCCGCGCAGTTTGCCGACGAGGCGGTCGGCCTTGTCGCGATAGCGCCCCAGGATCGCGACGCGTTGCGTACCAAGGGCGGGCGCGACCCAGCGAGCCTGGTTTTCCGCCTGATGCCCGGCGCCCACGATGCCGAGCGAGGTGACGACCGCGGGCGCGCCGGCGACCGCCGCGAGGGCTCCCGCGGCCGCCGTGCGCCACGACGTCAACCATCCGGCGTCCTGGAGGATCGCCAGCGTCGCGCCGGTGCGCGCGTCGAACACCGCGACGAGCCCGTTGTTGACGGGCAATCCCAACGCGGCGTTTTCGTAAAAACCCATCGCGATCTTGACGACGAATGTCGGGCCGTCGTGGAAGCGACCGTATTTGATATGGCAATCACCGGGCGGGTCGTTGAACAGGAGTTGGCCTGGGACAGGCGAAACGACTTCGCCGCGGGCGTGGCGCACGAACGCTTCCCGCACGGCGGCCAGGATGTCATCCCGCACCAGCGACGCCCGGATCTGGTCGAGGTCGAAAACAGGGAGCTTGGTTTGGACGCTGCTCATCGACGGCGGCTCTGCGCCAGGTCGGCTTCCAACACGGCGAGCCCTTCTTCCAGCTTCGCCCGGCCATAGCCGATCCTGAAGCGGTCCCTCGGCGTTTCGGTCAGCTCCGAGGTGTAGATGGTGGACGGAAGGAAGAGCACACCGGTGCGCTCGACAAGGTTCGCCGTCCAGCTGTCGACGCCCTCGCCTCCCTTGTAGCGCGGATACCCGACGCAACCGCCGTCGGGCCGGTACCAGTCAAAGAGGTCCACGTGCCGGCTGAAGAACTGCTCGAGGAGGATCAAATTCGATGCGACCAGCCCACGGTTGCGGGCAAGGATGCGTTCCTTGGCCTTGAGGCCGATCAGCGCAAGTCGCTCGCTCGGCGCCGAGTTGCAGATGGAGAGATAATGCTTCAGGCGCTCCATGCGACTGAGGAGGGCCTTGTCCTGGGTGGCGATCCACCCGATGCGCAAGCCTGGTAGCCCGTAGGCTTTGGACATGACGTTCAGCGAGATCCCGCGCTCGTAGACGTCCGCGGCCTGAGGAAGATGCGTGACGCCGCCCCCGTCGAGCAAGCGGTAAACCTCATCGCTGAACAGCCATAGCCCGTGCCTGCGGCAGAGCGAAACGATCGCGTCGAAGCGGTCGCGCTCAAGGATCTTGCCCGTGGGATTGTGGGGGAAGTTGATGGAAATCAGCTTGGTGTTCGGCCGGATCGCCGACGCGACCTGGTCGACGTCGAGGGTCCAATCCTTGTCGGGATCGAGTGGTACGCCCGTCACGGCGCAGAGGCTCAGGGGAATGGTTTCCGCCGCCTGGTAGTTCGGGGTGACAACGATGGCATGGCTGTCCGCATCCAGGATGGCGTGCATCGCGGCGTAGATGCCTTCCTCCGCGCCCGCGAAGCAGAGCACGTTCTCGGGACCTTGATGGTCATAGCCGGCGGCGATCGCGGCGCGGAGGTCCGGTGCCCCGTAGGTTTCCGTGTAGCCGAGCCAGAGCTTGTCGAAGCTTTCCCGGTCTTCCGGGTCCGCGAGGTCGAGGAGTTCGTACAAGGTCAAGCTTTGCGCGTCCGACGCCGTCATGTGATAGCGAGCGCTGAATTCCCAGCGTGAGAAGTACGTTTCCAAACGAAAATCGGGGAGCGGCGGCATCGGTTCTTCTTTTCAAAGCGAGGAATGTTTTAAGCCGATTGCGGCAGGTGTCGGCTCAACCGGTATTCGGCCCCGTTCCAGGCGCGACGAACCAGCTCGACGGTGAGGACGACCTGACGATGGAAGCCCCTCGCCATCTGCGGAACGAACTGGGCCTTGCGTTCAATCATGGCGCGTTCCAACCCTTGCCAGCCCGAGCCCTGATCCGCAAAAACCGACGTCGAGATCGATGCCAATCGAACCTCAAGTGCGCCGAAGTTTTATGAATACCCCGAGCAGCAATCGCTGGAGGTCGATCCGCTTTGCTTGATTTGGATTGCGAACCATTTACGATAGCTCACAACTACAACCGCGTATCGAGCGTCGCGTTCTCTGAGTATTCGGGTCATTTGAACTACATGGGCGAAATATCGTCTTCGACCTGATCATCGTTTTTATCCCTGACCTTTTCTTGTCTTGTTGTCTTCAAATGTTTGTAGACGGTGGCTCGAGACAGGCCGAGCACCTTGCTGATGTGGTTGGCCGCGTTGCGGATCGAGAAGTAGCCCTCTCGGTCGAGGTGCCGCACCAGCTCGCCCACCGTGCGGCGGTCGAGACCGTCTATGGCCTGCCCGCAATCAGCGAGGTACTGGCCGATGATCCCGTTGATGGCTTCGCGCCAGTCACTCGCGAAAAGGGCGGCCGGGGCCGCGTCGGGGTCGGGTAGCCGCATCAAACTCGCCAGTGCCTCGACGGCCCGCTCGACCTTAGACACGTCGAAGTTCACACAGAGCAGCCCGACGGCAGCTTGCCGTTCGTCGCGCAGCACGACCGTAATCGAGCGCAGCTCACGTCCATCCCAGTTCACCTTCCGGTAGGGTCCAAGGATCCGGCCGTCGAGCGACATTGTCCCGTCGATCTCAGTCAAAGACTCGTCCCCAACCCGCCGCCGAGAAAAATTATTCGCCACATGGGCGATGCGACCCGTTCGCAAGTCGTGGATCACGACCTCGGCATGGGGTCGAAGCAGGAGCGCGATCGCGTCTGCGATCGAGGCGTAGGTTTCCAAGACGACGTCCATGATCGTAGCGTACGACCATGAGCCATTCTGTCAAGCCAAGACGTTTTGTCTGTAGCGAGGGCCAGGATTTTGCGATGGCTCAAGGGCGAGCGTCGGCGTGATATGCGTTACCGAGGTCGGGATCCGCCAAGATCGGCATGTCGCAAACCCCTAGCGTTACAAAACGTTTGCCACGCGACCGCGTTTGCGGCCTCCTACCCGGAGATGTCCGTGATCCTGTCCATATCGCCGCCAAGCTGACGAGTCAGTCCGCCGCATTCATGACGATGATCGCCGGCCAGGCGCTTCCTGCCGGCTTCGAGGAAATCCTTCAACCAACGGTCGTAAATGTTCGACCCCAGTCCTTCGCGCCGGCACAACTCGGCGATGCTGTCTTCGCCGCGCAGGCCCCCCAGCACGATGCGGATCTTCTCCTCCGCGGAATAGTGCTTCCGCGTCGCCCGGCGGATATCCTTGACGACCTTCTGCAGGCGCCTTTGCCTGACCGGATTTCTGACTCATCTTCGCTCCTTGACGGCTACGATGGGACAGAAATCCTCCCTTCCTCAACACCGTCGGTTGTCTCATGGGTCCTGACAGCGGACGGCCCCAGGTTGCAAAGCAAGAAGGGCCTCACTCACCTGCCATAGTCGGCGGGCCGCTTCGGGGTCGATGGAATGAGATGCGGCGTCGGCCGGGATGGCGTCCCTGGTGAGGGGCAGTCGTTCATCGGTCAGAGGCGCGATGTCGTTGTCCTTGAGGTACACGCCTCCCTTGCCGATCAAAAACGGACTGGTCGCGGCAAACACGATCGTGCTGGCCCCCTGCGCCGGCGTCTTCTTACCCGCGACAGGATCGATGACCGGCTCGCCGGCCTCGTCGATCAATCCCATCCGCTTCAACGCGACGTCACCGGCAGAACTGTTCAGCTTGGTACCTGCGACGACACCGGGATGAACCGCGTAGCCGCGAATTCCGAATGCCGCCCACCGCCGGTCCAGTTCCACGGCGAACAGGACGTTGGCGACCTTGGACTGAGCGTAAGCGGCGAGCGAGTTGTAGCCTTCCGCGAATTGGAGGTCGTCCCAACGCATCGAACCGAATCGGTGGGCGCCGGACGACACATTGACCACCCTCGCGCCGGAAGCGGCTCGCAGCGCGGGCAGCAGCGCCTGGGTAAGCTGGAAATGCCCAAGGTGATTGGTCGCGAACTGTGTTTCATACCCGCGCGCATCGCGCTCCGGGCCTCCCGACGCAACCGCGCAGTTGATGAGCATATGGAGCGGCCGTTCGCTCCGAAGCCGACGTTCCGCAAAGGTGTCGATCGACGTCGGATCGAGCAGGTCGAGGCGATCAACCTCGACCCGATCAATCCCCGCTACGCCTTGGGCCGCAGCCTGTTGGTCGCGGGCTCCCACCACCACGCTCGCACCCGCTTTCGCGAGCGCGCGCGTGACCTCCAGGCCGATGCCGGCATGACCCCCGGTGATGACGGCGTTCCGGCCCGACAGGTCGAGACCGGCAAGCACATCGTCCGCCGTCGAGGCAGCGGTGAAGCTGTTGCCGATGGGGTGTTGTTTGTGTGTCATCGCGTTGCGACCATTGGTTCGGATTGGAATCAGCCGGGATGCGAGGTGTCGCGCCCTGCCGCTCGGACGCGCATCGGCAAGCATGGAGGCGATCGGCTGGCGGCAGTACGACCGGGTCGATCGATATGACCGGCGCATGATCCTGAGCACGGGCGCCGGAACGTGTCGTGGCTAGGCAAGCATGCCTCCGTCGATCAGGATCTGCGCGCCCGTGAGGTAGTTGGCCGCCGGCGAGGCCAGGAAGGCGACCAACTCGGCGACTTCGCGGGGCTGCCCGTAGCGACCGAGCGGGATCATCGTCTTGATCATCGCGGCCCGATCCCCTTCGTCGGGATTGGCCTCGGTTTCGATCGCGCCCGGCTCGACCGTGTTGACCGTGATCTGCCGGGCCGCGAGATCGCGCGCCCAGCCCTTGGTCAGCCCCGACACGGCGTGCTTGGTCATGCCGTAGGCGCTCATGCCCGGCACCGGCACGCGCTCGCTGAAAAAGCTGCCGATGTTGATGATCCGTCCGCCATCGCGCATCGCCGCCACCGCGGCGCATGTCGTGTACCAGACACCGCGCACGTTGATGTCCATCTGCCGCTCGAAGGTGGCGTCGCTCAGC
>CALMOK010000121.1:0-6307 GCA_937871825.1 uncultured Alphaproteobacteria bacterium
CGGGACGGTTGCCGTCCAGCCGCTCGGATTGGCCGGCGAGTTGATCACGATGGCGCGGCTGCGCGGCGTCAACGCCCGCGCGACGTCGTTGACGTCGAGGTGCCAGCGCGGCGCATCGCCGGCGAGGAAACGCATCGGCACCTCCACCACCATGCCGCCCGCCGCCCCGATCGCCCCCTTGAAATTCGGCCAGGCCGGCGTCGGCACGACGACCTCGTCGCCCTGCCCGGCGACGAGCCGCACGGCGATCTGGAGGGCGTGCATGCCCCCGATGGTGACAAAGAACCGTTCGGGCGAGAACGGCGCGATCGATCCCTCGAACGGCCCCCCATAGGCCCCCGTCATGTAGGTGGCGATGGCAGCCCGCAGTTCCGGCAGCCCCCGCTGGTAGGTGTAGAAGTTTTCGCCCGCCTCAAGGGAGCGCGCCGCCGCCTCGCAGATGAAGGATGGCGTGGGCGTGTCGCTTTCACCCACCCAGAGCGGAATCAGTCCCTGCCGGTTGCGGCCATAGTTGAAGACCTCGACGATCCCGCTTTCCGGCGCATTCAGGGCCTCGGCGCGAAGGTGCTGGAGAAAATCCGGCGATTGGCCGTCTGCAGCCCCGTCCATCTCGTTGGAGCCGAAAGCGTCCGTCACGGCCATTCCCTGATGTTTCCTGCGGTCCATCTCGGGTCAGCGCTTGGCCAGCAGATCCCGGATTTCCGTCAGCAATACTTCTTCCCTGGTCGGTGCGGTGGGCACGGGTGGTGCCGCTGGTTCGCTCCGGCGGATGACCGTGATCAGCCGCACGATCGCGAACAGCACAAGCGCGACGATCAGGAAGTTGACCACATAGGTGACGAAGCTGCCCCAGGCAAGCACGGCACCCTGCTTCTGCGCGTCGGCGAGATTGGTCGCCGTCACGGTGTGGCTCAGTGGAAGGAAGTAGTTCGAGAAATCGGCGCCGCCGAACAATCCGATCACCGGCATGATCACGTCCTTGACGAAACTGTCGACGATCTTGCCGAAAGCGCCGCCGATGATCACCGCGAAGGCGAGGTCGACCACATTGCCCTTGAGGGCGAAATCGCGGAACTGGCGCAGTTCCTGAGAAAACGAGAGCTTGGGTTTGAGCATGGCCGAAGATCTCCGGGCGGCACCGTTCACACGATAACCGCCGCGGGTCAGGCCCTTACGATGGCGCTGGAACGTGACACGAATGGATCATCGATGGCGCCGAAGTTCAAGTCATCGACGTCCGGGCAGGACGCCGCCCAGCCGTCGTAGTCAACCGGAGCCACGCTTCCCCCTCGTTCAGAAAGCGCGCCTGATGCTGAACCGGCCGCGGATGTCGCTCGGCTCCCGCGGTGTGCTGCCGAGGGTGGCGAGCCCCGAGTAGCGCAGGTCCGTGTAAAGGACCTCGCCGCCGATCTGAAAATCCTTCACGGGCGAGTAGACCGTGTTGAAGCCCACCTGAGCCACCCGGGCGTTGTCGGTGGTGGCACCGAGTAGCTGGGCCGATTTCGGATTGGTGATGTCGAGGTAGGCTCCATAAAGCGAGCTGTAGACCTCGGGGATGAAGTAATGGCGGAATGCCGCGAAGGCGCCGACGGCCTGCGACAGGGCGATGGTTCCGTTGGGGCGGACAAAGGCGTCGTTCACCGGGACACCGAATTGCTGCGGCGCGCCGTTCCGGTTGGAGTCGAAGACGTTGGTGAGGCCGACGGGCTGGTAGTTGATCGAGTTGACGTAGTCCATCGCCCCTTGCTGGTACGAGCCCTGCAAAGTCAGGCTGTCGCCCTTGGCGAGGGTCGGCAACAGGACCTTGACGCCGCCGATGGCCGCGAAGCCATCGACCGAGCCGGGGTCGACGGTCCGGCCGGTGCCATTGTTAAGGGCCACGGGGATCGACCGAACATTGTGGTAGGCGCCCGACAATTGCGCCGAGCCCCAGTCGGCATCATAGCGCAGGTTTCCCACGATGTCGGGGATGGTTTCGCCCCCGTAGGCCAGGATGCTCGCCCGGGTCGCCGATGGGTTGTTGATGTTGCCGGACGGAAATCCGACCGGCAGCGGATTGTTGCTGGAGAAAACGAACTGGCCATTGTCGGCGATGGTCCGCTCGTTGCGGTCCTCGACCGAGATGGTCGCCGAAAAGCCGCCGCCGAACGTCGCCGTATAGGCGAAGAGTTCGGTGACCTGGTTGGAGTTGGCGACCGTGTTGGTCAGAAGCTCATAGCTTTGCGCGTCGAAGTCGAAGAACGACTGAGCGCGGCCTGCCGTGAACCCGGCGAACTGGATGAAGCCCTTGTCCAAATTCGGGTAAGAGGCATTCGGATCGAAACCCTGGAACGACCCCGTGCTGACCCGCGCCGGGACTCCCGGAACGTTGTCGCCGCGACCACCGAAGGGGCCGGGCGCTGTTGTGTCCTTGGTGACCCGCAGCGACACGAACGCCCGCAACGTGCCGTAGGCGGTCTGCGTGCGTGAATCGAGGTTGAGATAGCCCCTGGCCCGAAAACTCGTCAGGTCACGGCGGTATACCTGGCCGGCTTGGTTGACGGCGTTGGCCGCGGGCGTGTTGGTCGGCGCATCGCCACGGATGGACAATTCGGCGCGAACCTGCCCGGTCACCCGCAAGCAGGTATCGGTTCCCGGCGTGTAAAAGAAGCCCTGGCCGAAAGCGTCGCAAACCCGGACATACTCGACCGGAGCGGCTTTGCGGAAAGGAAGGTCGGCGGCTTGGCCCACCGATACGCTTGTCAGAAAAGCCGCGGAGGCGAGCCAATACTTGTTCGAAATCTTCATCACCGTTCCACCCAAGCCGAATAATCGCCTGCAGGTCGATAGGAGGCGTTTGTAACAGGTTCGTGAAATGCGGCAGGCCTGGATCAAACCGCAAGGATTGGTTTCAGCGAGTCACATTTTCGACACGGTGAACGACCGAACCATGGGCAACTGCCGCGATGATCACCACGCCGGGAACTTTTTGCGATTTGGCCTGTCACGATCAAGCTGTGAGTTCGTCACAATTTGGACGAAAAACGACCTGTGATGATATGAACACAGGTTAAAGGCGGCAGCCCGTCGCCGTCTCATCCAAGAAGACGAGCGGCTTGCTGAGATCGATAAAAAGGCGTCGCGGGTCGTTAGCTTTCCAACTGCACGACGCAAAGGTTGAAAAGACGCGCGGGATCAGGCCCGCGTCCGTCTCGAAATGACCGACGGTCCGGCGGCGGTCAGCTTACACGCGACAGGCCGCTCGAGGCGGTTCCATTCTGGGGATCGATGGTCTTAGCCCGCATGTAGGATTCGCGCGCTTTGGTCTTGTTGCCGCTTTTCTCATAGGCGGTGCCGAGGCTGGCCCAGGCTTCAGCGTTGCGGTTGTCCACGTTCAGCGCGGCGTTGAAATCCTCGATCGCCGAATCATACTTGCCCGTCGCCGTCAGGCTTTGGCCGCGCGCCAGGTAGGGCGCTCCCGCGAAGGGGTCCCGATCGATCGCGTTGTCGAAATCGATGATGGCCAGCGCCTGCTGGCCTTCCCGCTGGTGGATCAACCCCCGCGCGTGAAAGGCCTGGGCGCCCTCGGGATTGAGCCGGATGACCTGGTCGAGGTCGGCCTTGGCCTGCTGGAGGTTGCCCTGGGCCCGCAGGAGATTGCCGCGTCCCAGGTAGGCCGGGGCATGGTTGGGGTTTGAGTCGATCGCGTGATTGAAATCCGCGAGGGCCGCCTCATTATGGCCCGTTTGGCGTTCGGCAAGCGCGCGGTTCGTGTAGGCTGCCGCGTTTCGGGGATCGAGATCGATGGATTTCGAAAAATCCGCGATGGCGTCGGAAAAGTCGCCCGTGCGGGCATAAGCGGTGCCGCGCGTGTTATAGGCTTCCGCGTCGTTCGGGTTGCGGGACACGACATCGCTGAGCGACGCGATGTTGACGGAGGTGTCCGGCGTTGCCGCCTGGACCTCGGCGACACCTCGGCCCATCGAACCGATCGAGCCTACCGTTTCACAGCCCGCCAAGCCTGCAGCCGCGACCGCCAGGGCCGCGCAACCGACGATCCGCGTCAAAAGCGGTCGGGATGGAAAAGGTTCACTGACCCGGGCCGATCCTTGGCCGGTTGGCACACTTGTCATGGAACCGCTCATCCTCAGGATCGCTCGACCGCCAGAATCAGCCGAGGCCGATCGGATCGGCCCGGGCCTCAATCACTCCGCATTGGGGCAAGACTTGGACGAAAGGCTCTGACGCAAGGGCCTTGGAATGCCCAGAAACGGCGATACGCCGTCCTCTTCCAATCCGATATTCGCAAGTCTTACCAAGAACGACATGCCTGGCGTGAGGTTAACAAACCGTAAGCCATCGTTTGGCACGGCCCTGGTTAGAACTCTCTACCACCAAGACAGCATCAATTCGCCGCTCAGCGGGCACCCGGAACCGGCTTGGGCTTCATCGGCAGCAATCCTTCGCGCTGCAACTTCTTGCGGGCGAGCTTGCGGGCGCGGCGAACGGCTTCGGCCTTTTCACGGGCGCGCTTTTCTGACGGCTTCTCGTAATGCCCACGCAGCTTCATTTCGCGAAAAATGCCCTCGCGCTGCATCTTCTTCTTGAGCGCTTTCAGGGCCTGGTCGACGTTGTTGTCGCGAACGAGAACTTGCAATCGTCTATCCTGTCGATGAACGGCCCTGCCGAAGGAAGGGCGTCTTGATGGGCACAATGCGGAAAACCGGCGCGCGCAGAGCCGCTCCGGTCAGTCAAGACCGACTAGCAGAATCGTTTTATCCTGTCCACAAGCCTTATCGCGTCGACGTCGGGACGGATGGACAGCCACCCCGACCCTTGGCGCGGCGTCGTATCCGCCACGGGTGAGTTATCATGACCCGGCTCACTTGCGCGCCTCGCGTCTTCCACTAATGAACATCGGGGCAATTATCGGGTTGGAATGGATGACCAAAGCCGAACAGCTATCCCTCGACGCGCAGCTTTGCTTTGCCATCTATTCGACGGCGCACGCGTTCAATCGCGCCTACAAGCCCCTGCTCGACGCCCTGGGGCTGACCTACCCGCAATATCTGGTCCTTCTTATTCTGTGGGAAGGTGGAAGCCAGACGGTGGGCGGGATCAGCGAGCGCTTGATGCTCGACTCGAGCACGTTGACGCCGCTGCTCAAGCGGCTGGAGGCGGCGGGCTTCTTGGCGCGAACGCGTGACGGCTCCGACGAGCGCGTGGTCAACGTCACCTTGACGGAGGCCGGACGCCAATTGCGCCAGCAGGCCGAAGCCACCCCCGTCGCCATGGCTTGCGCCATCGGGGAGTCGGACACGGACCGCGAGTTGCTGCGGGAAGCGGTTCTGCGCGTACGGGCTTCGCTCAACCGATCGGCCAGTTGCGCGGTGCCGCCCAACGAGGTGCCGCGCCGTCGTCGCAAGGCGTGAGGTCCGGCGCTCAGTCGAGGCGATGACGCCCGGGGTCGAGCGTGAACAATTCCTGCGCTCGTCCAACCCCGCGCAGGGCGTAGCGGCCGAGGGACACGAGTTCGTCCGCTTGGTCGTCCGACATGGCTTCGCGGAAAGCGGCCGACATCACCAAGTCGCGGTCCACCGAGCGACACATGGAGGCGATGCGGCTGACCTCGTTGACGGCCGGTCCCACCACGGTGAAATCCAGCCGCTCGTTGCTTCCGATGTTGCCGTAGAAGACGTCGCCGATGTGCAGGCCGAGGTAGACCGTGGTGATGGGCCGCCCCTCGGCCGTGCGGCGGCCGTTGAGCGCCGTCAGCCTCGTGCCCAGCCCGGCATGGGCCTGCAAGGCGCGCCGGCAGGCCTTGGCCTGGTCCTCCGCCTTGAAGATGGCCAGGATGCCATCGCCCATCAGCTTGAGCACGTCGCCGCCCACCTCCCCAATGGCCGAGATCACCGCTTCGGCATAGTCGTTGAGCAACGGGATGATCTCGTCCGGCGAGGCGGTGTCGCTGATCGTCGTATAGCCGCGCAGGTCCGAAAACCACAGGACGGCGCTGATCCGGTCCGCCACGCCGCGGTGGATGCGTCCGGCGAGCACCCGCTGTCCGGCGTCCTGTCCAAGGTAGACGCCGACCAGGGTTTCGGCGATCCGGGCGAGGGACGCGCATTTGATCGCCAGCGCCAGCAACGGAACGAGATGCCGCAGCACCGTAAGATGCCCGTCGCCGAAACCGTCGGCGTGGCGGGTCATCCAGCAGGAATAAACGCAGTCCATGTCGCCGATGCTGCCCTCGCGGGCGAAGCGATGCACAAAGGCGAGGTAATCGGTGTACCCTTCGGCCTCGATCGTTTTAAGGGCCGGGAACGCG
>CALMOK010000121.1:6317-35509 GCA_937871825.1 uncultured Alphaproteobacteria bacterium
CAGCGCGGTATTCGTCGCGCCCGGTGGTGAGCAGATGGTGAAAGACTGACTTCTGCCAATTGGCTGCCGCTTCCCCTTCGGTCGTGCGGCCGTATTCGACGACTTGGCTCTCCTCGACGCCGTCGTTGCGCCAGCGAAACACGCGCCCCTCGTAGATGGGATGCAGCGTGTCGATGATGGCCATGCCGCGCGACAGGGTGAGGCCGATCTCGGCGCATCGCTCGCAGAAGCCTTCCAGCAATTCCACCTCGCCCGCGCCGGCCAGCCCGCGCTGCACCAGCCAGATGGCGATCGCGTCGAAATCATTCATGGCGTGGTCCAACGGTTCGGCAAACCGCAAGGTGCGGCCCACCCACAGTCTAGCCCAGATAAGCGCGCCCTGAAGCCTCCAATGGGATGATCGAACCGCTGCGCCGCCGGATCGATCGCTACCGATGAGGCTCAAAGCCCGAGGGCCGCTCGCGCCGATGCGGGCCACCGGGCCGTGTCGAGGCCATGAGTCCAGAACAGGGCGACGGCCAACCGGTCCATGCCGAAGGCCACGCAACCGGTGTGCGCCACCTGTCCTTCCGCGTCCTCGATGCCCCAAGTGGTGCCGAAATGGTCGCGGTGGCAGTTGAAGCTCATGCAGGCGGTGGGCTTGTCGACGGAGTGCAGGGGCACCAGCAACTCGAACTTGAGCGCCTGCTGCAATTGGCTGACGGCCTTGACCTGCCCGACCCGGCCGAAGAACGGATCGCTGGCGTGGTCCACCCGGCAGGGCAGGGCGAGCGCCGCCGCCATGTCCTGCGCGCGGACGACCCAGCGGCCCCGGAAGTTATTCACGTCGTCGGGCGTGCCGACGCACACATATTCCCGCATCCGGAAGGATTGCAGCCGGTCGAGGTGGGGCGAGGGTTCGTGGCGGAAGCAATCGCAGGCGACGTCGAACAACGATCCCCCGCGCGGCAGCCGGCCCCGCGCCGCCACGATCGGATAAACCGGGTAGCAGGCCGCGGGGCTGAGCACGAGGTCGCTCGGCGACAAGGCCGCCGTCCATTCGCCGCCCTTTTCGTGCCGGTCGGCCGCCGCCGTGATCTCGGCGTCGGTTCCATGCAGGGCACACACGCAACCGAGCAGGTTCGGGAAGCTCTTCAGGTAGCCGTGCCGTTCGAGGTCGCGCCGGCTCATCACCGGGGGGAACCGCAAGATCTCGGTGCCGGTCTCGCGCTGTTCCGTGACAAAGGCGCCGAGGCGTTCGACGACATCCTCGTAAAGCCAGGTGCGGGCGTAAACACCCGGCGAACCCATGGGATGGAACAGCGCGTCTTTTAAAGCGGCCTGCATGTCGGCGGGCGTGTCGTCGGGCGTGTCCTGGCCATCGATGGCGGGAAGTTTGACGACGGCGTTCATGGGCGGACATCCAAGGCGAGGGCGGGGGATCTTATTCGGTGAGTGAGGACGGGATCGGGGCCATCAGGGCGGCGGTCGCCAGGCTGGCCAGGATGCGGTCGTTGTTGATCATCAGCGGGGCCGACAGCACGTCGCGCAGGTGGCGGCTCACGGACGCTTCCCCGTCGCCACGGTAGCCCGACAGTCCACAAGCCCGGAGGGCGCTCAGCACGGTCGCCACCGCCAGTTCCGACGCCTCAACCTTGAGCAGCGTGATGGCGGTCTGAAAATCGAGGGAGTCCAGCCAAGCGTCGTCCCCGAGGGCGCGCTCGTAACGGCGGAGCGAGGCACCGATGAGGTTGCGAAGCGTGCC
Source organism: uncultured Alphaproteobacteria bacterium (assembly GCA_937871825.1). Classification (GTDB taxonomy): domain Bacteria; phylum Pseudomonadota; class Alphaproteobacteria; order Rhizobiales; family Beijerinckiaceae; genus Lichenihabitans. The sequence continues at coordinate 8,062 of CALMOK010000121.1, forward strand.
CAGGCTCGTGCTCGCCCTGGTGAAATGCGCGGCGCCGGGCGGCATCTGTCCGCCGCCCTGGCGCGCCGCCTTGCGGGTGAACACCTGCGCCCGCTCCACGGCCGCCGCCGCGATGCCCGCCCACACCCCCGACCAGAACAGGTGCGCGGTCGGCGTCATCGTCCGGTTGTGGATCCCGTCATAGGGAACCGGCAGGATCTGGTCGTCGCAACCCGATGCCGACAAGGCGAACCCCGCGCTACAGGTGCCGCGCATCCCCATGGTGTTCCAACCGCCGCCCTTTTGCAGCGTGTAGTCGGCGCGCAGGAAGACCGCCAGGACCTGGTCGGACGCCGCCGCGCCGGGCGACCGGCGCGCCGTGGTGACGACCGCGTCGGCCTCCGCCCCGTAGGACATCACGGTCGCGGCGCGCTCGAAGGTGATCCGGCCGTCGACCCGCACGATCGGTGACACGCTCGAGCGGACGTTGCCGCCGCCCTGGCCCTCGGTGGTGGACGAGGCGAACAGCAGGTTCTCGGCCACCAGCCTGCGCAACAGCGCTTCCTGCCAGGGATTGCCGTCGTGGTGGCGAACCACGCAGGCGACCTTGATCTGGTGCATGGCAAAGATCATGGCGGCGGACGAACAGGCGCGCCCGAGGCGGAAGCACACGTCCACAACCGCCGACAAGCCGGCTTCCTCGCCCCCGAGGTGGCGCGGCACCAAGATGCCGAGCAGATCGTGTTGCCGCATGGCGTCCAGGGCTTCCTGGGGAAAGCGTCCTTCGCGATCGACCTCGTCGGCATGCTGGGCCGCGATCCTGGCCACCGCCTCGGTTCGCACGCGCAACGTCGAGGCTTCCCGATCGGCGCTCGTCGCCATTGACGCTTGATCGCTTCGGACCGGTGCGGCTTCCTGAACCTCAAGCATGGTTGCGCCTCGCATCTCGCATCGAACCGAACCATGGCGGCTGGGCCGGGTCTACGACGTCGGTTTATCCGGGAGAGGTTGAATAATCTGAGAACCGGCTTCGTTCTGCGGGGCCAAACGTGTCGGACCGTTAAAACATCGTGCGTGGCACAGCCCGCGAGGTCATCCGAAACGCACTTGGCGCGGCGACCGGTTCTTTGTTAACCAACGGGTTTCATTCAAAATTCAACGTTATGTCGCCTTCTCGTCCCCGACAATGACCAATGGGAGATCACCATGCTGGACCGGGCCGCTGCAACAACATCGAACCGTGTCGCGAGCGTCGTGGCGAGCCTGCTCCAACACAAGGGCGTGACGCGTCCCCTCGCCGCCGACGAGCGATTGGTCGACGCCGGCATGACCTCCATGGACATGGTCAACCTGATGTTGGCCGTGGAAACGGAGTTCGACCTGATGATCCCGGCGGACGACATCACGCCGGCCAACTTCCGATCGGTTGACGCCATCGCCGCCCTGGTGGACCGGGTTTTGGCGTTGATCTAGGCGACGGGCCGGCCCGTCATGGACGTGTCGTGCAGGTGATCGTCTTCGGCGTGCAGGCAATGCCGGGCGTCGAGCATTGGGCGGGGCCCTCGCCGACCTTGGCGCAAGTGACGCAGCCGTCAGTCCAGGCCGCACACTGCCCGTCGCGGCCAAAAGCCTGGATCGCCGTGCCGGGCAGCGGCGAGGCCGCCTGCGGCAGACCGCTAAAGGCGACGCCCGGGGGACCGAACACCATGAAACAAAGAAGCGACAAGCAGGAACTCATGGCCTGTCGTAGCGGGTTTTTCGGCGGCCGTGAACCGGCACGGTCGTCGTCGTCGGGCTTTAATCGCCGGGGCCGCCCGCCTGCATGTACCTTCGGGGCGGCAGCCCTCGCGCGGCCTTGAACATGGCGATGAAGGCGCTTGTGGACTCATAACCAAGGTCGAAGGCGACCGCGCCCACGGATTGGCCCGCGGCCAGCTTCTCGATCGCGCGATTGACGAGCATGCATCGTTTCCACGCCGCGAAAGTAGTGCCGGTCTGCGCCTCGACGTGCCGGGTGAAGGACCGACGGGACATGCCGACGGCCGCAGCGGCGTCCTCGATCGATGTCTTCGAATGAGGAGCCTGGAGGAAGGTCATGGCCCACCCCCGGAGCTTGTCGGCGCGCGGCATCGGCACGCTGAAATCCTCCGCCGACGTCGTCCCGACCTCCGCGAGAACCAAGGCGTCGAGGAGGCGTTCAAGCGCGCCGCCCGCGTCCCGCGCCGCGCCGATGCGTTCCAAAGCGGCGATCAGCAAGGAGGACGCCTGCAGGATGCAGACCTCGCTTGGCAAACGCTCGGCATAGTTCGGGGGCGCCAGAACCAGCCATCCTTCGGCGGCGCCTTGGGACCGCGACGCGTGGGCCTGTTGGGGCGGAATCCATGCGAGCCGGCCCCTTGGGACGATCCAGACCCTGGACGGGGTGTGCAAGCTCACCACACCCCGTGTCACGAAGGTGAATTGCCCGTCCGGATGAACGTGCATGACCGTTCCATGCCCTCGCTCGTTGGCGAAGCGATGCGAAGCCAATACGGTGTTCATCGGATTTGGCCCAAACGCGACATAATGTTGGATGATGCCGATAACCCTCCGGGCAGCAGACGTCTACCCTGGCGTTTTCCCAAGGAGGGCCGATGCCAAATCAAACCGAGCTAGCCGGCTCGCCGGGCGGAACCACGCCCCAGGCGTCCAGGCAATCGGCATCCATGCGCTGGGCGTCCTGGGTCACGGCGGCCAACGTCGTTGTGGCGAGCGGATTCGCCGTTGCGGGACTTGTTAAACCCGACCTCGTCGTTCCGGCCGGCAGCATGCCGAACTCCGCGTCGGCGATCTTCGCCCTTTACGCGTCGGCCCGGACGTTGCCGCTCGCCGTTTTCAGCCTTGGGGCGATCTACCGGCGCGCGCCCCGCGCCTTGCTGCTTCTGGGATCGCTCGCGGGCGTGATCCAGGGACTGGACGCGCTTGTGGGCATGGTGGGGCACGATGTCGGGAAAACCATCGGGCCGCTTGTCATCGCCGCCTTCGAGTTCCGCGCCATGCGTCGTCTCGCCGTTTCGCTTCCCCCGTCGCGGTGACATCGATGAAAAAGACACGGCCCGCCTCCCAGGCGTGACCCGACACGACCGACCGTGATAGGGGGACAGCGTCGCGGCCGTCCGGTCCGGCATCGATCGGCGCGGCCAAAAGCTTCGGAATGGCCCGCGCCTTTGATTTCCATGAAGCGCGGCGTCGATCATGCTCGAAGGCCTTCCCCCCAACAACGCCGCCCACCTCATCCGGCTCGTTTGCGACGAACCGACGGCGCGCGCGGTCGCCGACATCGTGGTCGAAACCTTCGATCCGGCTGAGACGGCCGCCGCCGCTTTCGAGGACGAAGGAGATCCTGCACGGATCAAGAGCTGGGTCGTCGAAATCTATTTCGGCCAGGCGCCGGACGAGCCCGCCCTGAAGGCGTTGGTAGCCGGCGCCGCCGGTGCGGCCGTCGCCGACCGCCTGGAGTTCGGCCGGGTCGCCGAAACCGATTGGGTCGCGGCCTCGCTCAACGGGCTGCAAGCCGTTCGGGCCGGTCGCTTCCTGCTGCACGGCAGTCACGATCGCCGACGGGTGAAAACCAACGACGTGCCGCTCGAGATCGAGGCCGCACTGGCCTTCGGCACCGGCCATCACGGCACGACGCGGGGTTGCCTGCTGGTGCTGGATGCCATCCTGAAGCGACGCCGACCGGTTCGCATCCTGGACGTCGGCACCGGCACCGGCGTGCTGGCGATCGCCGCCGCAAAGGCGCTGCACAGGCGAGTGTCGGCCGGGGACATCGACCCCGTGTCGGTGGAAGCCGCGCGGGCCAACGCGATCCTAAACGGCGCCGGCCCGCTCGTCCGTCCGGTTCTGGCGAGCGGCCTGCGCAGCCCGGCCCTTCGGAACGGGGCACCCTACGACCTGATCTTCGCCAACATCCTGGCCAAGCCGCTGCGCCTCCTTGCGCCTGCGGTCCGAAGCGTGGCGGCGGAGGGCGGTGATCTCGTCTTGTCCGGCCTGCTGGCGCGCGACGTGCCCGGCATCCTGTCGAGCTACGCCGCCCAGGGCTACGCGTTGCGGCGGCGGATCGACCTCGAAGGCTGGGCGACGCTGCTGTTGCGGTGAAACGGGCACGGCATGGAACAGCCCGGGGGCCGCATGCCGATACGGCGGTTGCTCCAGCTATCCGATGCTCATCAGGCTGGCATTGCCGCCCGCCGCCGCCGTGTTGGTGCTGATTGAGGCTTCCTCGACCAGCCATTCGAGCGGGAACCTTTCAGACCCGTCCGCCAATCCTTCGCGCGAAACGCCGTGCACGGGCACGATCGCGCCCAAAAGATCGGCGACACTCTGGTTCAACCGCAGCAGTTCGTCGCCGTCGCCTTCGAACAGTACGGCCGCCATGTCGCCGACCGCGCCCGTCCGCACGGTGACCCACTCCGCCAGGGACGTCGGCAGCGTCGCAACCAGGGTCGTCACGGCGGGTGGCGCCGCGACCTCCAGCGTGTTGCCGGTCGCCAGCGCGGCGGCCGCAGCGGCGAACAGGCCCGTTTCGGTTCGCACGTCGGCCAGAACGCGGCCGCGCGGTTTGAAGCCGTAAACGTTCCGCTCCCCGACAGGACCGGGCATGTCCACCTGGGTCCCGAGCAGTGAATGGGCGATGGCGTCCGCGCAACGGTTGGCGTCCGTTTTGCGGCCAGTCTGCACCAGCCAGGCATGCAAGGGGAGGGCGGGATTGGCAGAGCCCGTCCGGGGCGGGACGGGCGGCGCCGCCGGCCGCTCCGCCAACAAGCGGCCAAGGTAGAGCGGCCCGCCCGCCTTGGGGCCGGTTCCCGACAGGCTGGTGCCCCCGAACGGCTGCACGCCGGCGACTGCCCCGATCATGTTGCGATTGACGTAAAGGTTGCCCGCCCCGACCCGCTCGGCGACGCGCGCGATGGTTTCATCGATCCGCGTGTGAAGCCCGAAGGTCGATCCGTAGCCGGCCGCGTTGATGCGGTCGATCAGGGCGTCGAGGTCATTCCGCCGGTAGCGCAGGACATGAAGAACGGGGCCGAACACTTCGCGATCGAGATCGTCGAACCCATCGATCTCGATCAGGGTCGGCGCCATGAAGGTGCCGGCCGCGCAGGCCTCCGGCAAGGGGATCGTGTCGACGGATCGACCCTTGGTCCGCATGGCCTCGATGTGCGCCTGGATGTTATCGCGCGCTTCGGCGGAGATCACCGGGCCGACATCGACCGACAGGCGGTCGGGGTTGCCGACGCTGAGCTCGGCCATGGCCCCCTTCAGCATGGTGAGCACATGGTCGGCGCCATCCTCCTGCAGGCAAAGAACCCGCAAGGCGGAGCAGCGCTGCCCGGCGGAATCGAAAGCCGAGACCAGGACGTCGGCGACCACTTGTTCGGCCCGGGCCGACGCGTCCACCACGAGGACGTTCTGGCCGCCGGTTTCGGCCACCAGTGGAATGGTGCGCCCGTTCGGGCTGAGGCGGCCCGCGAGTTGCCGCTGGATCAGCCGCGCCACGTTGGTCGAGCCGGTGAACACCACGCCCGCGGTCCTGCCATCCCCGACGAGGGCGGCGCCGACGTCACCCGCGCCGGGCAATAGCTGCACGGCTCCGGCCGGAACGCCCGCCTCGCGCAGGATCTCGACCGCCCGGGCGGCGATCAGCGGCGTTTCCTCGGCGGGCTTGGCCAGAACCGGGTTGCCGGCCGCGAGCGCCGCCGCGACCTGGCCGGTGAAGGCGGCGAGGGGGGAATTCCAAGGACCGATGCAGACCACCGGCCCGAGCGGCCGATGCGTGTCGTTGGCGAAGTGGGCGGCCACCTCGGCGCCGTAATAGCGCAAGAAGTCCACGGCCTCGCGAATTTCCGCGATGGCGTTGGGCAGCGATTTGCCAGCTTCCCGCACGATGTCGCCCGTCAGGGCCGTCATGCGGGCTTCCATGATGTCGGCGGCACCGCGCAGGCAGGCGGCCCGTTCCGCCGGCGGCGTGGACGCCCAGATCGGGGCGGCGTCCAGCGCGTGAACAAAAGCGCGGTCGATGTCGGCGGGGGTCGCTTCCACCACGGTGCCGACGACGTCGCGGCGATCGGCGGGATTCAGCACGGGGCGGCCAACCGCGCCGGGACCGGCCGTCGCTTCGCCCAGCAGCGGCGCGGCGCGGCGCGGGTTTCGCACGCCGGCGAGAAGCGCTGCCGCCAGGGAGGCGAGCCGCTGCTCGTTGGAGAGGTCGAGGCCGGTCGAGTTGACCCGCGCGGGGGCGAACAGGTCGCCCGGCAGGACGACGCGGGGATGGGGGGCGCCGAGCTGATCCATCTCCGCCGCCTGGGCGACCGGGTCGGCCACCAACTCCTTGACCCGCACGTTGGGGTCGGCGATGCGGTTGACGAAGGACTTGCTGGCCCCGTTCTCGATCAGGCGCCGCACCAGGGAAGCCAGCAGCGTTTCATGGCTGCCCACGGGCGCGTGGATTCGGCACGGCCGGTTGAGCTTATCCTTGCCCACCACTTCGTCGTAGAGCGGTTCGCCCATGCCGTGCAGGCATTGGAACTCATACTGCCCGGCCTGGAAATGCTCGCCCGCCATGGCGTGGATGGTGGCCAGCGTCTGGGCGTTATGGCTCGCGAATTGGGGGAACACCGCGTCGGGCGCGCGTAGCAGTTTGCGGGCGCAGGCAAGGTAGGAAACATCCGTGTAAAGCTTGCGGGTGTAGACCGGGAAACCTTCCAACCCGTCGACCTGGGCGCGCTTGATCTCGCTGCCCCAATAGGCGCCCTTGACGAGTCGGATCATCAGGCGATGGCCGCTGCGCCGCGCGAGGTCGATCACGAAATCGATCACGAAGGGCGCGCGCTTCTGATAGGCCTGCACCGCGAAACCGATGCCGTTCCAGCCGCCGAGTTCGGGGGTGAGGCACAAGGCCTCCAGGAGGTCGAGGGAGGTTTCGAGCCGGTCGGCTTCCTCTGCGTCGATGGTCAGCCCGATGTCGTAGCGGCGCGCCAACACCGCCAGGGTGTGCAGGCGGGGCAACAGTTCGCCCATCACCCGGTCGTGCTGGGCGCGCGAATAGCGCGGGTGCAGCGCCGACAATTTCATCGAGATGCCCGGACCCTCGTCGATGCCGCGGCGCGCCGCCGCCTTGCCGATGGCGTGGATGGCCTGCTGGTAATCCCGAAAGTGATGCTCGGCGTCCACCGCCGTGGTGGCGGCCTCGCCCAGCACGTCATAGCAGTAGCGAAATCCACGCCCTTCCGCCTTGCGGCTGTTGGCCAGCGCCTCGGCGATGGTCTGGCCGATCACGAGCTGCTCGCCCAACATGCGCGCCGTCATATCGACCCCGCGTCGGATCAACGGCTCGCCGCCCTTGGCGATTAACCGGGTGAGGGCGGTGGACAGGCCAGTTTCACTGGCTGTCGTGGTGAGCCGGCCCGTGACGACGAGGCCCCAGATGGCGGCGTTCACGAACACCGACGGGCTGTGCCCGACGTGGCTTTGCCAATCGCCGATGGCGATCTTGTCGCGGATCAGCGCATCCCGCGCTGCCCGGTCGGGGATGCGCAGCAGCGCCTCGGCGAGGCACATGAGGGCGACACCCTCAAGGCTCGACAGCGAATACTCCTGGATGAGATCCTCGACGCCGCCACGCTGTCCCTTGCTTCGCAGCGCCTCCACCAGCTTCTTGGCCGTGCTTCGCGCCGCCTCGACCATCCCCTTGGGCAGGGTGGCCCCGGTGATCAAAATCGGCAGGCACTCGGGCTCGGGCTGCCGATGAGCCGCCGTGATCCTGGCGCGAAGGATATTCTGCGGCTGTATATTCCGCGCGAAATCCAGGAAGGGGTAGACTTCGGAGATGGAAGGCTTTTCGGTCGATGGTCCGATGTCCGGCGGGAGTCCACGTTCATGACGGTCCAGCGCCGACAGGATCGATTGCTTGATCAGCGCGTGCGAGGTGCGACCCTGATTTTGCGCCACATCTTTGATGCGTGCCCGCAGCACTTCATCGAGTTTGACCCCGATCGTCGTATTGGCCACCAAACCAAACCTTTGCAGTGCGGCTGATGCAGCGGTTGCGATCAGAGGCGCAACCATGAGCTTAGCTCGGTGCAATCCATTCCGTCATGCGAAAACGAGGTCGCCCGTTAGGGAATTGGTCGATTTAGAAGACCGTGCTGGCCTTCACCTTGCGGTATGCTGCTTTGGCTTTGGTCAGTAGCGCGTCGGTGTTGGAATCAGGCACGGCCAGCATACCGGCGGCAAAGATGGCACGCACGTTCGCGGGGTTGGACGTGGGCCAGGACAGCACTTCGGCGTGCAGCTTGTCACGCGTGGCTTCAAGGTCATGCAGCGTTCCCAGGGCACCTTGCATCTGCGTCAAGGCTTCCTGCAGGGCTGCGTAAGGCTTCGAATGATGCCCGAGTGAAGGAACTTCGGCGAAGAATTCCAGATCGTAGCGAAGTTTTTTGGCCTCGATCCGGGCTTTGTGGCGCTGGTCCGGCGCCAGATGGCCAAGCGACGCGCCCCGGCGCACCACCCGCTTCCAGCTGGATTTCAGGCGCGGCGCCACGAAATCCACCAGGGTTTCGTCTCGCGCCGGTTCATGGGATACGGTGCCGTTCGTAGCCGCCCCGCGGCGCCAATCCCCGACCATGAGCCAGGCAATCAGGTCGATCAGGAGCATGCGCCAGCGTTTCGACTGCAGGGCTTCGCCAAGCGCGCGCTGGGCGGCCTGCTGCTTGTCGCGCATGTGGGTGGCGAGTTCCGCCCCGCCCAGGAAGGCGGGCTCCTTGGCGGCCGGTTCGAAGATCTCGGTCTGGAAAACGTCGAGGTCCCGCGCGGCGCCGAGCAGGTCCGACAGCCATTTCAGCTCGTCGTGCAGTTTTCCAAAGGCTCCATCCTCGACCCGGGGTTTGAACAGCGTCAGGGCCGCGCGCAACCGCCGGAGCGTCACCCGGGCGCGATGGGTCGCCTCGATGTCGCCGCCGACCCGGAACGTGCCGGCGTTCAGCAGGAATTCGTGCAGGCAGGACTCTACCAGCATTTGGAAGGCTTCGCCGACCCCCATGTCGCCGGTGAGCGCGGCAGGCTTCTGCTTGACGGGATTGCCCCACGATCCATCGAGGAGCCGGAAACCGCGTTCGGCCTTGCTGGTGAGGCTCGGCCACAGGGGAAGGTCGGCGACGAGCCGGCGCACAACCGTGAAGAGATCCGCTGGACTCCCGTCCTTGAGTTCGAGCTCGAACTCGCAGACCGGCAGTGTCCGGCCATTGGCCTCGATGGTGCCGCGATCAAGAGCCGCTTCGATGTTCGACAAGCCTTCTCGAAGCATGAAGGCCGTGCGCTCGACCGTGACGGTGAAGGCTGCGTCGAGGTGGCCCTTCACGAATTTGCTGTCGAAAAACTTGGCGTGAGGCGTCGACCGCAGCCAGTCCATGTCGGGAAACGGGGCGGCGGCCTTGGTTTCCCATTCGCCGCGATCCACGAGGGACGTCGCGGCCTTCAGCGTGGCGGTCTTTTCGCCATCGTCGTCGCGAACCCGCAGGCTGATGCCCCGGTTGGACAACCGATGGTCGGGCGTGTCGAAATAGGTGGCCTTGAGGGTCGACGACCGGGCACCCGTGAACCCCGGTGCGAGAGCGGGATGGGCCATCAACTGGGACAGCGCTTCCGGGGCAATCGTACATTTCAACTCGTATTCCCGCTCCGACCCCATGACATGACCCTCACATCGATCCGATCCGGCGAACCATTCATGGTTGCAAGGCATCCAAAGCGCGGGTGGTGCCTCGGGTTCCCATGCCGCGCGCCGGGTTCGACGTGACTTCGTCATGGCGGACCCTTACGGTCGTGACACGTTTTCGATGTTCTAGGGTGATGCAGCCCGGAGTTCCCCTGCCATGAGACCACCCCGTCGTTCGAGGGACCCGCTGGATGCCGCCGAGGCCGTTTTCAGGCCAGCCGCCCCGGTCGTGGCGCCCACGCCCGTGCGTGCGACCATCCCCAACGCCAAGGAAACGATTTCCCTGCGGGTCGACGCCGACGTTCTGGCGCATTTCCAGGCCGATGGGCCCGGATGGCAGGATCGGATCAACGACGCGCTTCGTCGCGCGGCGGGTCTTTGAACGGCCTTCGCATCCAGCCAATCCGCTCCAACCGGTCGCATTCTTCATACGAGATCGAGCCGGAAGGCGTTCTCGATATGCCTCGGCCAGCGCCGCCGCGCCACGAACACGCCGTCGCCGCGCAGCACGTACCCGGCCGCCGCCCAAGGATTGCGGGTTAGCCAAACCCGCGCCGCACGTTCGATCCGCCCGCGTTTCTGGGGTGAAATGGCCCCAAGCGCCGCGTCCATGTCGGGCCGGGCCTTGACCTCGACGAAGACGATCGTCCGGCCCCGCAGCGCGACGAGGTCGATCTCTCCGCCATGAACCTTGAAGTTGCGGGCGAGCGGCCGATAGCCCTTGATCGCCATCAGCAGCGTCGCCGCCAACTCGGCGTGGGCGCCGAGCCGGTTGGCCCTGAGCCGGCCGGGGCGCTTCAGCCTTCGCCCTTTTGCCGTGAGGCAAGCTCGATCGCCCGCGCGTAGACCTGCCGGCGGGCCAGCCCCGTTTCGGCGGATACGACGGAAGCGGCGTCCTTGACCGACAAACGTTCCATGGCACCCCGCAGCTTGGCGTCGAGGTCGGCTTCCCCCACCGCAGGGGCGCCCGCTTCCGGCGGGCCGACCAGCAGCACGATCTCGCCCCGAGGCGGGCCTTCCGCCTCGAAAGCGGCCGCGAGGTCGCCCAGCGTGCCGCGCCGGACGGTTTCGAATTTCTTGGTGAGTTCGCGCGCCACCGCGGCGTCACGCGAGCCGAGCACCGCCGCGAGGTCGCCGAGCGTTTCGATCACGCGGCGGGCCGACTCGTAGAACACCAGCGTGCCGGGAACGGCGCCGAGTTCGGCGATCCGTTGCCGCCGCGCGGCACTGCGGGCGGGCAGGAAGCCTTCGAAAAAAAAGCGATCGGTCGGCAATCCCGCCACCATGAGGGCGGCCAGGACGGCCGAGGCGCCCGGCACGGCGGTGACCGGCAAGCCTTGCGCGGTGGCTTCCGCCACCAGCTTGAAGCCGGGATCGGAGATGAGCGGGGTGCCGGCGTCCGACACGAGCGCCAGCGCGGCGCCCCCGCGCAAGCGGCCGAGCAGCTGCGGGCGCATCGCGGCGGCGTTGTGCTCGTGATAGGCGATCAGCGGTGTGGCGATGCCGTAATGGGCCAGCAGGGTTTTCGTCACCCGGGTGTCCTCGGCCAGCACGGCGTCGGCCGCCGCCAGCGTCCTCACCGCCCGGAACGAGATGTCGCCCAGGTTGCCGATGGGGGTCGCCACGACGTGCAGGCCCGGATCGATGCGCTGGGCCTCGGCCCGCAAGCCGAGAACCGTGAACCCCGCCCCGGGAGCGGCCGCAGGCAACGGAAAAGGCTCGGGGGGATCGAGGTCGGAATCACCGGTCGTCATCGCGTTCCTGGAAGCCACTCGCCCGCGTGAAATGCCGCCGCGGCCCAAGCCGCCATGCTTTACCCCAGTTTACCTGTCGTTCTCCAAAAGGTATTCATTTTGTTGTTCGATCCTCCGGGGTTCGCGGGCCGGCCCGCCGATGGGCGGGGTCGGTTCACCAATCCGCAGTGAGGCTGGAGCGGTTCGCGCCACAAGCGCCGGCCGTCAAACCCGGAGCGTCCCGTTGTTCATCGGTCGGATCCTTTCTGCCGCCTCCATGGCAAGTCTCGCCGCCCTTCTGGCGGCCTGCAGCCAAACCATGAGCGGAGGTGCCGTTCTGAGCCTCGACACGCCCTTGTCGGCGCCCACCACGGCGGTGCAGTCCAAGCCGCTGGCCGGGGCGGCGACACCGGGCCAGATCGGCAACGGGCCCGACAAGGTGGCGCTGATCCTGCCGTTGACGCAGAACGGAAACCCGAGTTCCGTGGGCGCTTCGCTCCGCAACGCCGCCGAACTCGCCTATGCCGAATCCGGCTCGAACGACCTCACCATCCTGGTCCGGGACGACCGTTCCACCCCCGAGGGCGCCCGGGACGCCACGCAGGGCGCCATCAACGACGGCGCCGAAATGGTGCTCGGCCCGCTGTTTGCCGCCGACGTGCGGGAATCGGCGCGCGTCGCCAAGGCGGCCGGGAAACCTGTGATCGGCTTTTCGACCGACGCCGGCGCGGCGCAGAACGGCGTTTATCTCCTGTCGTTCCTGATCGAAAGCTACGTCGACCGCATCGTCGATTACGCCGCCGGACAGGGCAAGAAATCTTTCGCCGCCCTGGTGCCGGAGAATGATTATGGCAACGTGGCCCTGGCGGAATTCCAGCAGGCCGCCGCCAAGCATGACATCCGGGTCGAGGCGATCGAGCGCTATCAGCCTGGGACGCTCAACGCGGCGGTGGCCCGGATCGCCTCCGACCTGCCGCGCATCGACGCCCTGTTCATTCCCGACCAGGCGGACGCCATGCCGCCCGTGGCCCAGGCGCTGACGGCGAACGGCATCGACAGCCACAAGGTCCAGATCCTCGGAACCGGCGTATGGAACGACGGGCGGGTGATGCGGTTGCCCGCCCTGCAGGGTGCTTGGTTCGCCACGCCGGAAAACCAGGGATTCAACGCTTTCTCGCGCCGTTACCGCGCCAAGTTCGGCAGCGACCCGGCCCGCATCGCGACCCTGGCCTATGACGCGGTTTCGCTTGTTTCGGCCCTCGCCCGCACGCAAGGCTCGCAGCGCTTCGCCGAGGCGACGCTGACCAACTCGTCCGGCTTCAACGGCGCCGACGGCGTGTTCCGCTTCCGCGCCGACGGGCCGAACGAGCGTGGGCTCGCGGTGCTGCAGATCGGCGACGGGGCGGCCACCACGGTGAGCCCGGCGCCGCGAACGTTTACCGGCCCGTCGAACAGCTGAGGCCCGCCCCCCCGCGCCAGGCGGCTCGTCCGCCGCGATGGCCCGGCCACGCTAAACCAGCGTGAAGTTGCCGGCGTGCAAGGCTTTCTGATTGCCGAGGTTGGCCAGGATGGTGGCTCCCCTGGAACCCGATCCGTCGGGATCGAACGACAGCACGTGCTTGCTCGTGTCGAACAGCAGCGTGGGGGCCTGCCGCGTCGCCTGCACGGCGGCCCCGTTCAGCAGGTTGACGCCCTCGACCAGCGTCGCGTGCGGGACCATGTCGAAATTCGCGGCGCGCAGGGCGAGCTTGTCGTTCTGTTCGGCGTGGAAGTCGGTCACCAGGTAGGGTGGCTCGAAGGCGTTGGCGATCGCGTAAAGGTCGGCTCCCGCCGTGCCGAGAAGGGTCTGCTCGGCCCGGCGGACCGGGGCGCTGTAGTCGGCGCCCGTGTCCTTGATCACGCCGTGACTGTTGTAGAACACCTGCCGGGTCACGTGGCCGCCGTTGTCCGTGTGGGTGTCATAGGCGGAAAAGGGCTGGTCGGTGAGCCCCCCGTAGTGGGTGACCGCGCCGGCGGCCGTCTTGTTGACCGATGTGGTCTGGTAAACCGATCCGTCGGCCTTGTAGTAAACCGCGCTTGTGGTGGCTCCGGCCGCGTTCAAAGCCACGTCGTAACGCCCATAGGGAAGCCCCTTGAGGTCGGTCACGTGCCTGATCGAACCCGTGGCGGTCGCCGCAAAGGTCACCGTCTGGGTCATCGCGCCGTTCGCCGCGAAGTAGACCTGCTTGGCAAGTTTCCCGTCGGCACCGAGGTGATCGTCGTAGGCCGCGTAGGGGAGGCCTTTCAGCCCCTCGTTGTGGACGGTGGTTCCGCCCGGACCATAGGCGTAGGTGGCGGTCTTGTAGGAGGTTCCATCTCCGTTGAGGAAGATCCGTTGCGTGATCGTTCCATTGGCGGCCCGGACGGTGTTGTAGCTGGCGTAGGGCTGGCCGGCCACGGCCGTGTGGGTCACGTGCGCGCCGATGCGGGCGCCGATATAGGCGGTGGGCGGATTGGCGGCGATCTGCGCCGCACCGAGGGTCGACATGGTGAACGTCGTCTCGCTGCTGGTGATCGTCTTGAAACGCCCGATGCCGGCATCGGCATTGGCCGTCATCGCGCCGTTCCAATAATCGGCGCCGGCCGCCCCCACGTAATCGGCCTTGGCGCGGTCGTCTGGCCCGTGCGGGTCCTTCATCACCAGCTTGGCCTTGTAGCTCATCAGCAAGCCGCCGACATCGTTGGGGTTGATGGCCATGGTGGTTTTGTCGGCCCAGAAATGGAAATCCTTGCCGCCGACCATCGCAACCGCCACGCCGCCGTCGGCCATCGCCTTCAAGGTGGGTGTCGTGCTGGCATTGTTGTTGAAATCCGCGTCGTACAACCCGCCCTTCACCGCCGTGGCATCGGAGTCCTGCAGCAGGGTCCAGGCGCCCGTTCGCTTGCTCAACACCCAGAGTTCGGCGGACCTGACCTCGACGGCCGTGTTGGTCGACCGGCTTCCCTTCGCGCCGGCATAGACCACCCCCCAGCCGAGCGCCTTGCTGTAGCCGTAAGCCGCCGGGTCGTTGCCCACCGATAGACGTGGATGGTCGGCCCAATCCGCCGTCAGCCCTTGGGGACGCTCTTGACTGGCTTCCGTCATGTCAAGGTTGATGCCGTTGAGGACCGATAGGAATGGACTAGCCGTCATGAACCTGCCTCTCTCATCCGCGCTCTACTTCACGCACGTGCAGGTCTTATCTGAGTCGATCACTTTAACGAATTGTTATTGATGAACTTACCTTACGTCATCGGACGATCGATCAAGTAAGGAATGAACAATTCTTGGATCAAGGTCTGGTTTCCGGCATTCCGATCAGGGCGCGTCGGTCCCGGCATCCGCTGCATTCGCCTCGACGAGGTGATGGCTCGCCAAGCGTCACGGCACCTAGGCCGCCAGGTCCGCCACCACGGCGTCGAGCACCGGAAAGCCGTTCTGGGTCACGCGGATCCGTCCATCTGGCGTCCGTTCCACCATGCCGTCCGATATCAGGGACAGGACGCGAGCGGGATCGAGCGTTCGCCCCGCCAGAGCCTGGAACCGCGCCGGGTCGATGCCTTCGGTCAGGCGCAATCCCATCAGCAAGAACTCGTCGGCCTGTTCGTCGGCCGACAACGGATCGTCCGCCGTGACGCCGTGGCCCTCGCCCTCCACCACGGTCAGCCACATCTCGGGGTGCCGCTCGGTCGAATGCGCCCGTCGACCCTGGGGGGTGATCACGCGCCCGTGCGCGCCGGGGCCGACGCCGGCATATTCGCCGTAGCGCCAATAAACGAGGTTGTGGCGGGATTCGGCCCCGATCCTGGCATGGTTCGAAATCTCATAGGCGGGCAGGCCGCGCTTCTGCGTGGTTTCCTGCGTCACGTCCCACAGGGCGCGGGACAGGTCCTGGTCGGGCATGTCGAGCTTGCCGGCGCGGTAGAGCTTTTCGAACATCGTGTCGGGCTCGATGGTGAGCTGGTAGAGCGACAGGTGCTCGGCCGCGCGGTCGATCGCGTCCTCGAGTTCGTTTCCCCATTCGGCCGGGGTCTGGCCGGGGCGGGCATAGATGAGGTCGAAGGACGAGCGCGAAAAAATCGTCGTCGCGACCTCCACCGCCGTCATGGCCTCGGCGACGCTGTGCAGGCGGCCCAACGCCTTGAGGTCGCGATCGTTCATGGCCTGGACGCCAAGGGACACGCGGTTGATCCCGGCCGCCCGGTAGCCCCGGAAGCGGCCCGCCTCGACGCTGGTCGGATTGGCCTCCAGCGTCACCTCGGCGTTCGGATCCACCGTCCAGTGCCCCGCGATCGCGTCAAGGATGCCGGCCACCGTTTCGGGCCGCATCAGTGACGGGGTGCCGCCGCCGAAGAACACCGATTGGACGATCCGTCCCGGGGTGAGGCGCGCCCGGTGGGCGAGCTCGGCCCTGAAGGCGGACAGGAAACGCGCCTCGTCCACCGGCGCCTGCCGGACATGGCTGTTGAAATCGCAATATGGGCATTTCGACAAGCAGAACGGCCAATGGACGTAGACGCCGAAAGCCTGATCTCCCGGGGTGGAGGCTGAAATCATAACGGTCTTATGCCATGACGTGAGGCCGATCGTCATCCGATTCGAAGCGGATCGGGAGCGCGCGACACCTTACGCTGGGCCGAGCCGAACCGTGGTTCAAACCGGAAACCGCCGTCCCCCAACCAGATCGGCGCCACGATGACGTCCACCTCGTTCATGTTCGCCACCGGGATCGAGAACAGTTGCCCGACGATCGACGGCGGCCGGACCCGCGTCGACGAGATGGAGAAATGCGGCCACTACAAGCACTGGCGGACCGATTTCGAACTCCTGCGCGAGCTCGACATCGAGGTCCTCCGCTATGGCCCGCCCATCCACACGACCTTTCTGGGGCCGGAACGCTACGACTGGTCGTTCGCCGACCTGACCTTCGGGGCCTTGAAGGCGCAGAACGTCGTGCCGATCGTCGACCTGTGCCATTTCGGCGTGCCCGACTGGATCGGCAATTTCCAGAACCCCGATTTCCCGCGATTGTTCGCCGATTACGCGACCGCCTTCGCCAAGCGCTTCCCCTGGGTGCAGCTCTACACGCCCGTCAACGAGATGTATGTTTGCGCGATGTTTTCCGCCGCCTACGGCTGGTGGAACGAGCAGCTCAGCGGCGACGCGGCCTTTGTCACGGCCCTGAAGAACATCGTAAAGGCCAACGTCCTGGCGATGTCGGCGATCCTGGCGGTGCGGCCCGACGCCATCTTCATCCAGAGCGAGTCGTCGGAATATTTCCACGCCCACAATCCCGCCGCCATCAGCAAGCCCGCCGAGATCCTGAATGCCCGCCGATTCCTGTCGCTCGACCTCAACTACGGGCGGCGCGTGGATTCCGAGATGTACGAATATCTCATGGACAACGGCATGAGCCGCGACGAGTACCACTTCTTCCTTGACCGGTCGCTCAAGCAGCATTGCATCATGGGCAACGACTATTACGCCACCAACGAGCACCGGGTCTGGCCCAACGGCGACACCCGTGCCTCGGGGGAAGTGTTCGGCTACAGCGAGATCACCCGGCAGTACCACGACCGCTACCGGCTGCCCGTCATGCACACCGAAACCAACCTCACCGAGGGGCCGAACGGGGACGCGGCCGCCAACTGGCTTTGGAAGGAATGGGCGAACGTGCTGCGGGTCCGCAACGACGGCGTGCCGATGGTGGGGTTCACCTGGTATTCGCTGACCGACCAGGTGGACTGGGACAGCGCGCTGCGCGCCAACAACGGCACGGTCAACGCGCTGGGCCTCTACGACCTCGACCGGAACGTCCGCGCGGTCGGCCGGGCCTACAAGCAGCTGATCGCCGATTGGCGCAATGTGCTGCCGACCCAGAGCGTCTGCCTCACGGTGCCGATCGTTCTGCCGCGCCAATATGACGAGCCGGGGGCACGTCGCCAGCGCGACAAGGCCCGTGCCTTTGCGCCGCGCCATCGCTCCGGGGCGGGGGCTTAGGATCCGGCATCCACTCGCGCTAGGGTTTCTCGGCGTCATGGCGCGAGCACAACCGCCACATTGCCAATGGCAATCAGGTCCACCGCTTAGCCGGGCTGGAGATAGCTAAGCGAACCGGTCCCGAATTGACGGGGTACTGAAAGCGGCATGTGATGGAGTAAGATGCTTACGATCCAAGCCGCTTTTTTAGGTGAGATGACGCTAATCCGGCCACAAACCCGCCAGTGATTATAAGTTGCAGCTTATCTTCCTGATTTTCATCTAAGAACTGCCAACATTTTGGTAATATCAGATTGGCAGCCCATGTAACTGTTAAAGCGCTAAATATGATTGCTAAAAACCACAATGATATGATCGATATTGTTTCAAAGTTATTCAAAAAACGTTCCGCGCGCGCATGCTCCGCACGCTTCTTGATATCGTCGAAAGAATCACCGCTACTAAATAGTTTACTTTCTTCGGTAGCCGCATCACCAGTGTCGCGTCGATATGCAATCGATTGTTGAGCCTCAGTTAGAGCCGGAATTAACTTGGGCTGTTCATCTTCTTGCTCACCACCGGTGGGGTCGCTCATGAACGGATTGCATCCGGGCGCTGCTTTACTAACCTCTCATAATGATCCTCGATTAGATCATTCGATATCGTAGTGTTGAATACACCCTCGTCATACGTTAAGGCCCATGGCGTTCCCGGCGCATGCGTAAGCCGCGACAACGCGGGGCCGCTCATACCCCCGTAAATGTCGAATACTTGCTTGATTACACTTTCCTCATTCTTATTGAGCAGCCGATCGCTGCGGTCTGCTCGCAAACGAGATGTAACCGGGTTGCTCCTGTAACCTCGCATAGCGTTGTACAGCTTTGGAATAACGGGACCATACTGCCAAGCTTGAACCTCATCACGGATTAGCGGCCGACCATACAATCCAAGCCGCCACCCATGTGCGATATAGACAAGCTTCAGGACCTGCATGGGAGTGAGGGTATCGTCGTTCCGCTCCGCAAGTTCGAGGAAGCGATTAGCGATCGTCAAGCTGTCGTGCATCGGTTCCTCCTTATCCTAACATTCCCTTATATGGGAATTTTGTCATTGAAAACCCATAGCCACTCTTGACATTTCGAAAACTGATGCATGGGTAAAGCTCGTGCCGCTTGTCTTAACTCACGGGCGGCGTGGCGGTCTCTACTTTTGTTCTATATTTGTTCTAACTGGTGTCAAGGATTAATAAATCAAAGTGCGGGCTCCGCGCCACACTCCATTGAGTTTCGCCATCGAAATTCCAGGTCGCCCGCACTTGGCTCGACATGCCCTTTGATAACTCGTTCGTGCTCCATAGATGGAAGTAGGACAGGTGGAATACGTATCGTCGTTTGCGCCATCATACCGAGGTTTCGTCAGGCCATGGCGTCGAGCAAGCGCCGTTCGAGCGCCTGAAAGGCCCGGGCCCGGTGCGACAAGGCTTCCGACCCGTCGGCCGGAATGCCGTGCTTTTGGTCCGCCGTCATTTCCCCAAAGGTGAGGTCGTGGCCGTCCGGCATGAAGATGGGATCGTAGCCGAAGCCGACCGTCCCGCGCGGCGCCACCAGGGTGCCGAACACCTTGCCGTCCACCTCCAGGCTCCGCCCATCGGGCCAGACCAGCGCCAGCGCGGCCGTGAAATGGGCGCGCCGTTTCGTCGGGGCGATGCCCCGTTCGGTGAGTAGCGCGTCGATGCGGGCCATGGTGGCGGGAAAGTCGGCGGGATTGCCGGCCCAGCGCGCCGAATAGATCCCCGGCGCCCCGTCGAGCGCCTCGACGCACAGCCCCGAATCGTCGGCGAGCGCCGGGAAGCCGGTGGCTCGCGTGGCGGCCTCGGCCTTCAGCCGCGCGTTAGCGGCGAAGCTCGTGCCGGTCTCTTCCGGCTCGGGCAGGCCGAGTTCGCCCGCCGAAACGATGCTGAACGGGTGGGCGGCGAACAATTGACGAAATTCGCGCAGTTTGCCGCTGTTGTGAGTGGCGAGCACGAGACGGGTGAACGGGGGCAGGGGCGCGGGCAAGGCTCGTCCTTTGTGGTTTCGAGGCGAGCCTGCCATGGACGCCGAAGCGGTGCCAGCCCAGGATTGGCATGGCACGGCGCCTTTCGCGGCAGGTCGAGCCGCCGTAGAACGGGCTGCCGCTTTCGACGAAGGGTCGCCCATGACAACGCCATCAGCATCCCGGACCGGCGGCCGCATCCTCGTGGACCAATTGGTGGCCCAGGGCGTCGAGCATGTCTTCTGCGTGCCGGGCGAAAGCTATCTCGCCGTGCTCGACGCCCTGCACGACGCCCCGATCGCCCTGACGGTGTGCCGGCAGGAGGGCGGGGCCGCCATGATGGCGGACGCCAGCGCGCGACTCACCGGCCGCCCCGGCGTCGCCATGGTGACCCGCGGCCCCGGCGCCACTAACGCCGCCCACGGGGTGCACATCGCCCAACACGATTCGGTGCCGCTGATCCTGTTCGTCGGCCAGGTCGAGCGCGGCATGCGCGGGCGCGGCGCCTTTCAGGAAATGGATTACGGGGCCTTCTTCGGCTCCGTCGCCAAATGGGTGGTCGAGATCGACGACGCGGCCCGAATCCCGGAACTCGTGTCGCGCGCCTTCCACGTCGCCATGCAGGGCCGCCCCGGCCCGGTGGTGATCGCGCTGCCCGAGGACATGCTGACCGACACCGCCGCCGTCCCCGACGCGCCTCGCGTGGAGCCGGTGCTGGCCTGGCCGGGCCTCACCCAGATGGCGGCCTTGCAGAAACTGCTGTGGGCGGCGGAGCGGCCGGTCCTGGTTCTGGGCGGCAGCGGGTGGAGCGAGAAGGCCCGCGCGGCGACGGCGCGATTTGTTGAGCGGTTCGACCTTCCCGTCGCGACGTCGTTCCGCCGGGCCGGCCTGTTCGACGCCGACCATCCCAACTACGCGGGCGAGATCGGCATCGGGCCGAACCCCAAGCTGAAGGCCCGCATCGCGGAAGCCGACCTCGTCATCCTCACGGGTCGGATGTCCGAAATGCCGTCGCAATCCTACACCCTGTTCGATGTGCCCGTGCCCCGGCAGCGGCTGGTTCACGTTCACCCGGCGGCGGACGAGATCGGCCGGGTTTACCAGCCCGCCCTCGGCATCCAGGCTTCCCCGCAGACCTTCGCGGCCGCGCTGGAAAGCGTGCAGCCGCCGAGCGCCTTGCCCTGGAGCGCCGGCACGCGGGCTGCTCGCGCCGAATACCTCGAATGGAGCGGCCAGCCCGCGCCGGCCCCGGGCCCGGTGGACATGGCCACGATCGTGCGGAGCCTGAACGCGATGCTGCCCGCCGACGCGGTCGTCGCCAACGGGGCCGGCAATTATGCCATCTGGGTCGGGCGGTTCTTCCGCTTCCGCGGGCTGACGGCGCAACTCGCCCCCACCTCCGGCTCCATGGGATACGGGCTGCCCGCCGCCGTCGCTGCCAAACGGCTTCACCCCGAACGCAGCGTGGTGGCTTTCGCGGGCGACGGCTGCTTCCTGATGAACGGCCAGGAATTCGCCACCGCCGTCCACTACGGGCTCGGCATCGTCGTGATCGTGGTCGACAATGCCATGTACGGCACGATCCGCATGCACCAGGAGCGCGACTATCCGGCCCGCGTTTCCGGCACCGCGCTGACCAACCCGGATTTCGCCGCCTACGCGCGGGCGTTCGGCGGGCATGGGGAAACCGTGGAGGCGACGGCCGCCTTTCCGGCCGCCTTTGAACGCGCGGTCGCCTCGGGCAAGCCCGCCATCCTTCACGTCAAGGTCGACCCCGAGGCCATCACGCCCACCCTGACCCTGGCGGGCATCAGGGCCCGGAGCCGAAGCTAGACCCAATTCGCCCCTGCTTCCGTTTTCGGTCAATCCTCGCTCGGATCCTGATCCGTCGCGTCCGGCTGGGCGTAGCCGCCGGCCGGGGCCTGCATCCAATCGTCAAAGGTCGGCGCGTAGCGGGGCGCGTAACCGAGCGGTTCGCGCACCATGCGGCGGGCCGCGACCTGCTCGGCGCGTTCGCGGCGGCGCTCGGCCCGGGCGTAGCGGGTGGAAGCCTGCGCATCCCCGTTGATCGAGATGCGCGCGCCTTCGGCCCGGACGATCTCGTAAAGCAGCGCGGCGTTTTCCGGCGCGATGCGGATGCAGCCATGCGAGGCCGGATACCCGAGCGAACCCGTCGCATAGGTCCCGTGAATGGCGTAGCCGCCCCGGAAGAAGATGGAATGCGGCATCGGCGAGTTGTGGTACTTGCGCGAATAATGCATCGCCTCCAGGCGCTGCACCCCATAGCTGCCACGCGGCGTGACGAACCCCGCTCGCGCCGATGAAATCGGCCAAACGTAATCGCCGGAAGCCGACGACACTTGCATGGTTTGCGACGACAGGTCGACCTGGATGCGCGCCGCCCGCGCCGGGCCTGCCGCCGCAAGGAGGCCCAAGGTCAAAGTCAAGACAACAGACAAAATACGCAAGTTTAACCTCGACGATAAGGGTAATTGGCTTCGGCTTTTCATATTGAGCCTCCCGCCCCTGCTGTAAATCGCCAAATATCGGTAAGGTTGACGAGCTTGTCGGACCCTTATCGGACGAGCGGGGGCCTCGAACGGCGGCGACCCAAGGTCATTCCATCCTGGCGTCGAAACATGCAACAAGGCGCCATGTCGCTCGACGTCGTGGACCTCCGCAGCTTTTACGCCGCCCCCCTTGGGGGAACGGCGCATCGTTTCGTGTCGCGGATCCTGCGCGATTGGTGGCCCAACGCCACCGGCATGGCGGTCATGGGCCTCGGCTACGGCATTCCCTACCTCGGGCAGTTTCGCGACGAGGCTGTCCGGGTGCTGGGCCTCATGCCGGCCGAACAGGGCGTGCATCATTGGCCCGGGCTTGAAACCACGGCGACCGCCCTGGTCGAAACCGATGCCTTGCCTTTGCCGGACGGCTGCATCGACCGGCTGTTGATCATCCACATGCTGGAAGTCGCCGAACATCCGCCCGACGTGCTGGCGGAAATCTGGCGTGTCCTGGCGCCCGGTGGCCGCATGATCGTGGTGGCGCCAAACCGGCGGGGCTGGTGGGCGCGCACCGACACGACGCCGTTCGGCTATGGCCAGCCCTTTTCCAAGCGGCAATTGAACCGGCTGCTGCGCGACGCCCTGTTCTCGCCCGAACGGTTCGACGAGGCCCTTTACGGGCCGCCGCTGCGCTTTCGCGCCATACGCCGCCTCGCGCCCGCGTTCGAAACCTGCGGCAAGTATCTGGGCCTGCCCGGTGCCGGGCTGCACATCGTCGAGGCTTCGAAACAGCTCTACCGCCCCGTGCCGCTGCGCCGGACCGCCCGGCAGGCCGTATCGCGGCTCGAACCGGTGCTCGCCCCCGTGGCGGGGCGGATCGAAACGGGATCTCCGTTCGTTCCGGCGAGCGAGACTGGTACAGGGTCGGGAACCTTGCCTTTCAACCAGACGCACCAGGTCGAACCATCCGGCACGGGACGATTTCAGGGAAACGAGCGATGACCATCGATGATGTGACGGGCGCGCTTCAACAACGGCTGCGGGCCGGCGAGTCGCTGTGTTCGGCTTGGTGCGTGATCGGCGAGCCGAGCCTGGCCGAACTGTTGATCAGGTCCGGGTTCGACACCGCGGTGCTCGACATGCAGCACGGGGCTTTCTCGGTCGACACCGCCATTCGGGGGATCGCTCATGTCGCGCTGGCCGGCGCGCCGGCCATCGTCCGCGTTCCGGTGGGCGGTTTCGCCACGGCCTCCCGCATGTTCGACGCCGGGGCCGCCGCCGTGATCGCCCCGATGATCGAGTCGGCGGCGGACGCGCGGGCCTTTGTGGCATTTTGCAAATACCCGCCGATGGGCGCCCGCAGCTGGGGGCCGCAGCGCGCCGTCCCGCTGACGGGGTTGGCGCCCACGGCCTATTTCGAACGGGCCAACGCCCTTCACCTCGCCTTGCCGATGATCGAAACAAAAGCCGCCCTCGCGGCGCTGGACGAGATCCTCGCCGTTCCAGGTGTCGACGGCGTGTTCGTGGGGCCGGCGGACCTGTCGGTGGCCTTGACGGGGGGGCGGCTCGATCCATTCGGGCCGGAGGTCGAGCGGGCGCTGGACCACATCGCCGCCAGGGTCAAACAGGCCAACAAGGTCGCCGGCCTTTTCTGCAACACGGGCGCCCAGGCCCGGGCCATGCAGGCGCGGGGCTTCGCCCTTTGCTCGATCGCGACGGACGGCCAGTTGATGAGCGGAGCCGCGCGAGCCGAGCTCCAGGGGATTGGATCGGGCGGTACCTGACCTTCGGACAGCCTGTGGGCAGTCGACCAGGAACGGCCTTCTTTGGAACCATGTCGGGCAACACGCATTGGTGTGGACAATACGTAAACAAAGGGCGTGAGCGATGAGCCAGGACCATAACCCGAAGTTGGACGAACATCCCGGTTCCAACACGGTGAAGAACCCGGACGAATGGACCTCTGGCGAGGATCCGATGACTGGTGCGCAAGCGTCCTACCTGAAGACCTTGTCGGAGGAAGCTCCGGACGGCGAAGGGTATGAGGACGGATTGAGCAAGGCCGAAGCCTCCAAGCGCATTGACGCGCTAAAGCACAAGCTCAACCGTTGACGAGGCGGTTGTCGCCGGTTGAACTGGGATGATTCACCCGACGGCCTGCCCTTCCGGATCTTTATCGTTTGGGAAAGGGCAGACCGAAACTTCGGGCCAGGAACAATCCACCATGGCGGAGCCCCCCGGCGTCGATGCCATGGCCGACACCCATCGAGAGGTGCCATTCGCAAGGAATGCCGGCCTTGCCGAGGTCGTTCGCCGACTGGAACAGGGTATCGAGCGGGATGACCTGATCGGCGTCCCCGTGGACGAGAAGGACGGGCGGCTTCAGGCCTTTCCGGGACCGCGCCGTCGCTTCTTCGAGATGATCCGGGCCGACCAGTAGCCCCGAATAGCCCAGGATAGCTGCGGGTGCCGTTTGCCGTCGCAGCCCCGTGTGGAGCGCCATCATGGTGCCCTGGCTGAATCCGACGAGTGCCAATCGAGCATCGTCGAAATCGTGCCGGACAAGTTCCGCGTCCAGAAAAGCGTCGAACGAGGGACGAGCGCTCGTCACGCCGCGCCAGCGCTCGTCAGGGTCGCGGACCGTCAGGTCGAACCATTGCCGCCCTGTTGGACTCTGGATGCAACGCTGCGGGGCGTTCGGGGCCACGAAGGCCGCGTCCGGCAACCACTTCTGCCATTGCCGGCCGAGTTCGATGAGGTCGCGCCCATCCGCCCCATAGCCGTGTACGAAGACGACCAGATGTCGGGCCTGTCCGGATTTGGCGGGTAGGCGCGGGCCGTCGATCTTTGTCGTCATAAGGTTGTTCCGGTTCGCCTCGGGGTGAACATCATTCCGAATTGCTCGTCAAACTCATCCCGTTGCGCCCCGACTTCACAGCCGCGTAAAAGGACCAGAGCAGGCGAGCCGCCACTCCCCGATAAGGCCGCCACCGCTCGCCGAGCCGGTTGAGTTCGACCGTGCCGGGCCGTTGATCGAGTTTGAGCACGATCCGCGCCGCTTCCTGCAAGGCGAGGTCCCCGGCCGGCCAAGCGTCTGGATGGCCGAGGCAGAACAGAAGAAAAATGTCGGCGCTCCAGGGTCCCAGGCCCTTCACGCCGACCAGCGCCCGATGGGCCTCCTCGGCCGGCATGGCGGCCAGCGCCGCGAGCGGCAGGGCGCCGGTGGCGATGGCTTCGGCGGTCGCCCGGAGCGCCCGGATCTTCGCCGCCGACAGGCCGGCTTCGCGCAGGACTTGGTCGTCCACCACCAGGACCGTCTCGTGGGTCAGCGGCGCGATCGCGGCTTGCAGCCGCCTGAAAATCGCCTCGGCACTCGCGGTGGACACCTGCTGGGAAACGATGATGGCGGCGAGCCCGGCATACCCTGCCTCACGAAGACGCAAAGGGGGGCGGCCCCCGACCTGCAGCATGTGGTCGATCACCGCGCGGTCGCGCTCGGCCAGCGCGGCCAGCGCCAGATCGAGCGCGCCCTCGCTGTCGATGGGCGGCCCGGCCCGGTAAATGGGGACCGTGTCCGCTTGCGGGGACGCCCGTTTTCTTTTTACCGTGGAGGCGGGGCCCAGGCCGGACAAAGCGGCTTCCTTCATGAATGATGAAGCGATCAACCACGACGCGGATGCCTTTTCAACATCCGACCAGCATGCTTGTCACCGGTCGGTCTCAACCTTCAGCACATGGATGGGGGGATCGTGACGAACCGACGTTTCCGCTTCGCACCCTCGCCCAACGGTCGGCTGCACCTCGGCCACGCTTATTCGGCGCTGCTCAACCGACAACTCGCCGTTACCCATGCCGGTGACCTCCTGCTTCGGATCGAGGACATCGACACGGTTCGTTGCACGCCCTTCTTCGAGACCGCGATCGGGCAGGACCTCGCCTGGCTCGGCATCGACTGGAGCGGCCGGGTGCGCCGCCAGTCCGAGCATTTCGACTTTTACCGGACCGTGCTGGACGGCTTGGGGGATCGAAACCTGCTTTACCCCTGCTTTTGCACGCGCGGCGACGTTGCGCGGGCCATCACGACGTTTCCGGCCGCCGCTGCGGGGGGCGGCCGGGGCGCGGGCTGGCCAACCGATCCGGACGGCTCGCCCCTTTACCCCGGAACATGCCGCCGGCTCACCGACGCGGAACGGCGTCGCCTTCGAGAAGAGGGCCGTCCCTACGTCCTGCGGCTCGACATGGCGACGGCCCTCGCGGTTGCCCGGCGACCCCTGCACTGGATGGAATATCGCGAAGGGTCGGAACCTCGGCGCGTGGACGCCGACCCGTCAGCCTGGGGCGACGCCGTCCTGTGTCGCAAGGACATTCCGGCGAGCTATCACGTCGCGGTCGTGGCCGATGATGAATTGCAGCGAATCACCGATATCGTTCGCGGCGCGGACCTGCTGGCCGCCACGAGCCTGCACCGGCTCCTCCAGGAACTCTTGAAGTTTGGCGCGCCCGCTTATCACCATCACGCGCTCGTTCTTGGCGCCGACGGGCTGAAGCTGTCGAAAAGCCGGAATTCACCGACCCTCGCGGAACTGCGCCGGAATGGGACGACCCCCGAAGATGTCAAGCGTTTCGTCGGCCTGTCGGGAAACGGCTGATCGGTGAACGGCCGCCTGTTACCCATGCCGAACTCATCGACCGAGCGCCGATAGCCTAGTTGGCGGCCCGCTTCTGCGGATCGGATCCGGCCAGCGGCGCCTGCCCGCCATTCGGTGCGCTGGCGATCAAGCTATCGATCCGGTCGTGCTCGCGCTTGAAATCGCCCATCTGCCTACCCTGGATCTCCTGGGTACGGGCGAGCTTGACCCGCATGGGGTCGACGAAGTGACCGTTGACGATGACCTCGTAGTGAAGGTGCGGCCCGGTGGCGAGCCCGGTTTGGCCGAGGTAGCCGATCACCTGCCCTTGTCGCACCCTGATGCCGTCCGCCATTCCCCGGGCGAAGCCCACCATATGCGAGTAGGTCGTGATGTAGCCGTTTGCGTGCTGGATCTCGATATGGTTGCCGTAGCTCGGCGAGCGTTCCGCCTTGAGCACAGTGCCGTTGCCCGAGGCCAGGATGGGAGTTCCGACCGGGGCCGCCCAATCGACGCCGGTATGGGGGCGCGAGTAACCCAGAACGGGATGGAAACGCATGCCGAACCCCGACGTGAAAATGCCGGTCGGGACCGGGGTCCTGATCAGGAATTTGCGCACCGAGCGTCCGTTGTCGTCGTAGTAGTCCGGCGCGGCATCGTCGGTGGGCTGGAACCGGTAATAATGGAACACATCATTCCGCACCGTAAGGGAGGCGAACAGGAGATCCTGGCGGCCATCCGCCTCGTCGCCGCTGGTGTAGAAGGCGTCGATCGAATCGCCGCCCTGGACCGATTGCTGGAAGTCGACGTCG
>CALMOK010000121.1:35519-37109 GCA_937871825.1 uncultured Alphaproteobacteria bacterium
GGATCATGTTGTCGATGATCGGCTTCGGGATCTGCTGCTTCAGCGCCGTTTGATAGATGCTGTCGTAGAGCCGCATGCCGCCCGGCTCGTCCGCGTCCTCGTCGGCGTTTCGCGACGGGCTGGGCTTCTTTCCGGCTTCATCGACAGTCACCCGCACGTAACGCCCCGCGTCGTCGAGGGCGATCGTGTTCTCGAGCGTTTCGTCGAGGTAGACCGACACCCGGGCGATCTGCGTCGAGCTTGGCTTGCCCGGATCCACGTTGGCGAGAAGGAGCTTCACGCGCCGTCCCTCGCCAACCGGCGGCTCCCCCCGCCTGCTCCCGAAAGCGTCGACGATGGCGCGAACCTGGTCGCGCGTGGCGCCATTGGCCCGCAGCACCTCGTCGAAACCGTCGCCATGGCGCATGACGACGAGCCGTTCCTGGGCCTGCGTGGCCTCGCGGCCGTCGGCTTTGGGCATAACCGTCACGTTCTCGGGCACCATCTTGACCTCGATGGAGGAAAAAACGTCGCGGGCCGGCATCCCGGTTTCCCCATAGGCCAGCCCGACCGACGTGTTCAGGCCCGCGCGGCTGGTCTGCATGAGGAGGAGCTGCGGCGGTAGCATGGCGCTCAGCTTCACCCCCGCCGATGCGAGGCTTTTGGCCTGCTCCTCGACCTGCGCGGACACCTCCTGCATCGACAACTCACCGGCGAAACTGGCCGGGTCGGCGGGGGTGAGGTCGCGAACCACGAAAGACACTTCGGCGACATCGAGCACCGGGCCGGGGTCCGGCAGGGTGTCAGGCAGCGAGGGCTGATCCCCCGATAGAAGCTTGAGCGGATTGAAAGCCGGTACCTCATCGGCCAGTTCCGTCGATGCCAGCGTCAGGGTGGTTGCCACGTGGGTATAGCCCTGCAGGCGGATCACCTGCTTGTTGCCCACGTTCACCGTGGTGGGCGCGCGGAAGCTTTCCCTTTCGGCGACGATGTCGGCCTTCTTGACGAGCCGGTCGCCGCGGCGGAGGCCGGCCGCGTTTCCGGCATCCTTGCGGATCGGCATGGCATATTCGGGCGCTTGCGCGAATGTCGTTTGCCGGTCCAAGGCCGCATAGATCGCCGCGCCGATCAGCGCCGATCCCGCCAGGCCCGTGATGATCGTGGCCGAGAGCCAACGTTTCGAAATCGAACGCCGTTCGTGCCGGCTTCCCCTCCGGGTGACCGCCTCGATGGCCGGTTCAAGGCCGAGGTTGAACCGAACCGGACCGTTGCCATGACGAAAAGCCGCGCGGGCGTGATCTCCCAAACTAAAACCTCATGCCAACTGGCGGTTCCCACGCATTCTGACCTGCACCCGGCCAAGCTATGTCGGGGGTCGATACCGAACCTATGGGCTTCAGACCCAGTGGTAAATAGATGCCGGCGACATCGGAGCTCACTGATCGGACGAGTGGGCAACAGCCAGCGCAAGATGGCTCAAATATGGATCGTCGCCGCTTCCCTGATCGTCGCCCATCACGCTTTCCATATTCAAAGGTTTGAATTCGTAGCACCAATGGGCTTG
Organism: uncultured Alphaproteobacteria bacterium; assembly: GCA_937871825.1. GTDB lineage: Bacteria > Pseudomonadota > Alphaproteobacteria > Rhizobiales > Beijerinckiaceae > Lichenihabitans. The sequence continues at coordinate 37,063 of CALMOK010000121.1, forward strand.
ACGTGTTCCTCTGGTCTCCCTTATATCGTGTTCATCGACGGCGGGCA
>CALMOK010000122.1 GCA_937871825.1 uncultured Alphaproteobacteria bacterium
CCGCCCGCCACTACGCTCGCCGCCAGCACCTTGGCGTTGTCGACGACCTGCTGCACATAAACCTTGAACTCGGGCGTCAAAGCTTCGCCGAACGCCACCGCCTTGGCGGCGATCACGTGCATGAGCGGACCACCCTGAAGACCCGGGAAAATGGCCGAATTGATCTTCTTGGCCAGCGCTTCGTCGTCCGTCAGGATCATCCCGCCGCGCGGACCCCGGAGCGTCTTATGGGTCGTCGTCGTCGCCACGTGGGCGTGCGGGAAAGGCGATGGATGCACCCCGCCAGCGACGAGACCGGCGAAATGCGCCATGTCGACCAGGAAATAGGCCCCAACAGCGTCGGCGATGGCGCGGAAGCGCGCGAAATCCCAAAAGCGCGAATAGGCCGATCCACCGGCGATGATCAGCTTGGGACGGACCTCCCGTGCCTTGCGCTCGACCTCGTCCATGTCGATCAGCGAGGTCACGGGATCAACCGAATACGACTCCGGCTTGAACCAGCGGCCCGACATGTTGACGGGCGAACCATGCGTCAGGTGCCCGCCCGCTGCGAGGTCGAGCCCCATGAAGGTGTCGCCCGGGCTCAGCAGGGCGAGGAACACGGCCTGATTGGCTTGGCTGCCGGAGTTCGGCTGGACGTTGGCGAAACCACACCCGAACAATTGCTTGGCCCGGTCGATCGCCAGTTGCTCGGCGATGTCGACGTATTGACAACCGCCATAATAGCGGCGGCCCGGGTAGCCTTCCGCGTATTTATTCGTCATCACCGAGCCTTGCGCCTCAAGCACGGCGCGCGACACGATGTTCTCGGACGCGATTAACTCGATCTCGTCCCGCTGGCGACCAAGTTCCAGGCCGATCGCACGCGCCATGTCGGGGTCGGCGGAGGCGAGGTCCGCCTGGAAGAAGCTGTTGGACCGATGGACCGCGCTCATGCGGGACGCGGCGGTCGGGGTGATCATTTCGGTCATCAATTCCTCCACTTCGGGCTCGGCTCGAATAACTAACCCGGCCCGTCGATCGTCACCTGCCCGAAACCGCCGCCTGCCGGTCAAAAACCGGCACGGCGCCAACGACCTCCGAGGCGATTGCCCGCGCCACGATCGGCGGCGCGGGATAGCACGGACCGGGCGAACCGTGAAGGTCGACGCGCTTCCAACTTGGCCAGCAGGGAAACAGGAGGTCGGCTCCGGTTATTCCTGCTGGACGGCCGGCTCAACGGCGGCGTTCTGCTCGTCCGACGTGACATTGGACGCCGTCACGGTTCCGAACCCGTCGCGCTGGTAAATATCGGGACGGAACTGCACGACGCCGTCCGGCGACGCCCAACCGGTGATGTAGACCCAGTAAACCGGAACCGTCTGGGCGAGCTTGACGTCGATCCGTTCGCCCGAGCGGATGGCCGCGTCGATGTGGTCGCGGTCCCAGCCGGGCGTGTCCTTGAGGAGCCAGGCGACGTAGTCGCGAACATTCTGAAGGCGGATGCAGCCCGACGACACGAAGCGGAAATCGTCGCCGAACACCCCCTTGGTCGAGGTGTCATGCATGTAAACGCCGTACGGGTTGGCGATGTTGATCCGTACCACGCCGAGCGAGTTGTTCTCGCCCGGGTCTTCGCGGAACTTGTAGTTGATGGCCTCGGACGAGTTCCAGTTGATCGACGAAGGTGGCACTTCCTGGTTGTCTTTGTTGAAGATCCGGATGTGGTTGTCGGTGAGGTAGTTGGCGTCGGCCTGCATCTTGGGGATCAGATCCTTGCGGATGATCGAGGCCGGAACGGTCCAGAACGGGTTGAAGTTGATGTCGGTGGCCTTCGTCTGCATCACCGGCGATTGCCGGTCGATCTTGCCGACGCCCGCGATGTGGTGGCTGAAGACAGCCCCGTTCTCCACCGTTTCCACCATGGCGGCGGGTATGTTGGCCATCACGAACCGCTCGCCGAGATTGCCCGAGAAGGAGCGGAGCCGGATGAGGTTGGTTTCGAGCTGCCTCAGCCGCGTCTCGGCGGGGACATTCAACTGCGCGACCGTGTCGGAAGCGACGACGCCCGACTCGCCGATGCCATGGCGGGCCTGGAAGCGTTTCACGGCCGCCTCGACATAGGCATCGAAAACCGGCGAAAGGCCGGCCGCGACATCGAGGTCGCCCGACGCGATCAGGCGTTTGCGCAAGGCGAGGACGGCGCCGCTCTTGGATCCCACATGGAGGTTGACCCCACCCGGCACGGTCCCCCACCCGCCTTTGGCCACGAGGCCCTGATAAGTTTGCACGGCCTGTTCGGTCGCCGCCACCGTCTGCTGGGACAGCACCGGGGTGACCGAGCGCTGGATCTGCAATCTCGGGGCCGCGTCGTATTTCTGCGCCCACTCGGCCTGCTGGCCCTCGATGCCCTCGTCGCTCGCCGCCTGCGCGGCACCACCCAGCAAAAGCAGCCCGGCCGTCAATCCACCCCCCAGGAGACGGGCCGCAAGCGACCGACGGGCGGCGGTGGGTGACTCTTGTGTCGGTCGTCGCATGAGTTCGTCGCTCCGGTCGGTCGAAGATCCAGGTCAGCCCAACTGGTGAGGCCAGGCGCGCGCCACTCGTGACCGGCGATCAGTCGACGCGAGCACGCGGGATCAATTGATTGAACACCCGTGACAACGCCCAATTACTTCGTTTATTTTGTGGCGCGGCCCGAGGCCTCCGGGACGGTTCGGGCCGGCGCAAGGGCGGGCTCTCAAGGGCCCGACATAATTTCGGCGTTGACGACGCCGAAATGCTCCACATGATGCAACGACGACACAGATTGGCGTGGATCGACGCCCTTCGAGCAGGTCCGCCTGGGACAGCCCACCCAAAGGCCGGATCGCCGCAACGGTCATCGGTGGCGCTGCGGCAATGAGTGGATCGATCGCAAGAACGCGCGGAATGTGGTTTCGGCCGACGAGAAGGCTCGTTCGCGCCACCCTGCCGCTCATGATCCTGGCCTGCGCGGCAGCCTTGACCGGGAGCTTCCTCGTTCGGTGGCCCGTCGAGGACGTGCGTTTGCGGGCGAGGGCCCTCCGCTTCATCGAATCCTCAAGCGGATTGAACGTTCAGGCGACCGGCTCGATGACGCTGGTCCTGCTGCCCCGTCCCGCCGTCAAGCTGCGAAACGTCGGCATGCGGGGCCTGGACGGGACGATATCGCTGGACGCCGAGTCGGTGATCGCGACATTGAGCCTCCCGGCGCTGTTCACCGGGCACGTGCGCGTCACTGAGACGACGCTGATGGAACCGACGGTCGCGATCGACGCCGACAAGCTGTCGTCGCTGATCGAGGCCATGAACCAGTCGGCGAGGCCGCAGGCGGCCGCGCATCCTCGGCTCTTCGCTTTTCTCCATACGGAGGGCTTATCGGTCCGGGCGGGACTGCTGCGGGTCACGTCGCACGACCCAAGCCGTGACGCGCTGCTGACCGAAGTCAACGGCAAGCTGGAATGGGCCGATGACGAGAGCGGGTTCAGCCTGAATGGAACGGCAGACTGGCACGGATTGCCAGCCCAACTCTCGTTCATGCTTGACGCGCCCGGCGCTTGGTTGCGCGGTCAACGATCGGATTATTACGTCCGGGTGAAGTCCCCGGCGATCGACGTCACCTCGTCGGGGCGCTCCTCCAACCGACAGGGCATGGTAGACCTCGACGGGCGCTTGACGGCGACGGCGGCGTCCTTGCCCACCTTTCTTCGTGCGATCGGAACGCCGCTGCCCCAATTGGCCGGCGTCGGTCAGGCGCATCTCCAGGCCGCCGTTTCGGTTCAGGGCGGGGCGCTGTCCTTGTCGGACGTCGAACTCGGGCTGGACGACATGCTGTTCGAAGGAGCCCTGGCGGTGCATCGCGAGGCGGGTCACCCCGCCATCGCCGGGACACTGGCGACGGAGCGCATCAATCTCGATCCTTTCATACGGGCCCTCCCCTCGCTCAATGCCGACGACGGCCATTGGAGCCCCTTGCCGTTCGGCATCAAAACCATCGCGTTCAACGACATCGATCTGCGGATCTCGGCTTCCACCGGCAAGATCGGCCCGATCGAGTTCGAAGATGGCGGCTTTTCGGTGCAAAGCCGCGACGGGAGGCTGGAGCTCTCACTTGGCGAAGCGCGTGCCTACGACGGGTTGATCAAAGCTCGCATCGTGGCGACGGTGGACGGCGACACCACCCAGGTCAGGGCCGACGCGACATTGTCGCAGCTCGACGTCGGGCAACTCGGCGACGCGCTGGATCCGTCCTTGCACCTTGCCGGAACGACGAGTGGCCATGTCGCACTGGAAAGCGCCGGCGCGTCACCCGCCGCCTTGGTGGGCGGCCTGACAGGTCGTGGGCAGATCAGCGTTCGCGGCGGCGAGGTGGGCAGCGGCCTCATGGCGGCGGCCCTGCCCGGCGGGCTGCCTGTTACGGTGGCGGCGCTCCGGCCAGGAGAAGCGCTACCGTTCGACTCGGCGACCATCGGCTTCACGCTGCGCCAGGGCGTGGCCTCGGTGGACGAGGGACTGCTGGCCCGCCCCGACCTGCGGGCCCTGTTCTGGGGGGCGGCATCCTTTGCCGACAAGACCGCCGACCTGGGCGCCGTTGTGGCTCCGGCGGAGGAGAATACAGCAAAGGGAGGCGCACCGATCGCGACCGTGCGATTGACGGGACCCTGGCGCAACCTCGCCGTCAGTGTGGATGCCGACGGCAAAACGGGTGACAGCGCGCGCGCGGTTGCCCCGAACGGCGACGGGTCGAGGGCAAAGGGGAGCGGCCTTCCATGACCGATGCCGAACAACGGTCCGGCGAAAGATGGGCCGCCCTCCCGGCGCAGGCCGACGCTTCCGTTTTCTTTATCGGACGGATCGGCACGCCGTGGACGGAGCGCCGCACCTGCCCGAAGCGCGGCGATCCTGACGGTGGGCCCGAATGCCGCCTGCAGGTCTTCGCGCCGTGGGTCGAAGCCCTCGACGGCATCGAGGGCCATCCTCGCCTCCAGGTGCTGTATTGGATGCACCTCAGCCGTCGCGACCTCGTCCAGCAGGTCCCTCGGTCGAGCGGCCGGCGGGCGGGCACCTTCGCGCTCCGCTCCCCCATGCGGCCCAACCCGATCGCGTCCTCGACGGTGCGCCTCGTCGCCCGGGAAGGCTCGACGCTGATCGTCGCCGGGCTCGACTGCGTGGACGGGACGCCGTTGATCGACATCAAGCCCGAACGCTGTCCACACGCGTGATGCCGCCCCTATGGGACGAAACGGCCGGTGACGAGCGGATCGTCGGGATCGTCCTGGCCGGGGGTGGAGCCGTGCGGCTCGGCGGGGGCGACAAGACGTTGCGGATGCTCGGTGACCGGCCGGTGCTCGCCCACATCCTCGAGCGCCTTCGCCCGCAATGCGCTCAAATCGCGCTGAATGCCAATGGCGACCCTCGCCGCTTCGAGGCCTTCGGCTTGCCGGTCGTCCCCGACCATCCGGAGGACGACGGCGGCGGGCCGCTGGCCGGCCTGCTGGCCAGCCTCGACCATGTCGCGGCGCGGTGGGCGGACGCCACAGCCGTGCTCACCGTGCCCGGTGACGCCCCGTTCCTGCCGGCCGATCTCGCCGCGCGGCTCGGGGCGGCAAGCCGGGCGGCGCAAGCGAACGCCGCTTGCGCCCGCTCGGGCGGACGGACCCATGGACTCACCGCGCTCTGGCGCCTGTCGCTCCGCCACCAGCTCCGGCGGGCGCTGCGCCACGATGGCGTTCACCGCGTCGGCGCCTTTCTGGCAGGGATCAAGGTTTGCGAGGTGGACTGGGACTCAGGCCCCGTCGACCCCTTCTTCAACGTCAACACCCCGGCCGACCTCGTCGAGGCCGCCCGCCTGCTGTCCAGACGGTGAGGGTGATCCCACCCGGATGTGGAAGACCGACACCGGTCCATCCTGCGCCGTGACCAAGACGTGGGCCCCCATTTCGCGAACCAGGTTGGGAACGTCGATGACCGCCAAGGGATCGGTGCATCGCACGATAAGGTCGGTGCCGGGTTGCAGCGCTCGCAGGCGCTTGCGGGTGCGCAGAACCGGTTGCGGGCATTTGAGCCCGCAAAGGTCCAGGTGTTCGACGGAAGGATGTTCCATCCGCAATCTTTTAAAGGCCCGGAAACGCGGGGACCAGCCAGTTCCGCGCGACAGGCGGGACAACCAACCCCGACTGTGCCGCCCGTCGCCCCGATCGATCCATGAGCGGTCGTCGGGACCACCAAAACAGGGGCCGACTCCCCTGGACAAGGCGAACTTGCCTGCCTATAAGCACGGCTCCCTTGCGGCGCTCGACGCTTTCAAGGACGCCCAGGTAGCTCAGTTGGTAGAGCATGCGACTGAAAATCGCAGTGTCGGTGGTTCGATTCCGCCCCTGGGCACCAAACGCTTCCAAGTGTTTGAAACACTGATATCGTACGGCGATTTAGGCTGAACCGGTATACATAACCGGGATACACGGCACATGGGTCTTCGCATGACCACTGCGACAACACGCCGCGACTCCACATTCAAACAGTTTGTGAAGCGGGTGCCTGCCGACATTGTCGCGCGCTCGCGCGGGCGCTCCTATCCGATCACTTTGCCACCCCTTGGGCCGACGCCTGAGGAGGTGGTTGAAGTTACCATTCGTCCCACAATCAGCTTCTCGCTAAGGGTGCGCGATCCGGCTGCCGCCAAAATGAGAACTGGCGCGGTGGGAGCGCAACTTGAACGCATTTTCGCCAGCCTTCGCGGCGCAGCCATCGAACTCTCCCACAAGCAGGCAGTTGCGCTCTCAGGTGAGGTGTACCGCCTCGTCGCGGCGCGGTTTGAGGTCGAACCGGGGCAGCCGGGCGACTGGGAAGCGTGGAAAGGATTCCACTGGGCAGCGATGGAGGGCCGCATACCCGACCCGCCAACAATCTCATGGCAAGAAATCATGAACGAGCGCAACGCCGCCCTTGGTGTTTTCGGGGTGTCACATGGCCCAGTGTTGCTCGATGTCATTGAAAGTCTGCCGCCGGGAGATAACGCGCGGAGCCTTGAAATCAGGTTCGGGCTTCTCGCCTCTTGGGTGCTGGCGCATCACGGCCTCGAGATAACGCCGAGCAGCCGCCTCAAACTGCTTCAGCAGGTTGCCGAGGCTGCGATTGATGTGGGCTGGGCGATGAAGCGGGCCTCGCAGGGCGACTACTCACCGGACCCGAGGGCTAATCGGTTCCCGCCGATTGATGCGGAAACACGGAGTTCGGGCACAAACCTCGCCACCTTGTTCGAACATTGGCAGAAAGACACAAGGCCCGCGCCCGCGACGCTGGCGACGTGGAAGCCCGTGGTGGTCTCTTTGCGCGTCCACGTCGAGGATAAGAGTATTGCGCAGCTCACTGTCCGAGACATCACCACCTGGAAGGACAAGCTGGTCTGCCAGGGTCGCTCAGCCAGCAACATCAATGGCAGCTATCTGGCCTGCATCCACGCCCTTCTAGCCCACGGTGTGCGAAATGGTCTGGTTTCTCAGAACGTCGCGGCGACCGTCAATGTAAAGCAAAAGCGGTCAGCAGGAACCAGAATGCTGCCCTATGAGGACGCTGAGGTCGCCGCTCTTCTCGCGCTAGCCGCTAAGCAACGGCTTCCCGCAAGGCGATGGATTCCATTGCTGGCGGCTTGTACAGGCGCTCGCGCCGGTGAGCTGGCCCAACTCTGGGCGGAGCGGGTCCGCGAAATTGACGGCGTGCTCGCGATGGAACTGAGACCCGCCGAAGATGGGGGCACTTTCAAAAACGCCGGTTCCGAGCGCGTCGTACCGCTCCATCCGGTTCTCATCGATGCGGGCTTCCTAAGTTTCGTACACGAGAAGAAAAACGGCCCGTTATTCTACGGCCATGTTACGGGGCAAGGCGAGCGCCATGCGTCAAAAGGAACTGTCAATCACCTCGCAGGGTGGATTCGCAAGCAGCCCGGCTTCGATAATCCGCGTAAAGCGCCGAGCCACGCCCTTCGGCACTGGTGGAAGAGCACAGCCTCGCGGGTCAACGTTCCCGACAGCCGCGCGGATGCCATTCAAGGGCACCGGACACAGGGCGAGGCTGCCCGGTATCGGCACTTCGACCTTAAGACCCTGGCTAGAGACGTGGCATGCATTCCAATCCCGAACATGGAGCTTGATCAGTCTAATTGACTCCGCGATGGCCCACAACGTGCGGATTCGAGTCCATCGCGCAAGCGAAGCAACGCCTGACATTACCAT
>CALMOK010000123.1 GCA_937871825.1 uncultured Alphaproteobacteria bacterium
ACCACGGCCCGTGTGCTCGTCGTTGCCGAAACGATGGATTGCGCCCGGGTGTCGAACCACGGCGAAGTGCTGATCGAGCGGCGCGCGCCAATCCTCGCCATGGGACGCGCTCTCGTTGCGATGCCGCCCGGCTGTTTCCTGCAGGCGACGGCGCTCGGCGAAACGGTTCTGGCGGAGGCCGTCCTGGCCGGGGTCGGACCGGCGCGTCGCGTGCTCGACCTGTTCAGTGGCATCGGCACCTTCGCGCTCCGCCTGGCGGAGGGGGCCACCGTTCACGCTGTCGATCTCGAGGATAAGCCGCTCATCGCCCTGGCCCGTGCGGCGCGCGCGGAGCAGTCGCTCCGGCCGCCGACCGTGGAAACCCGCGACCTGTTCCGGCGTCCCATCGGGCCGGCCGACCTTGCCGCCTTTGACGCCGTTGTGTTCGACCCACCCCGCGCGGGGGCGGCCGCGCAAGCCGCGCAACTCGCGGCTTCGAGTGTGCCCGCCGTGGTGGCGGTTTCCTGCAGTCCGGCGAGTTTCGCGCGCGACGCGGCCTTGCTGCTCGCGGGCGGCTATCGCCTCGAAAGCGTGACCCCGGTCGACCAGTTCATCTACTCGTCCCACGTGGAACTGGTGGCGGTGTTCCGCCGCGCCGCCGCGAAAGCCCGCAAGCGCCGCCCGCTGCTCGGATGAGGTCGACAAGCCTCGACGGTCATCGCTCCGCCAGACCGTCCGGACGGGAGGACCCGACCGGCTCCCGACCCTTTAGAACAGGCAACCCTGCCGCGCCGGAACGGGCGACCCGGGCGAAAGTGCCGGCCGCTGAATGGACGGATCGTCGTTGCCGACCTTGTTGACCGCCGGCGAGACCGCGAAGAAGTCGAGCGCGTCCGGGTTGGCCGGGACGAGCAGTTTGGCGGCGGCCTCCGCATGAACGCCTTCGACGTCCAGCCAGGCCTCGTGCTGGTTGTCGTCCAGGACCACCGGCATGCGCGGATGGACGGCGATAACGGCCGCGTTGGACTCCGTCGTGACGATGCATGCGGTTTCCATCTCGCTGCCGTCCGCGCCGAACCACCGCTCATGAAGGCCGGCAAAGGCCAAAGGTCGCCCATCGGGGCGGCGGAACAGGAAGGGTGTGCCGACAACGCCCGGCTGGGTTCGCCGCCACTCGTAGTAGGCGTCGGCGACAACGAGGCAGCGGCGACGCATCAGGGCCGCCCGGAAGCTCCGCTTTTCCGTGATCCCGTCCGCCCGCGCGTTGATGATCAGGGGATGGTGCGACCAGTCCTTGACGAACGACGGGACGTAACCCCACCGCACGAGACGGAATTGGCGTCCGCCGTCCCCGGTCCGCAGGTCGTCGCGGCAGACGATCGCGATCGGCTGCGTCGGCGCTATGTTGTACCGGGGCGGGAAGTTGGGCTGCTCGACGTAGCCGAACGACGAACGGATCACGTCTGGCGGTGAGTTCAGGGCGTAGCGGCCGCACATGGCTCAGCCTTCGGGCCAAAGCTGCTTGGCACCCTCGAGCGCTCTGCCGCCCTGGACGATCGCGACGGCGAGGGCCTGTGCGGCGGGACTGATCTGCTCGGCGTAGAAGCGGGCGACCACAACCGTGCCGGCCGGGGCTGGACGCCCGTCGGCGGCGGCCAGCGCCAGGCTGGCGAGGGCCGTGCCGCCGCGCGCGATGCCGAAAACCCGAAGGTAGTTGGTCGCGCCGAGCAGCGTTTCGCTTATCTCGCTGGCGGGGCGGGCCAGCATGAACGCCGTCGCCTGCTCCAGGGCGTCGACCGCTTCCCCGAGGCGTTCCGCCATCGCCCCCAAACCCTCGACGTTGCTTTCCCGCACCGTCGTCACCCTTGCCCGCATATCGGCGATTTCGGCCGCGACGACCGTTCCGCCGGCCAGCTGGAGCTTACGTGTGGCGAGGTCGATCGCCTGGATGCCGTTAGTGCCCTCGTAGATGGCGGCGATGCGGACGTCCCGCAGGATCTGCGCCGCGCCCGTGTCCTCGACGTAACCCATGCCCCCATGCACCTGGAGGCCCAGGGAAGCGACCTCGATGCCGACATCGGTCGAGTAGGCCTTGGCCACGGGGGTGAGCAGGGCCGCCCGGTCGGCGCTGCGCCGGCGTTCGCCGTCATCGAGGCCTCGCGCGGCCCCGTCGAGGGCGGCGGCGGTCAGGTGGCAGATGGCCCGCGCCGCAGCCGTTTCGGCTTTCATCGTGAGCAGCATCCGCGCAACGTCCGGATGCTCGACGATGGCGCTCGCCTCGCTGGCCGATCCGGTCGTGCCGCGTCCTTGCCGGCGGGTCTTGGCAAAGGCGATCGCCTGCTGGGTGGCACGCTCGGCGGCGGCGACGCCCTGGAGGCCGACGGCGAGCCGGGCGTTGTTCATCATGGTGAACATGCAGGCGAGCCCCTTGTTCTCCGCGCCGACGAGCCATCCGGTCGCCCCGCCGGCATCGCCGAACACCATGGTGCAGGTGGGGGACGCGTGCATCCCCAGCTTGTGCTCCAGCCCGGCGCAGAACACGTCGTTGCGGACGCCCGGGTTGCCGTCGCGATCGGGCATGAACTTCGGCACAAGAAAAAGCGAGATGCCCCGCGTCCCGGCGGGCGCGTCCGGCAGGCGGGCCAGCACGAGATGGACGATGTTGCTCGTCATGTCGTGATCGCCGTAGGTGATGTAGATTTTCTGTCCGGTGATCCGGTAGGTGCCGTCGCCCGCCGGCTCCGCGCGGGTCCGCAGGGCGCCGAGGTCGGACCCTGCCTGCGGCTCCGTGAGGTTCATGGTGCCTGTCCATTCACCCGAAACGAGCCTCGGGAGGTAGAGCGCGCGAAGGGCGTCCGAACCGTGCGAGCGGATGGCCTCGACGGCTCCCACGGTCAGCAGCGCGCCGAGCGCGAAAGCGGCGTTGGCCGAACTCCAGATTTCAAGGCAACCGGCGTTCAGAAGGGTCGGCAGTCCCAGGCCGCCATGTTCGATCGGCCCGACGACACCGTTCCAGCCGCCCGCGCGCCACGCCTGGTAGGCCGCGGGCCAACCCGGCGTGGTGGAAACCACGCCTCCGCGAAGGCTCACACCCGTCCGGTCCCCGATCCTGTCGAGGGGCAGCAACAGGTCCTCGGCGACCCGGCCGGCCTCGGCCAGCACGGCGCCGGTCGCCCCATCGGCAAGGTCCGGGTAAAGCCCCCGCGCGATGCCGCGCTCGATCGCGCCGAGTTCCGTCATCGAAAAGAGAATGTCGGACACAGGGGCGCGAAAGGTCATTGGTGGCTCGAACCGTTGCAATTGCCTCGACCATAGCCTTTTCTGCTGCCAGCCGCGATGTGGCTCCCCGCGCCTCGTGGAGGGGTCGCCGAAGGTGATGACGCATCCAGCAAGTGTATCCTCGATGACCGCCGTCCTGCCCGCCACGCCCTCAGCCATCGCCGACGCCGCCTCGCGGTTGCGGCGCGGCGATCTCGTGGCCTTTCCGACCGAGACGGTTTACGGCCTGGGCGCCGATGCGACGAGCGACGCCGCCGTCGCCAGGATCTATGCGGCCAAGCGGCGACCCTCGTTCAACCCGCTGATCGCCCATGTGGCTTCGCTCGAGGCGGCGCGGCACCAGGGCCGGTTGGGCGAGGCTGCGATGGCGCTGGCGGAGGCTTTCTGGCCCGGGCCGTTGACCCTGGTGGTGTCGGTGGCGGAGGGGTGCCGGGTTTGCGCCTTGGCCCGGGCCGGCCTCGACAGCGTCGCCCTCCGGGTTCCGGCGCACCCGGTCGCGCGGGCTTTGCTCGAAGCCGTGGGGTCGCCCATCGCGGCACCTTCGGCGAACCGCTCGGGGCGCATCAGCCCGACGGAAGCGGGCCACGTTTTGCGGGAGCTCGGCGGCCGTCTCGACCTCGTCCTCGACGACGGGCCCTGCCGCGTCGGCGTCGAATCCACCATCCTGTCCTGTCTCGGCCCGGTCGAGATCTTGCGGCCCGGCGGCTTGTCCCGCGCCGCCATCGAGGCCGTGCTGGGCCATCGTCTCGTTAACCGGAACCATGACGGGGCCGCCCCGGTGGCGCCCGGCCTGTTGGCCTCTCATTACGCGCCGGGCACCTCCGTCCGGCTGCAGGCGACCAGGGCAGGACCCGGGGAAGCGGTTTTGGATTTCGGTGGCAGGCTGGCAGGGTGCGACGCCGTCGCCTACCTCGACCTTTCACCGGGGGGCGACACTACGGAAGCCGCCGCCCACCTGTTCGATCATCTGCGTCGGCTGGACGCGAGCGGATGCGCCGGCATCGCGGTCGCCCTAATTCCGGATGATGGCCTGGGGGAAGCCATCAACGACAGGCTGCGACGGGCGGCGGCGCCACGAAGCTGATCGGCCTCACCCGATCTCGACCACGACCCGGCCGCGTATCTTGCCGTTGAGGATCGCCTCGGCGGTCGGCACGATGTCGTCGAAGCCGATCGTGGTGGTCAGCGAGGCGAGTGTTCGTGGGTCGAGGTCGCGGGCGAGCCGGCCCCAGGCCTCCATCCGTCTCGCCCGCGAAGCCGTGACGCTGTTGATGCCGATCAGCGATACTCCGCGCAGGATGAAGGGTGCCACCGAGGTCGGCAGGTCCATGCCCTGGGCGAGGCCGCACGCCGCCACGGCGCCGAGCGGCTTCATCTGCGCCAGAACGTTGGCCAGCGTGACCGATCCGACCGAGTCGATCGCCGCCGCGTAGGTTTCCTTCCCGAGCGGCTTACCCGGCGTCGACAACACCGCCCGGTCGAGGATTTGAGCCGCCCCCAGCCCGGACAGAAAGGTGGTTTCATTCGGCCGTCCGGTGCTGGCGACGACGTGCCAACCCGCCTTGGCCATGATGGCCACGGCGATCGAGCCCACGCCGCCGGCGGCGCCGGTCACCACCGCCGGGCCGTCGGCCGGGGTCAGCCCGAAGCGCTCGATCGCCATCAGGCACAGCATGGCGGTGTAGCCGGCGGTGCCGATCGCCATGGCCTGGGCCGGCGTGTAGGCGTCGGGCAGGGGGACCAGCCACTCCCCTCTGACGCGAGCCTTTTGCGCGTAGGCGCCGAGGTGGGTTTCGCCGATGCCCCATCCGTTGAGCAGGACCTTTTCGCCGGGCTTGAACGTCGGGTCGCCGCTGCTTTCGACGACACCCGCGAAATCGATGCCGGGAATCATGGGAAACCGGCGCACCACGGGTGCCCGGCCGGTGATCGCCAAGCCATCCTTGTAGTTCACCGTGGAATGCGTCACCCGGACGGTGACGTCGCCGTCCATCAGCTCGGCTTCGTCGAAATCAACTTTCGCGATGGTTTGACCCGATGCGATCTTGTCGATCCGCAGCGCCTTGAAACCCGACATGCCGTGCGACCCCGTTTGCCCGCAGAAGAACCGTCGCGCCCCGTCGGGTCAAGCCGGGGAGCCGCGGCGGTGTCCAGCAGCCTTGCGGCGCATCCCCAAAAAGGACATCTTCACCACTCACCTCAGGGCTCATCATGAACCGGTCGGCGCTGCCGTCCGGGGTCCCGTTCGCAATCGAAAGTTGGCGCTCTTGTCAAATCACCGTGGAATGGCGCCGACCTGGTCCAAGCCTTGCCCGAAGCCTCGCGCCCGAACGGCCATGGCGTTGGCTGCTTGCCTGTCGGGCGCCTTTCTTTCGTCGCCGGGCCTCGCCCGCGAGTCCGTCGCGATCCCGGCGCCCTTCGAGGTCGGTGGCAGCCCGCTCGGCAACTACCTGGCGGCCCTGGTGGCGGGCGCGGACCGCGACACCGTCGCGGCCGCGACCTTCTTCCGCGAGGCCCTGCGGGCCGATCCGGGCAACCCGGAACTGATCGAGCGAACCTTTGTCGCCGCCCTTTCGAACGGTGATATCCGCGAAGGCTCCGACCTCGCCCGGCGGCTCGTCGCGCACGATCCCAAGAACAGCCTCGGCCACCTCGTGCTCGGCGTCGAGCAGTTCAAGGGCAAGCAATATGTGGCGGCGCGGCGCCAATTCTCACAAGGCGCCGCCGGGCAGGAACGGGACGTGACGGCCGTCCTGCTGACGGCTTGGACTTTCGCCGCCAAGGGGGACGAGAAGAAGGCGCTCAGCACGCTGGACTCGATCGCCGACAGCAGTTTCGCCCTGTTCAAGGATTACCACGCGGCCCTGATCGCCGACATGGCCGGGGACGTCCCCGAGGCCACCAAGCGAATGAAAGCCGCCTATGCGGCCGACAAGACAATTCTCCGCCTGATCGACGCCTATGGACGTTTCTTCGCGCGGCATGGCGACGTCGCCGAGGCGCAGCGGGCCTACACGGAGTTCGACAAGATCATGCCGCGCCACCCGATCGTGGTCGCGGCGCTCGCCGACCTCAAGGCCGGCAAGGCGCTCGCGCCGCTCATCCGGACGCCGGAAGAAGGGGCGGCCGAAGTCCTTTATGGACTTGGCGCCGCCGGGGGACGGCAGGGCGACGAGCTCGCCGCCATGGTGTATCTGCGATTGTCGCTCTACCTCGCCCCGCAGAACTCCCTGGCGGTGGTCACCCTGGCGGGCATCTTTGAGCGCTTGAAGCAGAACGAGCAGGCGATCGACGTCTACCAGACGGTGCCGGACACCAGCCCGCTGCACGGCAACGCCGAGATCGAGACGGGCCTGACCCTGAACACGCTCGGGCGATCGGACGAGGCCGTCAAGCACCTGCGCGGCATCGTCGCCGACCGGCCGAACGACCTCGACGCCCTGACCACGCTCGGCAACATGCAGCGCGAGCAGAAGGATTTTGCCGGGTCGATGGAGACCTACACGAAAGCGCTCGGCCTCGTGCCGCCCACCGACAAGCTGGCATGGCCGCTCCTTTACTTCCGCGGCATTGCCAGCGAACGCCTGAAAAAGTGGCCCGAAGCGGAAGCGGACTTCAAGCGCGCGCTGGACATCGTGCCGGATCAGCCGCTCGTGTTGAACTACCTCGGTTATTCCTGGGTGGACCGGGGTTCGCACCTCGATGAAGCCTTCAAGATGCTGCGCCGCGCCGTCGCCCTGCGGCCGGAGGACGGCTACGTGGTGGACAGCCTCGGCTGGGCGCACTTCAGGCTCGGCGAGTATGAGGACGCCGTCAAAGAGCTTGAGCGCGCCGTCACGCTGAAGCCCGCCGACCCGACCATCAACGACCATCTCGGCGACGCCTATTGGAGGACCGGCCGCAAGCTGGAGGCGACCTTCCAATGGAACCATGCCCGGGACCTCAAGCCCGAACCCGACGACTTGCCGGCGATCCTGAAAAAGATCGCCAACGGCTTGCCGGACGAAGCCAAGCCGGCCACCGCGCTGGCGATCCCCGCTCCGTCGAGCGATGCTTCGGGTGTGGCTCCGCCGATCGCGCCGAACCCCGCGCCCAGCCCGGAACCCGCCTCCGCCGCCCCTGACCCGGCGCCCGGGCCGACCATCATGGACACGCCGGCATTCACCACGCCAATCCCGACTGCGCCCGATGCCGTGCCGAACCCTGCCACACTGGCCCCAGCGACGCCGGGGGCGGACCAGCCCAAGAACCCTGATTGACGTGCGATCTTTTCGTCGGGGCATGACCCGGAAAGCAGCCCCGTGAGCGTACAAACCCTGATCGTCACGGCCGACGAGGAAGGCATGCGCCTCGACCGCTGGTTCAAGCAGCGCGCGCCCGCCCTGACGGCCTCTCACCTCAACAAGATCCTTCGTACCGGCCAAGTTCGGGTTGATGGCGGCCGGGCCAAGGTGTCGACCCGGTTGGTCGAGGGTCAGGCGGTGCGCGTCCCGCCCTTGAAGCCCGGCGAAATCGACGCCAGCCCGGTTGGCCGACTGGCGTCGCGCTCGTCTGACGCCGATCGCCGGGAGGTCGAGTCCATGATCCTGTTCGAGGATCGCGGCCTCATGGTGCTGAACAAGCCTTATGGGCTGGCCGTACAGGGCGGTTCCGGCACCTACCGTCACCTCGATGGGATGCTGGATGCCTTTGCCGATCGCAACGGCGACCGCCCGCGCCTCATCCACCGCCTCGACAGGGATACGGCAGGTGTCCTGCTCGTGGCCAAGACCCGCAAGATGGCGGCCGATCTCGGCGCCGTGTTCCGGTCCCGGCAAGCCCAGAAGATTTATTGGGCCCTGCTCGAAGGCGTCCCGAAGCCCTCGCAGGGGCGCATTTCCTTGTTCCTGGCCAAGGGCGAACGCATGGGCGATGCCGGACGCTCGGGCACCAGGCCTGGCCTGGCGGCGGGGGGCGTCATCGACCGCGCCGGGCTGGAACGGATGCGGGTCGCCCGGCACGGCGACGACGACGCGCAGCATTCGGTGACCTATTACGCCACCGTCGACAAGGTCCTGCCGCGTCTTGCCTGGGTGTCCATGAAGCCGATCACCGGCCGTACCCACCAATTGCGCGCCCATGCCGAGGCGATCGGGCATCCCATCGTCGGCGATCCGAAGTATAACGGCGGGGGCGCGCCCGACCCGCGTCGCACCGATCCGTTGCGCGCCGTTCCGGACGGCGTCGAGGCCAAGCTGCACCTTCTGGCACGGCGTCTCGTTCTGCCAAACCCAAGCGGCGGAACGATCGACGTCACGGCACCGTTGCCGCCGCACATGAAGGCGAGCTGGGACATGTTCGGCTTCGACGTGAAACGCTACGACCCGATCGACGACGCTCCCGAAAGCTGAAAGCCCGCATGACCGACGATCGAGACCCATTGCGAGGTCCGGGCGAGTTCGCCGCCGTCGACCCTTACGCCTTGTCGCGTCGCGAAACCGCCTCGACGCAGATCAAAAGGTCGTACCGGCAGGCGACCGTCTCGAAAGCGGAGGACGGGTTCGCCGTCATGCTGGACGGCCGTGCCGTCAAGACACCGGCCCGTGCCGAGCTGGTTCTTCCGTCCCGCCAAGCCGCCGAAGCGGTTGCGGAGGAGTGGAACCAGCAAGGCGACATCCTGCGGCCGATGGACATGGTGTTGACGCGGCTGGTCAACACCGTCATCGACGGCGTTGCGCGATCGATGACGGATGTGCGGGCCGAAGTCGTGAAATATGCCGGATCCGACCTCCTGTGCTATCGCGCCGATCGTCCGGCCGAACTCGCCGCCCTCCAGGCCCAGGAGTGGGATCCGGTGGTCGATTGGGCGGAGAACCGGCTCGGCGCGAAGTTCCTCGTCACCGAAGGCGTGGTGTTCGTCACGCAATTACCCCTGACGCTTGAGGCGATCGATCGCGCGGTTTTCGACGCGGCAGGCGCGGGCGCGAATGCCGCCTTCCGGTTGGGCGCGCTGCACGTGATGACGGCGCTGACGGGATCGGCCTTGCTGGCGCTCGCGGTCCTGCTCGGCCGATTCGAGCCCGGCGACGGTTGGCGCAAAGCCCATGTCGACGAGGACTATCAACTCGGCCAATGGGGCGAAGACGAGGAAGCGGCGATCCGACGGCATCGGCGCTGGCTGGACATGGAAGCCGCCGCCAATCTCGCCCGCATGCTCGACATGCAGCACGGCTGAAAGCCGGTCGGCGTCCCTGCCGCGGGCCGGACGTGAACCAATTTTCCAGGATGCAAGCAACGATTGCGAAAGCTTACCTCTTTCACACGGTTTAACCGTGCCATTTGGCATTCTGCTTGAATTCATCTTCCGTCAACCGGCCAAGCACCATGGTCGCCTCAGAAAAGGAGGCCGAACAGCCATGGCGAGCAACCAGATCACCACCTTCAAGAACACGGGCCTCGAGCCGATCACGCCCTTCCCCAACTTCTCGGCGGAGGGCTTGGAGGACGTTCGACGCATGTATGCGGCGCTGCCGCCGACACGGGATAGCCTGGCCGTCCTTTTCGCCTTGGACGCGGCCCAAACCGCGCCAACCGAGGCCTGGGCCGGCTTCTTCATCGAATCGGCGAGCGCCCAACTGATTTGGGACGAGCGCCCGACCGGCACCGTTCGCGAGGACGACGCGTGCTGGATGCTGGGCTGGTTCGACGAGGCGCCCTCGCTGACCCTGCTGGCGTTGCTGGTCCGCGTGCTCGAGGAGGCGCATCGCCTCCCATCCTGGTTCGCCGCGGCGGTCCGCCAGCGCGCCACCCTGTTCCGGGCGACGGACCCCGCCTCGCCCCCGAAAGCCACCGGCAAAAAGGTCAGCTACCTTCGACTGGTGGCCTGATCAGCGTCCTATTTGGAAACCACCCAGACGATCGCGAACGCGATGATGACCAGCGCCGTCCCACCCATCAAGACATAGCGAACCCCAAGCCCGCTCTTGCCCTGGCGCGCTTCCGTTTTTTCGAGCTTGACCGGCTTGTCGACCATGGTTGGCTTCCTTGTTGGCTATGCGCAAGACAAGTGGTTGAATTCGGTGTGGAGCGCAAGGTCCGCCCCGCGATGGCGATGAGGCCGCGCCGTCGGCGAGGACCATCGCCCTGGCGCATGGCCTTGAGGTTACGACGGATGCCGCTTTATTTCGCCTATGGCGCCAACATGGACATTGCGGCGATGCGCCACCGTTGCCCGGCTTCCACACCTGTCGGCCCAGCGCGGCTCCAGGGCCATCGCCTCTTCATCATGGGCGAGGGTTGGGCGTCGGTCGCGCCTTGTCGGGGCGCCATCGTGCACGGCCTGCTGTGGAACCTGGCTTTCGCCGACATCCACGCCCTCGACCGCTTCGAGGATGTCGAGGGCGGTCGCTACGCGAGAGTTGTCCGGCCGGTCTCGAAACCGGTCGGAGCGGTGCGCGCGATGGTCTATGTCGGTCGGACAACCGTGGAAGGCGCTGCGCAACCCGGCTACATGGAGTCCGTTATCGCGTCGGCGCGACTCGTCGGCTTGCCGCCGAGCTACATCGACGTCTTGACCAAGTTGCTGCCGAACGTCGCTTTGGGTCGTCAATCGGGGGCAGGGGGCTCACTGGCTCCCGGCCCCGTTCCGGGCGTGCGTCTCCGCTTCGCCACCCCCTTCGACCGCGTCTGACCCGGCCACGCCGGACGTGCGTGCCGTCAGGCCGAACACGCCTTCAAAGGTTTGCCGGAGCGCGACGTCCACGTCGGCCATGGTCACCGGGTAACCGAGATCGACGAGGCTGGTGACCCCGAAATGCGGCTCGGCTAGGCCGCACGGCACGATGCCGTGGAAATGAACAAGGTCGGGATCGACGTTGAGCGACACGCCGTGGAAGCTCACCCACTGGCGCAACCTGATGCCCAGTGCCGCGATCTTGTCCTCGGCGATCTGGCCATCGGGCGAAGGCGGCTTGTCGAGCCGGTCCACCCATATGCCCACGCGGCCCTCGCGTCGCCCCGCCTTCAGGTTGAAAGTCGACAGCGCCGCGAGGAGCCAGGTTTCGAGCGCGGCGACAAAGGCCCGGACATCGGGACGACGTCGTTTCAGGTCCAGCATCACATAGGCCACGCGCTGCCCGGGCCCGTGATAGGTCAGCTGCCCGCCGCGGCCCGTTTGATGCACGGGGAACCTGGCCGTCAGAAGGTCAGTGGGGCGGGACGAGGTTCCCGCCGTATAAAGCGGCGGATGCTCGACCAGCCAAACCAGTTCCGACGCCGTTCCCGCGATAATGGCGGCGACACGCGCCTCCATGGTGGCGACGGCCTGGTCGTAGTCGACGGGGTGGGCCGCCACGCTCCACTCGACCGGCCTGCCGTCGTCCACCGGAACCAAGGAGGCCGTTAAGTCGGCGCGGGTTGGCACGAGTGTTGCCTCAGAGTCACGGGGAGCGTCGCCCCGATGCAACGCGACATGAAGCGCTTTACTTAGGCGGGAATGCGCCGAAACTCAATCAAGTTGACGCGGGTCCGTTCATAGAATTGTGGCGACACCGCCGCAATTACCGGAAGGGTTCGGCCTACCGCAACGGACACTCGTCTCCACGATGCAGACAGTTGCGTTCGATCCCTGCGACACTACGGATACTCAATCTTGCCCACATCTTGAGTAAAAGTTGGACCAAGGCGCTTTAACCTTCGGACGTGCCATGCCCCAAGCTGCAACACTTCTTTCCGATTTCGCCCGGTTCTACCAGGAACGGCGTGACGCCGACATGTCACTGTCCGACTATCTCGAGGGTTGCCGCGGAGACCCCGGCCTTTACGCGAGCGCACCCGAACGGATCCTCAAGGCGATCGGCGACGCCGAACTCGTGGACACATCCAAGGACGCGCGGCTCGGCCGCATCTTCATGAACCGCACCATCCGGGTTTACCCCGCGTTCGCCGAGTTTTTCGGAATGGAGGAAACGGTCGAGCGGATCGTGAGCTACTTCCGCCATGCCGCGCAAGGCCTGGAGGAGCGCAAGCAGATCCTTTACCTGCTCGGCCCCGTGGGCGGCGGAAAATCCTCGTTGGCCGAGCGGCTGAAGGCGCTGATGGAGGCCTGCCCGATCTACGTGCTGAAGGCAGGCGACGAACTGAGCCCGGTGTTCGAAAGCCCGCTTGGCCTGTTCGACCCGGAACGCATGGGGGCGATGCTGGAGGAGCGCTACGGCATCCCGCGCCGTCGCCTCACGGGGCAGATGAGCCCCTGGTGCATCAAGCGGCTCGATGAATTCGGCGGTGACCTTTCGCGGTTCAGCGTCGTCAAGGTGATGCCGTCCCGCCTCCGGCAGGTCGCCATCAGCAAGACCGAGCCTGGAGACGAGAACAACCAGGATATTTCCTCGCTGGTCGGCAAGGTCGATATCCGCAAGCTCGAAACGCTCAGTCAATCCGACGCGGACGCTTACAGCTATTCGGGCGGCCTCAACCGCGCCAACCAGGGCATGCTCGAGTTCGTCGAGATGTTCAAGGCGCCGATCAAGATGCTGCACCCGCTGCTGACAGCCACGCAGGAGGGCAACTACATCGGCCCCGAGAACATCGGGGCGATCCCGTTCTCGGGCATCATCATGGCCCATTCGAACGAGTCCGAATGGCAGAGCTTCAAGACCAACAAGAACAACGAAGCCTTCATCGACCGGATCTACGTCATCAAGGTGCCGTATTGCATGCGGGTCGCCGAAGAGCAGAAGATCTACGCCAAGCTGATCCGCACGTCGGAGCTGGCGGGCGCGCCTTGCGCGCCGTCCACGCTCGAGATGCTGGCGCGCTTTTCCGTGCTGTCGCGCCTGCGCCACCACGAGAATTCCAACTATTTTTCCAAGATGCGGGTCTACGACGGGGAGTCGCTGCGCGAGGTCGACCCGCGCGCCCGCAGCCTGCAGGAATACAAGGACGCGGCCGGCGTCGACGAGGGCATGGACGGCATATCGACCCGTTTCGCCTTCAAGGTGCTGGCCGCCACCTTCAATCACGACACCGTGGAGGTCGGCGCCGACCCGGTTCATCTCATCTACGTTCTCGAACAGGCGCTGCGGCGCGAGCAGCTCCCCGCCGACGTCGAGAAGCGCTACATCGAGTTCATCAAGGCGGAACTCGCGCCGCGTTACGCCGAGTTCATCGGCCACGAGATCCAGAAGGCCTATCTCGAATCCTACCACGACTACGGGCAGAACCTGTTCGATCGCTACATCGACTACGCGGACGCATGGATCGAGGACCAAGACTTCAAGGATCCGGATACCGGCCAACTGCTCAACCGCGAAGCGCTGAATGGCGAGCTGACCAAGATCGAGAAGCCCGCCGGCATCGCCAACCCGAAGGACTTCCGCAACGAGGTCGTCAAGTTTGCGCTCCGCTCGCGGGCGGCGAACGCCGGGCGAAACCCGTCCTGGACCAGCTACGAGAAGATCCGCGACGTGATCGAGCGCCGGATGTTCTCACAGGTGGAGGAACTCCTGCCCGTGATCAGCTTCGGCTCCAAGAAGGACAGCGACACGGAAAAGAAGCATGGCCAGTTCGTCGACCGGATGGTGTCGCGCGGATACACGGAACGGCAGGTGCGCCGCCTCGTGGAATGGTACATGCGGGCCAAGCAGGCGAGCTGAACTCCAGCAAGGGAACAGGCGAGGCTGATGCATATCGTCGATCGTCGGTTGAACCCTGGCGGTAAGAGTTTCGCCAATCGTCAACGCTTTCTCCGCCGGGCGAAGGACCTCGTCCAGCGGGCCGTGCGGGACAGCGCGAAAACGCGCGACATCAAGGGCCTGGAACAGGCCGGCGAGGTCGAAATCCCGGTGGACGGGGTCGGCGAGCCCAGCCTCCGTCGGCAATCGAGCGGCGGCAAGCGCGATTACGTGCTGCCCGGCAACAAGACTTACAACGAGGGCGACCAGATCGAGCGCCCGAAATCCGGCAAGGGCAAAGGCGGGGCAGGCGAGGGCGGCGGCGGGGAGGACAAGTTTCGCTTCGTTCTCAGCCGGGAGGAATTCCTCAGCATCTTCCTCGACGACCTCGAACTGCCCGACCTTGCCAAGCGGCGCCTTTCGGTCACGGAAACGCAAGGGCTGCGCCGGGCCGGCTACACGGTTTCGGGGTCGCCGGCCAACATCGCGCTGAACCGGACGATGCGCAACGCGATGGCGCGGCGCATCGCCCTCAAGCGCCCGAACGCGGCCGCCATCGTGGCGCTCGAGGAGGAGTTGGCCGGTCTCGAGGAAGCCTCGCCCGAGGCGGTGCAAAAGCGCGAGGAACTCGCCGCCCTGGTGGCCAAGCAGGGCCGGACGCCCTACCTCGACCCGCTCGACCTGCGGTATCGGCGCTTCGAGCCCTACCCCAAGCCCATCGCCCAGGCGGTGATGTTCTGCCTTATGGACGTGTCGGGCTCGATGACCGAACACATGAAGGACCTAGCCAAGCGCTTCTTCATGCTGATGCACGTGTTCCTGACGCGCCGCTACAAGCACGTCGACATCGTTTTCATCCGGCACACCGACAAGGCGGCCGAGGTTGATGAGGAAACCTTCTTCACCAGCGGCGAAACCGGG
>CALMOK010000124.1 GCA_937871825.1 uncultured Alphaproteobacteria bacterium
ACAAAATCCTGCAGAACCTGTCCGAGGTGCGCCGGTCGGGGGTCGAAAAGGCGCTCGGCCCGGACGCAAAGAGCCAGGTGACGGTGCGTTACGAGAACGGCATCCCGGTCGAGGCTACCCAGATCGTCGTGTCGCACCAGCATGTCGACGAGAGCCTCACCTCCGACGATATGCGGGCGCTGATCGAGCCTTACGTCCGCAAGGCCCTGCCCGAAGGCTGGCTCGGCGACAAGACGGTCTGGCACGTCAACCCGACCGGCAAATTCTTCATCGGCGGCCCGGATGGCGATTGTGGCCTGACCGGGCGCAAGATCATCGTCGACACCTACGGCGGGGCGGCTCCGCACGGCGGCGGCGCCTTCTCGGGCAAGGACCCCACCAAAGTCGACCGCTCGGCCGCCTATGCGGCGCGCTACCTTGCCAAGAACGTCGTCAAGGCGGGGTTGGCCGATCGCTGCACCCTGCAATTGTCCTATGCGATCGGCGTCGCCGAGCCGCTCTCGATCTATGCCGACCTGCACGACACCGGTCGGGTCGATCCCAGCAAGCTCGAAGACGTTCTGATGAGCGCCATGAAGCTCTCGCCGCGCGGCATCCGCGAGCACCTCAAGCTCAACCGTCCCATCTACGCCCGCACGGCAGCTTATGGCCATTTCGGCCGGACACCAGACCACGAAGGTGGGTTTTCCTGGGAAGCCACCGATCTCGCCGACACCCTCGCGTCGCATTTCAGCTGACGCGCGGTGAGCCAGGGCGAGCGGGCCGACGGGGGCGAGCCTCAAGGCTTGGATCAGTCCGCCGGCTTCCGCTCCGGCATCCTGCATGGTCGCCGGCAGGGACGCCGCCTGCGCGAGATCCCGTCGGCCCTGATGCGGGATCGCCTACCCGCGTTTCTGATCGCACCGGGCCTGCCGCTCGACGCCGACACGCTGTTCGGACGTCCCTCAGCCGACATGCGCCTGGAGATCGGTTTCGGCGGCGGCGAACACCTTGTCGCCGAGGCGGAACGCCATCCGGCGGTCGGCTTCATCGGATGCGAGCCGTTCTGCAACGGGGTGGCCGGCCTGCTGCAGCAACTCGAAGGACGGAACTGGCCCAACCTGCGGCTGCACATGGGCGACGCCGGCGAGATCGTCGACCGGTTGCCGGACGCCTCTCTGTCGGGTGTCGACCTGCTCTACCCCGACCCTTGGCCGAAGCGACGCCAGCGCAAGCGCCGCTTCGTGTCCGACGCCAACCTCGCCAGGCTGGCCCGGGTCATGAAATCCGGCTCGGTGTTGCGGTTCGCCACCGATATCGACGACTACGCGGGCTGGACCCTTGCCCGGATCCTCGCCTCGTCCACCTTCGCTTGGCACGCCCGGGCGGCGGTCGATTGGTGTGAGCCTTGGCTGGGCTGGACCTCGACGCGCTACGAACAGAAGGCCATGCGCGAGGGCCGGCGGCCGGTCTATCTCACGTTCGAGCGCGTGTAAGCCCGTTCAGCCGTAACGGTGCAGCGCCGCCCCGTTGGCCTTCAACCACGCTTCTGCCTGCGCGAGATTGGGCGAAAGGCTTTCGGCCACGGCCCAATAGGCCGCCGAATGGTTCATCTCGACGAGATGGGCCACCTCGTGGGCTGCCAGATAGTCGAGCACGAAGGACGGCGCCAGGATCAGGCGCCAGGAAAAATTCAAGCCGCCGGCGGCCGTGCACGATCCCCAGCGGCTTCGCGTGTCGCGCAGCGTCAGCGTACGGAACGTCTTGCCGAGCGCGGCGGCGTGTTTACGAGCCGCGCCGTCGAGGTCGCGCCTGGCTTCGCGCCGGAGGAGATCCAGGATGCGCCGACGCTGCTGCCCGGCGTCGCCCGACACACAGATAACCTGCTCCGGCACGCCGTCCAACCCCGCACCAACGTCCACCCAGGCGACCGTCCGCAAGCTCTGGCGCATGACGATCGGGGTGGCAACGCCGCGCAGCGGGATGACCGAGCCGGCCGCCAAGGGGACGCGGTCCGGCAGACGGGCGAGGCGGGTGGCGATCCATTCGGCATGGTCCTCGGCGAAAGCGCGGGCCGCCCGGAACGAACAGGTTCGGGGCATGGTGAGGACCGCTTCCAGCGTTGCGGCACGGATGCGCAACGTGAGGCGCCGGGCGCCGTTGACCCGCTTGATCACGACGCGATGTCGTCGGCCCGCGAAGGCGACTTCGATGATGGGCGTCTTGGCCGGCTGCCTGGGCGGCGAGCGGAATAAACGAAGCATCGCACCACCACCGGCCCTTGCACCAGCCTTCGATCCGCCGCGCCGGGCCGCACCATTGACCGGCCTGCCTGCATTGGCAACAGCGACCCACGGCTGCCTCGAGGGGGAACCCCTAAACTCCGGTCAACGCCGACGGCGCCTGCCCGAGGCCGGCCGCCGCGTCCACAAAGCGCGTGAAGTCGGTGATGCGGGGGGCGATCTCCCGGCGGAAGCGCGATCCGTTGAACACGCCATAGTGGCCGACATCCGCCTGGGTGTATTGGCGTTTCATGGCGTCCGGAATGCTGCCGCAAAGCTCCAGCGCGGCAGAGGTCTGTCCGACCCCGGAAATATCGTCCTTCTCGCCTTCCACGGTCATCAACGCGGTGCGCCGGATGGCGCCGAGGTCGACCGGACGGCCCCGATGAACCATTTCACCGCGCGGCAGCGCGTGACGCACAAAAACGGTTTCGATCGTCTGCATGTAGAATTCGGCTGTCAGATCCATCACGGCCATGTATTCGTCGTAGAAGTCGCGGTGCTTCTCGGCCGCATCCCCATCGCCTTTGACAAGATGCCGGAACATGTCGTGGTGGGCGTTGACGTGCCGGTCCATGTTCATCGCCATGAAGCCGGAGAGTTGCAGGAAACCGGGGTAAACCGCCCGGCCGGCCCCCGGGTAGGGTAGCGGCACGACCTCGAGGCAATGATCCCGGAACCATTCGGTGCCGCGATCCTGGGCGAGCTTGTTCACGGCCGTCGGGCTTCGGCGCGTGTCGATCGGGCCCCCCATCAGCGTCATCGAGGCTGGAGCCAGCGGATCGCCCGCAGCCCCCATCAGGGCGGCGGCGGCGATCAGCGGAACGGCAGGCTGACACACCCCGAGCGTGTGGAGCGGCCCGCCATCCCCGAGGAAACGACACATGGCCATGAGATAATCGATATAGTCGTCGAGGTCGAAATGCCCGACCGCGATTGGAACCATGCGGGCGTCGGTCCAATCGGTCACGTGAACGTCATGCGTCGGCAGGAAAGCCTCGACGGTGCCGCGCAGCAGGGTCGCGTAATGGCCGGACATCGGCGCCACCACCAGCAGCTTGGCACGCGCCACGGCCGGCACTTCACCGTTCCGCTCGAAGCGGATCACCCGGCAGAAAGGCCGTTCCCAAACCACCCGCTCGGTGACCGGAACCACATGCCCGTCAACCGTGGTTCGCTTCAATCCGAAATGCGGTTTGCCGTATCGCCGGGTGGCGCGCTCGAAAAGTTCGGACGCCGCCGCGACGTTTCGACCAATGTCCGTATAGGCCAAGGGGTTGAACGGGTTCCTGAACCACGATCCGGTCGCGTCCGACCAAGCGCGCGCCGGGGCGACCGCGAGATGGGCCGCCTCATACATCTGGTAGGAAAGCTTCATTGTGGCCCGGGCGGTTCAGGATGACGGCTCTAGGTGGGACGTCAGCTCCAATATTGTGCGCCGCAACATCTAATCAGATGATGTTCATGGAGGCAACAAGCCCAATTTTCCGCCTATTCGCCCACCTGAAGCAGGGTTCCGGCGCGCCGGGAGCTTTGCAGGAGAGCCACGAAGGCGACCGTTCCGCCAACGAACAGGATCACGTTGATGCCCAGGGCCTGCAGCATCAGGTCGCCCCGGAAGACCTGCTGGTCGAGCAGAGCCCGCAGCCCCTCGAAAACATAGGTGGGCGGCAGCATCCACGCGATCGGCTGAAGCCAGGCGGGCAGCACCGCCACGGGATAATAAACGCAAGCCAGGGGCATGATCATGAACATGAACGTCCAGGCGAGGCCCTCCGCCCCTAACCCGTTGCGAAGCAGCAGCCCCGACACCAGTAGCCCGATGCTCCAACTCGTCAGCAGGAGGTTGATGAAGAAGGCCCCGAGACCAAGGCCAAGGCCCCACAGGTTGAAGCCGAAGAACAGGATGGCCAGCAGCGTCACCGGCACGACGCCGAGCACCAGTCGGATCACGCTCATCACCGTCAAGGCGGCCACGAATTCCATCGGCCGCAGCGGGCTCATCAGGAGATTGCCGACGTTGCGCGACCACATCTCCTCGAGGAAAGAGGCGGAAAACCCGAGCTGCCCGCGAAACAGGATGTCCCACAACAGCATGGCGCCGATCAACGTGCCGGCGCCCACAACGGCCGCGCCACCCGCCGTGCCCACGTGCGACAGGTAGCGCTGGATGAACCCCCAGGTGATCATCTGCACCGCCGGCCAGTAGATGAGTTCGAACAAGCGCGGCCACGAGGAGCGCAGCAGGTAGATGTAGCGCACGACGAGCGCCTTCACCCGCGCGGCCGAGAAGCCGCAGAAAACCTCCGCGGCGAAACTCATCGGCCGATCTCCGCGATGGCGTCGGCTGGGGCCGCGTCCACGGCGGCTTCGGCTCCATGCCCCCTTGCGCGGGCGACGTCGAGGAAAACATCCTCGAGCGATGAACGCCCGAAACGGGCCAGAAGCGCCGGAATGGTGTCGTCGGCGATGATCTCCCCCCGCCGCATGATGATGACCCGGTCGCTCAGCCGCTCGACCTCGGCCATGTTGTGCGACGCGAGCAGGATCGTGGCCCCGTGGGTCGACCGGTAGGCTTCGAGTTCGGCCCTGATCCAATCGGCGGTGTCGGGATCGAGCGAGGCCGTCGGCTCGTCGAGCAGGAGCACTTCGGGCGTGTTGATCAGGGCCTTGGCGAGTGCGACCCTGGTCTTCTGCCCCGCCGACAGCATGCCGGCCTGCCGATCGATGAACTCGTCGAGGGCGAGGCTCGCGGCGAGTTCAGCGATGCGGTCCTCGCCACGCTTCACGCCGTAAAGGTTGGCGAACACCCGCAGGTTCTGCCGCACGGTCAGCCGGTGCGGCATGTCCACGTAGGGACTTTCGAAATTCATGCGGTGCAGCACGGCGTAACGGTTCCGCGCCATGTCGACGCCAAGCACCCGCACGGTGCCGCGCGTGGGAGCGACAAGCCCCATCACCATGCCGATCGTCGTGGTCTTGCCGGCGCCGTTGCCGCCAAGCAGGGCCGTGACGCTTCCGGGTGCGACCGAGAAGGAAATGTCGTTCACCGCCAAACTCGTCTTATATGCTTTGGTGAGGCCCTCGACCGCGATGGCTGGTCGCGTGCTCGCCCCGGCCGGTGCCCGAACAAGCGGGACGCGCGACGGACTCACGAGGCCGTCCCCGCCGACGGCCGCCACGCAGGCCGATCAGGACGATGACCATGACCGACTTCACGCTGATCGACCTTGGGCGCCCCGCGCGCCGGCTGCGCGTCGAAACCCTTGTCCGGCTGCGCTGGCTGGCCGTCACGGGCCAGATGATGGCGTTGCTGTTCGTTCATTACGGGCTGGGCTTTCCCTTGCCGATCGGCTGGTGTTTCCTGGTGATCCTGGCGTCGGGCGCCTTGAATGTCTTTCTGCGGGTCAGGTTCGGCGTCAGCCACCGGTTCGAAGACGTGCCGGCCATGCTTTTGCTCGCCTACGACGTTCTTCAGCTCTCGCTCCTGCTGTTCCTGACCGGTGGTCTCCAAAATCCCTTTTCCATGCTGTTCCTGGCGCCCGTGATGATCTCGGCCGCCTCGCTGTCGCCGTCGTGGACGCTGCTTCTCGGCATCATGACGGGGCTCGCCGCCACCCTCCTGGTGTTCGAGCACCTTCCGCTGCCCTGGGCTCCCGGACAACAGCTCGACCTGCCCTTCCTTTACACGGCCGGCGTGTGGGTCGCGATCGTTTCGGGCACGTCCTTCACGGGCGTCTACGCTTCGCGGGTCGCCGAGGAAGCCCGCCAGCTGTCGGACGCCTTGGCGGCTACCGAGTTGGTGCTCGCGCGCGAACAACATCTGACACAGCTCGACGGCTTGGCGGCGGCGGCGGCGCACGAACTCGGAACGCCGCTGGCCACCGTAACGCTTGTCGTCAAGGAATTGATGCAACTCGCCAAGAAGCCTGGTTTCAGCTTCACGTCGCGGCAGGTCGAGGAGGATCTCGCCTTGCTGGACCAGCAGGTCACCCGGTGCCGCAGCATCCTGGGCAAGCTGGCCTCCCTCAACGACGAGAAAACCGGCCTGATGCAGGACATGACGCTGTCCCACCTCGTCGAGGACGTTGTCAGCCCCTTGCGGGACTTCGGCGTCGCCGTGACGGTATCGACCAACGGGGGATGGCCCGAGCCGGTCTGCCTGCGCAACCCCGGCATCCTGTACGGCTTGGGAAACCTGGTCGAGAACGCCATGGATTTCGCGCGGAACGAGGTCAAGATCATTCTGACCTGGACACGTGACCGCGTGATGATCTCCATCCAGGACGACGGGCCGGGTTTCGCGCCCGACGTGCTGGCGCGGCTCGGCGAACCCTACCTGACGACGCGGGGGTCCGGCCGCCGGGCGAAATCCGAGGAAGGTTCCGGGCTGGGCCTGGGACTGTTCATCGCCAAGACGCTGCTGGAACGATCCGGGGCCGTGCTCGACATGGGCAACGCCAACGGGCCGCAATCGGGCGCGATCGTGTCGGTGAAGTGGCCGAGAAACGCGTTTGAACGGGGCCGCCCCACTCGAAAAGACGAGACCACAGGCCTATCTTCTGCCTTGGCGCGTTTGCCGTAAGCTCCAACTTTCAGAAAGCCGCCGCAATGAGCATGGCTGTCGATGTTTCAACCACCAATCCGCCGCCAGTGGTCGCCGAAGACCGCTCGCTTCTGATCGTCGACGACGACAAGCCATTTCTGACGCGGCTTTCCCGCGCCATGGAATCGCGCGGCTTCACCGTTCAGAGCGCCGACTCGGTGGCCGACGGATTGGCGCAGATCGCCACCAAGCCACCGGCCTTCGCGGTGATCGACATGCGGCTCGCCGACGGCAACGGCCTCGACGTCATTTCCGAGCTCAAGGCGAGGCGGCCGGACGCCCGCGGGATCATCCTGACCGGCTACGGCAACATCGTGACGGCGGTGACGGCGGTGAAGCTGGGCGCGTTCGATTATCTGGCCAAGCCCGCCGACGCGGACGAGATCCATAGTGCCCTGATGGCGACGCGGCACGACAAGGCCGAGCTGCCGGAAAACCCGATGTCGGCCGACCGGGTCAGGTGGGAGCATATCCAGCGCATCTTCGAGCTTTGCGGACGCAACGTGTCGGAAACTGCACGTCGGCTCAACATGCATCGCCGAACCCTGCAACGCATTCTTGCCAAGCGGGCCCCGCGCTGAGCCGTTGCGAACCTGGCTGATGGGCGAAAGCTCAATCCGGCCTTGTTCAGACGATCGCGGTATCAGCCAATCTGCTGCAATCCGCCGGCGAAGCGCCGCCAGGCCCGGACGTAGCTTGCAGCCGAGACGCGCAGACCGGCGACCGCGGCGTCATCGAGGGTCTTGATCGCCTTGGCGGGCGCGCCGACGATCAGGGACCGGGGTGGAAACGTCTTGCCTTCGGTGACCAGCGCGCCGGCACCGACGATCGACCCCGGGCCGATCACCGCCCCGTTCATCACGGTGGCGCCCATTCCGATCAGCACATCGTCCCCGACCGTGCATCCGTGGACGATCGCGTGATGGCCGATCGTGCAACCCCGCCCAAGGGTGAGTGGGTAGCCCATGTCGGTGTGCAGCAGGGCGCCTTCCTGGATGTTGGTTGCCTCGCCCACGGTGATGGCTTCGTTGTCGCCGCGCAGCACCGCCCCGAACCAGATACCGACGTCGAGCCCGAGCAGAACGTGCCCGATGACATGCGCGTCGGGTGCGATCCAGTATCGACCGGCTTGCGGCAGGTCGGGCCGTCGGTCGTCCAGAGCATAAACCGGCATGTGTCACGTTCCGCAAAGGTCGTGAGCTTATGGTCAGCCAACGGCCGAACGCAAACCACCGACTGTTGGAAACGGGACCCTTTCGGCACCCGCGACGCCCCGACAGAGTTAATGCGGCGGCCGGTCGATCGCCTGCGATCAGGACGCGAACCGGCCCAGCGTGAGGATGGCGATCGCGCCGCCCGTTTGACCCGCCACCATCACGGGTCGCGGAACGATACGCGGCACGGCGGAGGACGCGTCGGCGCCGTTCAGACTGGAAGGCTCAGGGGCCCGCCGCCATGCTGCCACCCCGCCCTTTCGATCATCAGGTCGTGACGTCAAGGACGGAACAAGGGAAAGAGTCAGGGACATTCGACGCTCCCATGCGGTCGTGCCGCACCAGCATCGGGCAGACACGTCCTTCAACGCGGGGCGTCATACTCCGCAGGATTACTTTTTCCCTAAATGGTTAACCAAACGTTAAATTCTGAAACATTTCGGCGATTGTCCGCATCCATGCTGTAGTGCGCTCCCCGATTGTGCTGCGAAGGGCAAAATCAGCGGTGTCGACGGGATGTCGACGATCGCCATTGGCCAAAGATCCGGCGGTCACCACCCGAACCAGCGTTCGGGAGCAATTCTCATGAACGGCGATAGGCAGCGGCGCCTGACCGCAGAGTTCATTGCAACGTTTTGGCTTGTTTTCGGCGGCTGCGGCGCGGCCGTGGTGTCGGCCGCCTTTCCGCAGCTTGGTATCGGCTTCATGGGCGTGTCTTTCGCGTTCGGCTTGACGGTTCTCAGCATGGCCTATGCGGTCGGCCATATTTCCGGCGGACATTTCAACCCCGCCGTCACGATCGGCCTCTGGTCGGCGGGGCGCTGCGCCAACAAGCACCTGTTGCCCGACATGGCGGTGCAGGTTGTCGCTGCGATCCTGGCGGCCGCCGTCCTGTACCTCGTGGCCTCCGGCAAGCCCGACTGGATGCCCGGCGGCTTCGCGTCCAACGGCTATGGCGAATTGAGCCCGGCGCATTATTCGATGACGGCATGCTTCCTGGCCGAGTTCATCCTGACCTTCTTCTTCCTGATGATCATCATCGGAACGACCTCGAAAGGCGCCGCGACCGGTTTCGCCGGCATCCCGATCGGATTGGCGCTGACCTTGATCCACTTGATCTCGATCCCGATCACCAACACGTCGGTCAACCCGGCTCGCAGCATCGGACCCGCGCTTTTTGCCGGCGGTGGGGCGATCGGACAGCTCTGGCTATTCATCGTCGCACCGATCGCGGGCGCCATCCTCGCCGGCGTCTTCGGCCGTGTGCTTTACGAAAACTCGTCCATCGTGGACACGACGGTCGTTGAAGAGCGTCGCACGGCCTGAGAAACGGGTTCGTTCTGGGTCATACGCGCGTTTCCGCTCCGGCCCGACTCCCTGGCCGGAGCATCACCGCTTCGGCCAACGCGGCGGCGCCATCGTTTCCAGTATGAGTTTATCACCGCCATCGGCTGTGCCGGGAGCATCCGCGATCGATGGGCGCTCGGACGGTGAAGCGTGGTGAGCCCCCATCGATGGCC
>CALMOK010000125.1 GCA_937871825.1 uncultured Alphaproteobacteria bacterium
CCCTGGTAGAGCTTGGCGAACCAGTTCAGCGACAAGCCGCGCAGCGGAAAGGTGAGGCCGCCTTCGGGCCCCTGGAACGACAGGATGAAGATCACGATCATCGGGCCGTATAGGAACAGCACGTAGAGCGCGAAGATGGCGGCAAGCACATAGAAGGTTGGCGAGCGGCCTTCCCGCATGGCTCAAAGCTCCTTTCGGATGTCGACGACGCGGGTCAGCGCCGTGATGATCAGCAGCGTCACGGCGAGCAGCAGAACGGCGTTGGCGGCGGCGGGGGGGAACTGCAGGGCGTTGAGGCGGGTTTCGATGATCTTGCCCGCCGAGGCGATCTGCTCACCCCCCATGGCGCCGACGGTGATGAAGTCACCCATCACGATGGTGACGACGAAGATCGACCCGATCACGATGCCGGGCTTGGCAAGGGGGATCACCACGTTCCAAAGAGTTTGCCAGCCGGACGCCCCGGCGTCATAGGCGGCTTCGAGCAAGCGCTTGTCGATCCGCACCATGGAGTTGAAGATCGGCACCACCATGAAGAAGGTGAACAGGTGGACGAAGGCCAGGATCACGGAGAATTGCGAGTAGAGCAACCATTCGAGCGGGGCCGAGACGGCGTGGCTGTTCACGAGCGCCTGGTTGACGAGCCCATTGCGGCCGAGCAGCGGCACCCACGAAATCATCCGGATGACGTTGGAAGTCCAGAACGGGATGGTGCAAACGAGCGCCAGCGTGATCTGCACCTTCAGCGAGCGGACGTAAAAAGCCAGGAAATACGCGATGGTGAAGCCTATCACCAGTGTGAGAGCCCAGACGAGGAAGCAGAATCTCACCGTCGACGCATAGGTCCTCAGGATGGTGCAAAGGTCGGGCAGTTGGGCGAGGCAGCCCTCGAAGTTCTCGACGTAGCTGCGCGTCGTGAAGGTGCGGACGATCTCGTAATCGTTGTAGTCCCAAAAGCTGACCACCACGACGAGCAGCAGCGGAACAACGAAGAAGACCAGGAACACAAGCGCGAAAGGCGCGGCTTGCAGCCAGGCCGGAATGGCGCGGCCGAGCGGGGAAGGTGAGGCCATGCGCGGGGTCGCTCTTGTTGGCGGACGCGGGAACGTGGGGTGGGTCGCGGGCGGGGGTCCGGTCGAAAGCCCCCTCGGGCGTCGCGCTATGGCGTCGCCCCAACGGTTTTCCTCCTCCCCATGGGCGGGGAGGAGGGCTTGTCAAGGAAAGCGCGCCCGGTCAGGCCGCGATGAACTCGTTCCATTTGCGGACCATGTAGTCGTTCTCGTCCATCACGGCGTTCCAGCAGGCGACCGATCCCATGCGCTCGTCGTAGGAGCCGCCGTCGCGCACCGATCCTGCCTTTTCGAGCACCGTGCCGTCCGGTGCCTTGATGTCCTTCTCGGCGGCCTTGCCTTCCATCCAATAGGCCCACTCGTAGGGTTCCATGTTGGCCTTGGCGGTTGGCAGAACGGCCGAATAGTAACCCTGGCGGTTGAGGTAGGCGCCGGCCCAGCCCGACAGGAACCAGTTGACGAATTCATAGGCGATGTCGGCCTTGGCGCCGGTCACGTTCTTGGACACCGCGAACCCGGTCGCCCAGGAGCGGTAGCCTTCCTTCAGCGGCTGGAAGGTGCAGGCGACCCCCTTGGAGCGAACGGCCGTGACGGCGGGCGACCACATGGACTGGATCACGGTCTCGCCCGAGGCCATGAGGTTCACGCTCTCGTTGAAATCCTTCCAGAAGGCCCGGAACTGGCCGGATTTCTTGGCCTCGGTCAGGACCTTCATGGTCAAGTCGATCTCGGCCCGGGTCATGTTGCCCTTGTCGGCATATTGGTGCTGCCCGGTAGCCTCGATCACCATGGCGG
>CALMOK010000126.1 GCA_937871825.1 uncultured Alphaproteobacteria bacterium
GACCGAAACCGACGTGCGACTGATTCAGCGAAGCCAGGCCTTGATGGCCGACGTGGCGCAACAGGTCAGCCCTGCGTTCCAGTTCAATCAAGTCGGTCGCCTGACACTGGTGCCGCATTCCGATGTGGACCGGCTGCAAGCTTTCGTGACGATGTTCCGCGGTTGCGGGGTCGACGTCGAAACCCTTTCGACCTCGGAACTGGCCAAACTGATCCCCGGCATACGCACCGACGACGTCGGTCTCGCCACCTACACCCGGCACGACGGCTGCGTTTACCCGGGCGGGCTGACATGGTCGCTGGCGGGCATCATCCGACGGGCCGGGGGCCTGGTGATGGAAGGGGTCGAGGTCCAATCGATCGCCTTCGAGGGCAACAACGTCCGGGGCGTCAACGTCGGGTTTCCGCAACCCGTCCTGCTTGAGGCGCCCATCGTGGTGGTCGCCGCGGGCGCGTGGTCCGGCCTTTTGTTGGGCCAGTCCGGGCTGTCCCTCCCGATCCAGCAGATTCGGACGACCACCGTCGTCGCCATGGTGGAGGACGCGGCCGGCTGTGATCCGATCCCCTCCTTCCTCGACGCCGTTCAGGGCGGGTATTCCTACATTCCGCGCAACCCCGGAACCCTTGTTCTGGCCGGCGGCGCTTCGGATGATCCCGTCACGCGCGGGGAGGAACAGGCCGAACCGACCCCTCCGCCCTACACGGCGCAACGCCGTGTCGAAGTGTTCGACCAGCTCAATGGATGTGCGCTCCACCGCTTTCCCGGGTGGAGGTTCGGTCCCGTGCTGGGCGGCTGGAGCGGCATGCTGGACACCACACCCGACGCGAATCCCGTCGCCGGTGGGTACCCGGGCAGAACAGGCCTCTATCTTGCATGCGGGTTGAGCGGGTATGGCGTGATGCGCGGCATGGCCCTGGGTGAGGGCGTCGCCCTCCAAGCGATCGGCAGGACGTCGCCCGTCGACATGGCGGCTTTCGCGCCGGACCGGTTCGGTGACCTGGACACCGCGTTCAGCGTCGACTGGGCTGGCTACAACCCATTCAGTGTTCTCGAGGAAGTCGCATAACGCGATTCTGTGGAAACCAGCGGAGGAAACATGATGTTGTTGAAGAACTTGCTTCTAGGGGTGAGCCTGTTGCTTGCCGCCAGTCCCGCGCTGGCGCAGGCCGACAAGCTGTCGCAAATCGTCGTCGCCTATCAGCCAGGCGACGCCAACAGCCAGGGTATCGTCAAGCAGGAAGGCTGGTTCAACGAAGTGGGTGGAGTACCGGTCGCCTACAAGGATTTCAGTTCCGGCGCCGACGTTTACCGGGCCATGGCTTCGGGCTCGGTGGACGTTGGGCTGATCGGGAACGCCCCGTTCACGATCGCCGTGACGCAGGGTGCCAAATACTCGGCCGTCTGGTGGTACGACATCGCCATGTCGTCCGAGGGGCTGGTCGTCCGGGACTCGTCGTCGGTCCACGCGGTCGCCGATCTGAAGGGGCATAAGATCGCGACGCCGTTCGGCTCGACCTCCGATTTCATGCTGCACGGCACCCTCGACACCGCGGGTCTCAAGCCGCAGGAGGCCCGTTTGCTCAACCTCGCGCCTCAGGCCATCCTCGCCGCCTGGAGCCGCGGCGACATCGATGCCGCCTACATCTGGGAGCCGGTGCTGAGCCAACTTGCCAAGCAGAACGGCAAGGTGATCGCCGTCAACAAGGACCTGCTTTCGCACGGTTTCCTCGCGGGCGATGTCGGCTTCGTCAAGACGAGCTTGCTGAAGGATCATCCGGACGTCGTGATGGCCTGGATGAAGGCCAACATGAAGGCGATGGATCTGATCAAGAACGATCGTCCCAAAGCCCTGGAGATCGCCGCCAAAGCCTATGGAACGTCCGTTGACGAGATGACGTCCACTTTCAACGGAAACCTCTTCCCGACCGCTCAGGAACAGCTTGGTCCTGAATATCTTCCTGGGTTGGGTGAGCAGCTCAGCCACGTGGCAACCTTGCTGGCGTCCGAGAAACTCATCCCAGAAGTGTCCGCCCCGGAGGTCTACAAGGCCGCGGTTTCGCTCGAGCCCTTGAAGGCCGCTATGGCGCCCTGACGCGTCGTGATGCGAATCCCGTGTGCGACCCAACAAGGAGGTCTGCCGCTCGCGCAGCAGGCTTCCGAAGTATGAATTCAAAGAAGTAACCGTGTAGCTCGGCGGAGTCGGCGGAATGTCAGCAGTTTTACCCTCGATCGCGACCACAACCGACGATGACCCGGGCGTCGAAGCCCGCATGCTTCAGCACTACGCCGGCAGCCGGAACTGGACGATCAGTCTCGCTTCGGTCGTCGTCGGGCTTTGTATCTGGCAGGCCGTGACGGCTTTCGGCATCCTGTCGCCTGCATTGCTTCCTTCCATTTCGCAGGTCTTCCACGCCGGCCTGATGGTTGCGACGGAGGGCTTCCAGGGTGTCACGCTGCTTGATGACGTGGCGATCAGCCTCCTGCGGGTCGGAGGAGGTTTCCTGATGGCCGTCTTGGTCGGCGTTCCGCTCGGCCTTTGGATCGGCACGAGCCGCTTCGTCGAGAGTGTCCTGGACCCTTACATCCAGTTCCTCCGCCCCCTTCCGCCGCTCGGCTACTACACCCTGCTCATCGTCTGGTTCGGCATCGGCGACACTTCGAAGGTCGTTCTGCTGTTCTTGACCGGGCTGCCTATCATTGTGGTGAGCAGCGCCGCCGGCGTTCGCTCCGTTGATCGCGACCTGCTTCTCGCGACGTCGTCCCTCGGGCTCAAAGGTTTCAAGCTTTTCCGCTTCGTGGTGTTTCCATCCTGCTTGCCCGCCATTCTCACGGGGATGCGCCTTGCCCTGGGCGCCACATTCGGGTCGCTGGTCGCCGCGGAGTTGATCGCGGCGGAGTCCGGCCTGGGCTGGCTGATCCTGACCGCAAGCAACTACGTGCGGACCAGCATCGTCTTCGCCGGCATCATCGTGATTGGGGTGATCGCGCTCGTGCTCGACCACGGCGTGGTGCTGATCGGGCGCAAGCTCGTTCCTTGGGCTGGCAAGGCTTGACGCGGATGACCACTCCCTTCCTCGAAGCGAAACAAATCGGCGTCTGGTACCGGTCCGGCTCGCAGGTCGTCAACGCGCTCCGAAGCGTCAACCTGACGATCAACGAAGGCGACTTCGTTTGCCTTGTTGGCCCGTCCGGGTGCGGAAAGACGACCCTGCTCCACCTGATCGCGGGCTTTCTCCAGCCCAGCAAGGGCGATGTGCTGCTGAAGGGCCGACGCATCGGGGGCCCTGGCTCGGACAGGGCCGTGGTGATGCAGCACCCGACTCTGATGCCGTGGATGACGGTCTACCAGAACGTGGAAATCGGCCCGCGCACCCGGGGCGTGAGCGTGCCGGAGCGCCGCGAGACGGTTGAACATTACCTCAAGCTCGTCGGCTTGTCCGAGTTCGCGCAACGCCATCCATACGAGCTTTCGGGCGGCATGCAGCAGCGCGTGGCCGTGGCGCGCGCCTTGGCGAACGACTCGCAGGTCGTGCTCATGGATGAGCCCTTCGGAGCGTTGGATGCCCTGACCCGGGAAACCATGCAGCTCGAACTGCTGCGCATCTGGTCGCTGACGGGCAAGACCATCATCTTCGTCACCCACGACGTCGAGGAAGCCGTCGCCTGCGGTACGCGGGTTATCGTGATGACGCCGAGGCCCGGGCGGATCGTCATGGATCGTCCCGTCGAGTTCAGCCGGTCCTTGTTGACCGACAAGCGGAGCATGACGTCCCTGCGGGCCGTCAAATCCACGAGCGCGTTTGTTGCCGTTCGCGAGGAGCTGATGGGCTCGATCCTGGGCTCGGCGGATCCGCCGAGCCCACTCGCGTCCGGCGTTCACTGACAAGCCGCCGGACCCAGCGCAACAAGGCCAACCCTCGCAAGGAGCTTACGATGACCGATCAAGCCTTTATCAAACTCAACGCCTACGGCCCCGAGGGGGCAGGACTGACGCGCCGTCCGCCCTACCTAAAGGAGAACCTGGAAACGGAGCCGCCCGTCCACAGCAGTCACCTTTACGTTAACGACGAGGCGCAGGCCATCAAGATCGGCGTGTGGGAATGCACGCCCCACACCAGCAAGATGGCGGCCTTCCCGGTC
The DNA here is from genome assembly GCA_937871825.1 of uncultured Alphaproteobacteria bacterium. Classification (GTDB taxonomy): domain Bacteria; phylum Pseudomonadota; class Alphaproteobacteria; order Rhizobiales; family Beijerinckiaceae; genus Lichenihabitans. The sequence goes on from CALMOK010000126.1 coordinate 4,141, forward strand.
AACGAGTTCATGATCCTTCTGGAAGGCAGCGTGACGATGCTGGAGAAGGACGGCAAAGCGACGACGATCCGGGCCGGCGAGGCTTTCGTGGTGCCCAAGGGCGCGGTTTGCCAGTGGAAGCAGGCGGAGCCCGTCCGGAAATTCTTCGTTATCCAGGGCGACGCACCCGATAATGCCAGGCAGGGGGTGGGCCAACCGCATTCGGTGACCAAGACGCCGTCGACCGCCGTCCAGGGGGCGGAGAAGTCCAACGGCACGGCTCCCGACCTGCCGTTCCGGGCCGGCGAAACCATCTACAACGACGCGGGCCGCGGCTACTTGCTGGGCACCTGGGGATCGCCCGCCATCGACGGTCGGCCCGTGGTTTCCCGGTTCTTTCAGGTTTTGCGGGTCGAGGCCGGCGTGCTGACCCTTGCGGACGAAAACGGCGCGACGGAACGTTTCGTGGCGGGCGACAGCGTCCTGATCATGCCGGACCGATCCGTCACGTGGAGCGGATCGGACGACTTGCGCGTGTTGGCGTGCAGCGTCAAGAACGACAAGGCCGTCGCCCTCCAGGGCGCCGCCGCCTGACGCGCGGTCAACGGGGCAAGCCTGCTACCAGGCTTCCCCTCCTTCGTCCTTCATGACCCGGGCGAGCACCTGCTCGCGCACGGCGATGTAGTCCGGGCTCGATTTGATGCCTCGGCTGTTCTGTATGCGCTCGGCGTAGCGAAGCGAGAACGGCACCGCCACCTGGTCGACGATGCGTCCTGGATTGGCTTCCATCACGACCACCGAAGTGCTGCAGAACACGGCTTCCTCGACGTCATGGGTGATGAACAGGATCGTTTTGCCGGTTTCGTGCCAGATGCGGACGATCTCGCGCTGCATGCGCTCGCGCGTCAGGGCATCGAGCGCCCCGAACGGCTCGTCGACCAGCAGCATGTCGGCATCGTTGGCGAGCGCCCGCGCGAGTGAAGCGCGCTGCTGCATCCCGCCCGAAAGCTCATAGGGCTTGCGGTGCTGGGCGTCCGACAAGCCGACCAGATCCAGGTAATGCTGGACGGTCCGTCGGCGCTGCTCGCGCGGGACCCCGCGCGAGCGCGGCCCAAGCTCGACGTTCTGATACACCGACAGCCAGGGAAACAGCGTCGGCTCCTGCAGCATCACGGTCCGGTCGGCACCCGGTTCCTTCACGGGAACGCCGTTGAGGAGGATGGTTCCGCTGGTGGGCTTCAGGAAACCCGCGATCACGTGCATCAGGGTGCTCTTGCCGCAGCCGGACGGACCCACGACGGACACGAACTCGCCGACCGACACCTTGAGGCAGGCCCGATCCAACGCCACCAATGCTCGCGGCCCCGAGCCGTAGGTGACGGACACGTCCCGTAGGTCGAGCAGGACCTTGCGGGGTTGCGGGAACGGCATGGCACCGTGCTCCAGCCCTGCCGCGCTCATGCCTTGCCGGCCCAGGGGACGATCACGCGTTCGAGCGCCGCGGCCAGTCGGTCCAGCACCATCGCGATGACGCCGATGATGATGATGCCCATGAACACGTAATCGGTGCGCAGGTATTGGCTCGAGTTGAGGATCACGAAGCCGAGCCCGCGCGTCGCCGCGACGATCTCAGCCGCCACCAGGGACCCGAAGGTCACGCCGATGGTGAGGCGGGCGGCGGTGAACAGGGACGGCAGGGTGGACGGGATGATCACCGACCAGAAGACCTGATGGCCCGAAAGGCCAAGCGATCGCGCGACACGGAGGTGGTTCTCCCGCACGTTGCGCACCGCGGCGGCGGCCGACACCACCATGACGGGAAAACCGGACAGGAACAGCAGAACGATCTTCGACGCTTCCCCGATCCCCAGCCAAAGAACCAGAAGCATGTAGTAGCCAAGCGGAGGGAGCGGCCGGAAGAATTCCACGAACGGGTCGATGATGGCGTGGATCGTCCTGTAGCGGCCCATGGCGAGGCCCACCGGCACGCCGAGCACCACGGCCATCAGGAAGCCGGCGCCGATCCGGTACAGGCTGAAGCCGACATGCGCCATCAGCGTGTAGCCGCGATATCCACCAACCTGCGCGTCGACAAAGGCGGCGAACACCTTTGCGGGGGAGGGGAGAAAGGTCGGCGACACACCCCCGAACCGGGACGCCGCGGCCCATCCCGCGAGGGCGACAACGACGCTCGCGACGCTCAACAGCGCGTTCGTGGGTCGGCCTGTTTGGCTCATGTCGTCCGTGGCTTTCCTGCTTGATCGCGTCGATACGAGCCTCATCCCATATCGGAAGCCAGGATCCGGCTAACACAAGTGTCCGGCGATCCGGCTTCCGCTCGGGTCAATCCGCCAAAGGAGGTGGCCCCCCCCCCCTTCGCGCATCAATCGAACGCTTTGGCCTTCTCGAGGAAGCTCGCGTCGATACCCTTGCCGAGCTGCTCGGGCGTCGGCGCCTGGGCGATGAGCTTGCTCGATGCCAGGAACTGCCCGATCCGCAAGGACGATTCGATCATGCCCTTGGCTCCGTTGCCGAGCCACTTGTTCGAGAGTTGCTCCGCCTTGTCGGGAAACACCGTCGCGGGCGGGAGGGCGCCGTTCTTGAGCTGGTCGGGCGTGAGTTCGTATTCCTTCATCATCGTGTCGTAGGCACCCGGTCCGTTGGAACTGACCCATTTCACGGCGCGAAGGTTCTGTTCCACAAAGGCTTGGACGAGGTCGGGGTGCTGCTCGGCGAAGCGGTTCGCCACCACGGCCACATCGCCCGCGAAATAGCCCTTCTTGGCCATGTCGCCGTCGGTGATGAGCATCGACCCGTTCTGCTCGATCAACTTGGTGACGATCGGCGCCCAGATATAGGCCGCGTCGATCTGCTCGGTCATCCAGGCCGCAACGATCGGTTGCGGCTGCAGGTTGACCGGGATGACGTCGTCGGGGCTGAGCCCATTCTCCTTGAGGGCACCCTGGAGCATGTAGTCGGCGCCTGAGCCGAAGGGAACGCCGATCCGCTTGCCTTTGAGGTCCTGGACCGTTTTGATGCCAGCGCCATTTCGCGTCGCCAGTCCGTCCACCGTTCCGGGAATGTCATACAAGAAGATGAGGCGGTAGGGGATGCCTTGCGCCAGGCCCGACACGAAGACCGGCAGTCCCATCAACCCGAAATCAACCGCGCCGGCCGCGAAAGCCGTGTTGACGTCGCCCCCGGAGTTGAAATTCTTCCACTCGACCGGAACCTTGGTGGCGTCCTCCAGCCAGCCCTTCTGCTTCATGGCGCCTTCGGGGATCGCCACCAGGGGCTGGTAGGCGATGTTGATCTGCTCCGGCTGAGCGGCCAGCGCCGACCCGATCGCCGTGCCGAATGTTACCGCCAGTCCAATGCCGCATCCGGCTGCGACGATGCTCCTCAACCAGTTCATGCGCGCGCTCCCTCGTGTTGAAACCCGACAAACGGATTGTCGCCGCTCATGTCGATCTCGAATTCCAGGTCGGGGGCGAAACGGTCGAGGCTGTAGGTGTCGACGTCGACCGCGAGCGGTTGCTGCATGGCGAAATTCGCCAGCGTCTCGCCGACGCCGGGGCCGCGCTGGACCCCGTAGCCCGTCAAGCCGCAGCCGACCCACAGGCCGTCGATGCCGGGATAGGGTCCGACATACGGGTTGCTGTCGGGCGTCCCGTCGAGCAGGCCGGCCCAATGCCCCACGACGGAGCGGATGTCGTAGTCCCGGTAGCGATGCCGGAGCTGGGCCAAGACCTGCCCCTGCTGAAGCGCGGTCTCGTCCGCGAACGTGCCGTTCTTGCGGATCTCGACGTGCGCCGTCTTGAGGACCGTCTCGGCGGTCTCGGGATCGGAGCCGTATTCCCCGGCCGTGTTCGACGCCATGATGGTGCCGGGATTGCGCGGGATCGCGATGACCCCCTGCACGCCGTCAAGGAGGGACGGCACCTGGGACCAAAGGTCTTGACGACCCACCGTGACCACCGTGTTGTGCGTGACGGCGTGCTTGAGCGCGAGGCCGAGACCCGAGCTTTCGAGGATCTTGCGCGTCCAAACGCCCGAAGCGAGCACGACCCTGGCCGACTCGACGACGTCGCCGTTGGCGAGTTCGACGCCGGTCGTCCGATGTCCGTCGAAGACGATCCGGGAAGCCCGGCAGCCTTCCCAAATGGTCCCGCCCGCGTTGCGGAACAGCCCCGCCATGGCCCAGATCAGCGCGGACGGGTAGACCGTGCCGTCATCCTTGGTGTAAAGCCCGATCCCCACGTCGGACACGTTCAAGCCCGGGAAGCGGTCGGTCAGGCGGTCGGGCGGCAGTTCGACGGCGTCGAGGCCGGCTTCCCTCAGGTAATCGCCGTAGGCCAGCACGGTGCCGACATCGCCCTTCCCCACGAGAGTGAGGCGCCCGACGGGGTACAGGCGGAACACGCCGCCACTCCGGTCGGTGATCTCCTGCATGAGGCGCTTGCTTCGACCGATCAGCGACGTGTCGGTCTTTTGCCAGCGCTGCGTGTGCACCGAACCCGTTCCAAGGCCCGTTCCGCCCGACGCCAGAAGGTTGGCCTCGAGCAGCATGACCCGCTTGAGCCCACCCTCGACAAGGCGCCACGCTGTGCTCAGGCCCACAACGCCGCCGCCGATCACGATCGCATCGAATGTCATGGGTCATCCCACGTTTGGCTTGGTCCGGTGCGACATAAGGGCATGCCCGATCGAGCCCGCCAAGTCCGCGATGTTGCGTCAGCTTGTGCGAATCCGCTCAATGGACATTTTATGCGGGCCTGCGGCAGGATGGCCCAAGCGGCCGGATCTCCGAAACCGCCCAACCAGGGAAATGGCAGGACCAAGGACAAGTGAGCGCGCCGCCCATCGATCAGCGTGCCTTCGCGCCTGATCTGCCCCGCAACCTGCGTTACCTGTGCGGCTACTACACGTCGGTTTCCGATGTTTGCCGCAAGATCGGCATCAACCGGCATCAGTTCAGCAAATACACCTCAGGGTCTTCCACGCCATCGCTGCACAACACGAACAGGATCGCGGACTTCTTCGGACTTGATGTCGAAGAGTTGTGCTTGCCGCATGAGGACCTCAGACGCCTGTTCCGCAAGCGGAGCGATCACGACGTGGAAGCCGCCCCTCGCAGGCCGTCCGTCGCCAAAAGTGACGTCCACGACCTGGTGGACCGATTGAGCGGCGCGAACCGCGACGTCCTGAAACGCTATGCGGGCGTTTACTTCAGGTATAATTTCGCGTTTGACCACTCGGGCCGGGTCATTCGCAGCTTCTTCCAAATCTTCGATACCGGAGACATGTTCATAACGCGCCACATCGAGCGAATACAGCATCGCTCGAACGGTTCCAAGAAGCTTACTACCCTCAAATATGACGGCGTGATCACAGCCATGTCGAACTGCCTCTTCGTCGTGGAATACGATCGGTTGATGAAGAACTGCTTGGCGCACGCGGCCTTCCCCTGCATCCCGCGGCCAAGCCAGCGGTTCTTGACCGGAGTTCAATCCTCCTTCGCCACCTCGACGGGCCGGCCCACCGCATCGCGGGTCGTCCTGGAACGGCTCGCGTCGTCGACGCGGGTCATGGACGCCTTGCGAAATTGCGGCACCTTCGATCGCCATCAGGACAGGATCGACGCGGATGTGATCCGAATGATCGACAACCGGGTCGACGCGGATGGAGACCTCCTGGCGCCCGCGACGGTATAGGGTCCGTCTCGTCCCCGGACGGGGTGGAGGATCGGATGAGGATACAGGGGCCGTGCCCTCGATCGTTACCGGGCGGGCGACCAGATGCGGGCGACACTTCGAGAATGCCTGTCGGGTGGATCAGACCAGAAACAGCGCCTTGTAGGCCGTGACGAGCGCGGTGACGGAAAGAGCCGTCAATCCTGTCAGCCGGTAGACAAGGTCAGAGCTTCGCCCGTAGAGCCACGCCCCAGCCCGTGAGCCGATCCACACCGCCGGAAAACTGGCCGCGGCGAGGATGAGGCTGCCCACCGTCAAGGCGTGGGCGAATGAAAGGGGCACCAGCGCGGCCGCGCTGGTCAACAGGAACAGGACGATCATGCAGGCGCGGGAGCGCGCGCTGCCGAGGCCTGAGGCCAGGTAGAAGGCGATGACCGGCGGCCCCGGCATGCCGGCCAAGCCGTTGAAGAGCCCGGACAGGCTTCCAAACAAGAGGGTGGAGCGCGTCCTCGAAAAACGTCCTTCCGGGACGCCCCGGCCGACAACCAGCACGACGGCAAGGACCACGGCCGCCAAGCAGAGGCGAACCGTGTTCGCTGGCAGAACGGTCAAGGCCAGCACACCGAACGGCGTGGTCACGATCGCCGCCAGGGCGAGCAGACGGATCGACCGCCAATCACAGATTTCGAGCGCGCCGCGCAACCCGTTCACGCTGATCATCAATTGCAAGATCAGTACGATCGGCACGGCGACCACCGGCGGCCAAATCAAGCTGAGCAGGGGAACCGCGGTCAACGAGAAACCATAGCCCGTGAAGCCTCGCAGCAGACCTGCGGAAAAGAACACCGCGCCCCCGAGCGCGATGTTTCGGGAATCGAAGTCAGGCGATAAGGATGTCGCGATCGCGGCCAGCAATGTCACACCGCTCCTGATCCCGTGAAGGCTTCTGCATTGTCCCTTTCGCTCACACCGCCCAAGGGCCAGATCGCTGCTTCAGGTGGGCCATTGCTCGTGGCCCGGGCATTGCGTCAGCCCTCGAACGGCCATGACCTCGCCGAGGACAGCACCCTGGAGAATGGCCATGCCGCCCGCGAACCATGACGGCATTGTTTGGCAGCGGCTGTTTCCATCGCTCAGTCAATCCGACGCGGCGCTCCAGACCCAAATCCGTCAGGCCCTCGTTTCCGCGATCGAGAGCCGATACCTCCGGGTCGGCACGCGCTTGCCATCGAGCCGCAAGCTTGCTGAGATTCTCGACGTCGCCCGCAACACCGTCGTGTTCGCCTACGAGCAGCTGATCGACGAGGGCTACCTCGTCAGCCACGAGCGAAGCGGCGTCTTCGTGGCGCCGGACGCCGTTCTGGCAAAGCAAGGGGAAGCAGAGCAGGGGGATCGTCACGCGAGCTGGCGCGGTCATTTTGCGATGCGCCCCTCGCAAATGCAGCACATCACGAAGCCGCGCGATTGGCAGCGCTACCCATACCCCTTCTTGTTCGGCCAGTTCGATCCGGGGCTGTTCCCGACCGCGAGCTGGCGCGAAAGCGTGACGGCGGCATCGAGCGTGTCGAATATCCATGATTGGGCCGGTGACCAGATCGACGACGACGACCCCGAGCTTGTCGCCCAACTCTGTTCCCAGGTCCTGCCGCGCCGCGGCATCTGGGCCGCCCAGAACGAAGCGATGATCACCATCGGGGCGCAGCAGGCGCTTTACCTCGTGACGCAATTGTTGGTGGGCGTGGGCACGCCTGTCGCGATCGAAGAGCCCGGCTATCCCGACACGCGCAACATGGTGCGGTTGGCCGGCGGCATCCTCCACCCCTTGGCCATCGATGCGGAAGGCGCGGTGCCGGACGCGGGGCTCACCCGCTCCCGGCTTCTCATCGTGACACCTGGCCACCAGTGCCCGACCACGGCCGTGATGTCGCTGACGAGGCGCAAGGCGCTGTTGAGCACCGCGCGCGCCCATAACATGCTGGTCGTCGAGGACGACTACGACGCCGACCTTCTGGCCGAGGGGTCGGGCGTGCCGCCGCTCAAGAGCCTCGATCCCGACGGCCGCGTCATCTACATCGGCAGCCTGTCCAAGGTGCTGGCCCCTGGCTTGCGCCTTGGCTACGTCGTGGCTTCGGCCGAGGTGATCAGCGAATTGCGCGTGCTGCGCCGGCTGATCCTGCGGCACCCCCCCACCAACAACCAGCGCTCGATGGCGATGTTCATCAGCCTGGGGCATTACCGCGGCCACCTTCGGCGGACCGCCGCCACCCTGGGCGAACGTGGCGCCCTGATCGACCAGACGCTGGCCGAAACCTTGCCCGACTTCGCATGGCAGCGAGGCGCTGGAGCCGCAAGCCACTGGATCACCGGCCCTGAGGGGTTCGACGCGCAAGAGGCGGCGTTTCGCGCCCGGGAAGCGGGCGTCCTGATCGAGCCGGGCGATGTCTTCTTCGCCGACGCCGAGCGGGGACGCCGCTGCTTCCGGCTAGGCTTCTCGTCCATCCGGACGGACCGGATCCGCGAGGGCCTCGTCCGCTTCGGACGTGTGGTCGCCGACACGCGACCCGTTCAGGGCACGAGGAGCCGTTCCAGCTAGCGCGCATGGGACGGAAACCATGCGGCCACCGCGCTTTGGGTGCTGGCGACACGGGCGAAGAACCGGAACCGGAACGAGGCGGCGCCGTTGGGGCTAATCGTGCGTTCAAGTCGCCCATCCCGCCCGGATGATGAACGTCGCGGGCCGGTCGGACTGGTCACACGATGAGGCGCATCTGGCCCTAACGGCTTCGCGTCCCCGCGTGAGTTAGTGGGGCGATGATCGACATCCTCAAGGGGCTGCCATGGATTCGCAACGCGCCACGCTCACCCGGCTTTTTGAAGCGTTCAACCGGCACGATGCCGACGCGGTGATGGCCTGCTTCGCGCTAGACGCCGTGTTCTACACGGCTGTCGGGCCGACGCCGGCAGGCCGCAAGGTCACGGGGCACGCGGCCATCCGCGCGGCGTTCGAAGCGGTGTGGACCTCCATGCCGGATGTTCAATGGGGTGTTCACGGCTTGCGGTCCGACGGAGAACACGGGGTCGTCGAGTGGCTGTTCACGGGCACGCCCGGCAGCGGCCAACCCGTCGAGGTCGAGGGCGTTGACCTTTTCACCTTCTCAGGTGACCTCATTGCCTCGAAAAGCGCGTTCCGCAAGGACCGTACAGCCGCCTGAGCGAGGAAGTCCCGCTATGAACGTGCACGTATCCACTGGCCCCGTCGCAGTTCAGCCCTACGATCCGACCTACGATCCGCTCGTCGATGCCGATCCCGGCCGCAATCGGGACTACGCCCCGACCTACTGGATCGCGAGCGCGGGACCGCCGCCGCCGGACGATGGGCCGGTGACCTCCGACCGCGACGTGGACGTGGCGATCATCGGCTCCGGCTTCACCGGGCTGACGACGGCGCTGTTCTTGGCGCGGGAACACGGCATCAAGGCGACCGTGCTCGAAGCCAACCGCGTGGCCTGGGGCTGCAGCACGCGCAACGGCGGTCAGGCGCAAAACGCCTCGGGGCGGCTCAGCCGTTCGCAGTGGATCGCCCGTTGGGGCGAGCCAACCGCCAAAGCGCTTCACGCGGAGATCTTGGAGGGGTTCGAACTTTTCACCAGCCTCACCCGCGAGATCGCCTGCGACCCGCAGCCTGGCGGCCATCTTTACATCGCCCACAACAGCGCCATGCTGGCCAAGCTCAGGACCGAAACGGAAGTCTGCAACCGGATCTTCGGCTACAAGGTCCGCATGATCGAGCCGGACGAACTCGCGCGGGACTGGCTCGACGAGAAGGGGGCCAATGGTGCCCAGCACGAACCGTGCGGCATCGGCATCCATCCCGCCAAGCTCGCCTTCGGTTACCTCGCCGCCGCGCGGGCCGCGGGCGCGACCGTCCACACGGCCAGTCCGGTGCTGGACATCCGCGAGGAGAACGGGATCTTCCACCTGCGCACGCCAGGGGGCAGCGTGCGGGCTCGCGCGGTGGCCGTCGCAACGGGCGGCTATACCGGCCAGCGACTGCATCCTGCGCTACGCAGCCGGGTCATGCCCATCCTGTCCAATTCGGTCGTCACCCGACCGTTGACTGCGGACGAGATCGCGACAACCAACTTTCGCACCCATCAGGTGATCACCGACACGCGGACGCTCCGGCACTATTACCGGCTGCTGCCGGACAACCGCCTCCATATCGGCACGCGCAGCGCCATCACGGGTCGCGATGCACCGCTTCAGAAGCATCACGACCTGTTGCTGGCGGGGCTGCACGGCAAGTTCCCATCCTTGCGCGACATCGCGATCGATTATTCCTGGTGGGGCTGGGTGGACGTGAGCCACGACATGATGCCCCGCATCGTGCAACCCGATCCCAAGCACCGCTTCTTCTACGGCCTTGGCTATGGCGGCAACGGCGTCAGCTACTCCGCTCAAGCGGGACGCCGCATGGCTGCGCTGGTGGCGGGGCGATCGCTCCCTACGCCAAACCTGCCGATTTTCCGCGACGGATTGCCGGGCCATCCCTTCGCGCCATTCCGGCGCATTGGTCAGCGGCTCCTGTATCGGGTCTACGCGCGCCGGGACGCCAAGCGGTAGCGAGGGGCAATGGGGACCGATACCCGGGCAAGCTGGCTAGGCGCACCCTGACTTAGGCCCCAGCGCCCGCGAGAAGGAGGCGGTCACCCCCTGCAACAAACCGGACCGGCAATGGTAGGCGCGGGCCGATAGGTCTCAAATGTCGTACTCGGGCGTATTCTGCCGTTTGGCCATTTCCAGCGCCTCCTCGCGCAGCAGCCCCTCGAAGGCGAGCGAAGCCTTGGTGCGGAACCGCTCCCGATGCCGCACGAGAGCGAAATGGCGGGTCGGCAAGGCGTAGTCGATGCGAAGCAGGCGACCGCTCTCCAAGTAGGGACGCGCGACGAGTTCCGACACCACCGTCAAGCATGCGCTCCCCACAACGGCCGCGCAGACCGCTTCGTTGGTGGGCAGGGTCAAGGCCACGCGCAGCTTATCCGGCTTGACGGCCGCCGCGCGCATCGCAGCCTCGAACACAGCGCGCGTGCCCGAACCCGGTTCACGCATCACCCAACGACAGTTCTCCAGGGCGACGGCCGACACGCCCCGAATCCGTGCCAATGGGTGCTGGGGCGCGGCGACGATGACGAGATGATCGTCGGCCAACGGCACCACGGCGAGCGCGGGCTCGTCGACGTCACCCTCGATGCAACCGATCTCGGCGTCGCCTGCCAGCACCGCGGCGACAACACCGGCCGTGTTCCCTTCGTTGAGCTCCAGGACGATACCTTCGTGCGCGGTGGCGAAGCGCATGAGAAGCGGCGGCAACCAGTGGCTGGCGAGCGTCTGGCTGGCCGCGATGGCGATGCGGCCACGGCCCAGACCGCTGAATTCCTCCAAGGCCACTTCCGCCGCCCTCGCGGCACTCAGCACTGTTCGCGCCTGGACCAGAAACGCGCGACCCTGGTCACTCAGCTCCAGTCGCCGTCCAACCCGGTGAAAGAGCTTGGTGCCATGTCGCGCTTCGAGAGCCTGAATGGCGGCCGTGGCGGCCGAAGGCGTCAGATGCAGCGACTTGGCACCGTCCGTCAGGTGCTCGCGCTCGGCGACAGCAACAAACACGCGAAGCTGATCCAGCGTCATTTCGAAAATAACGAACGGAATGGATCAAACATGCGAATAGACTGAACACAGCGCGAGGAGCAGATCAAGAGTGGTCGAGAGGTCAGTCATGCCCGCGCCCGCCTACACCATTCGCGACCTTGCCCCCGGTCTTGCTCTCTGCGCCGTCGTCGCGGCCGTTTCCTACGCAGGCGATGCCCTAGAGGCGCAGCTTTGCGGGCGGGCTTGGCTTGAGGCTCTCGTTCTTTCCATTCTGATCGGCACGGCCGTGCGAACCGTGTGGGCGCCATCCGCGCGCTTCAAAGCCGGCGTCGCGTTCTCGGCGAAAAACCTGTTGGAAATCGCCGTGGTTCTGCTCGGCTTGTCGGTCGGCGCAGCCGCCGTCATCGCCGCGGGACCGGCGCTGATCGGAGGTATCGCGCTCATCGTCGTGGTCGCGATCGGGGTCAGCTACGGCATCGGACGTAGCTTTGGTCTGCCGCACAAGATGGCCATGCTGGTCGCATGCGGGAATTCGATCTGCGGCAATTCCGCGATCGCCGCGGCGGCCCCCGTGATCCGCGCCGATGGCGACGATGTCGCCACGTCCATCGCCTTCACGGCCGTACTCGGTGTCATCGTGGTGCTGCTCCTTCCCCTCGTTGCCCTTGCCCTGCATCTCAGCCAGGTGCAGTACGGCATCTTCGCCGGCCTGACCGTCTACGCCGTTCCCCAGGTGATCGCCGCGACGGCTCCGCTTGGCGCGACCAGCGTTCAAATCGGCACCTTGGTGAAGCTGGTGCGCGTCCTGATGCTCGGACCGGTGTTGTTGGTGCTGTCGCTGACGGCTCGGGCCGAACCCCGCAATGCTCGCCGCACGCCCGGTTTCCAGAAGTTGGTCCCGCCCTTCATCCTGGGCTTCATGGCCATGATCATCGTGCGGTCCACCGGCTTGCTGCCGCCCGAGGTCTTGGGCTGGGCGGCAACGGCCGCGAGCGGCCTGACGGTGATGGCCATGGCGGCCCTGGGCCTGAGCGTCGACATTCGCACCGTCGCCAAAGCCGGTCTCCGCGTCACATCGGTGGTGGTCTTGTCCCTGCTGGCCCTCGGCGCGACCAGCCTCGCGCTGATTTTCCTTCTTGGGACCCGTTGAAGCGGTCGCATCGCGAAACGCGGGTTGTCCGAGACGGGCCAACCTTCAGGGCATTCCGAACGCCTGCCGTGATCAGTTGCGATCAGGCGGCGAGCGACGTGTGTATGCCGGTTCGCGTCCTACCCTGACATTGGGTGCACTGGTGGTTTCGCCGCCTGGTCCGTTTATCGGTGCATGGGTCCGTTCGGCTTCCCCCGGACGATCCTCCGGGCTCACTTCGGACGTGAGGTCGAAGGTCGGTCGGCCGCCGGAAAGCGGACCTTCGACGTCGCGCCGATTTTCACTCCTCGCGCCGTCGCGGCCTGAACTGAAGCCGTTATCCGTGTCCCGTGCCTCAACCGCCGAAGCGTTCACGAGATGGCGCCTGTTCTCGTCAACTCTGTTGGTCGTTCCGGTGCCAGGGCGAGACCGGCTCAAACAAGGGAGTGGACCATGCGTGTGATGGTGTTGGTGAAAGCGACGAGCGACAGCGAGAAAGGCTTTCTCCCCACGCCCGATGCGAGGGAGGCGATGGAAGCCATGGGCCGGTTCAATAAGGAGCTTCGCGACGCCGGTATCCTGCGCGCTGCCGATGGTCTCAAGCCATCCTCGCACGGCAAGCGGATCGCGTTCGATGGATCCAGTCGCACAGTCATAGACGGGCCTTTTGAAATCCGCGAGTTGGTCGCCGGCTTCTGGCTTTGGGACGTCAAGAACATGGACGAGGCGATTGCCTGGGCGAAGCGCTGCCCCAATCCCATGCCGGGACCGAGTGAGATCGAAATCCGGCCGCTTCACGAAATGGTTGACTGGCAATGAGCGCCGGGTGCGTGACCCCCAGGCGGTGCAGACGGGCCCATACCACTGGCCGAATGGGCCTGCGTGTCTCGCCATATGGATTGTAAGACAAAGCTTCCGGGAACAGCGCCGCTTCGGGATCGCGGCCTGTGATCCTAGCTTCGAGGAAGAAGCGCTCGAAAATCTTGGTACAGCGGGACGTCCCGGAGGGAGCCGACGTCCTTCAGCAAAGGAGCGAGTCGCTTGGATTTTTCGCGTTGTTTCGCGACTTCGGTCATGGCAACTCGTGGTGCAAGGCCAACAACGCTTCCCGGATCGAACGGGTCGTGGCAATTTATCCTAACCTATGTCAGCCAAGGTCATAGTTTGGCGCTTTGCTGCCGCTGGGAATGTCCGCTTGACGGCAATCTGCATTGTAGGTCAGACCGACCATGGCCGTAAGCCGATTGGCAGCTTTCGCGCGAGCCACACGTCAAGCCAGACAGCTGCGCCCCGTCGATCCTCGCTATTTCGAACACGATCGATGGCTCGACCAGCCAATCGCCACAGATTATCGCCGCGACTCAGAACCGAATGGGAAGCGTGTCACTTGGATCCGCCCACCTCGTATTGGGCAGCAGCGGAAACCACCCGGGCCGTGCAGGGTCGCGGTCATAAGGGTAACCGCCAAGGCGTTTGTAAAGGTCCGCGTAGGTCCCGAGCTTGTCCCGGTCGAGCTCGACTCCAAGCCCCGGGCCGGACGGCACGCGGATCGCACCAGCCTCGTAGCGCATCTTGCCCCCAACGATGACATCGTCGGTGAGGTGGTGATAGTGCGCGTCCGCCTTGAAAACGAGATTTGGTAGGATCGCTCCTAAGTGCAGCATCGTCGATAGCTGAATGCCCAACTCGCCCGACGAATGTATGGCAATACCGAGCTGAAAGGTTTCGCAAACGCCCGCGGCCTTGATGCAGGGACGGATGCCACCCCAGAAAGTCGTGTCGAGGAGGATCACATCGACGGCCGGTTGCAGGATGTTGGCAGCCAGTTGCTCGAAGTTGATCACGACGGTATTTGTCGCAAGTGGGATACGCACGCCATCGCGAACGCGCCTCATCCCGTTGAGGCCCCAGGTCGGGTCCTCGAAGTAATCGTTATTCAGGTCCTCGATGCCGCGACCGAAGCGCAACGCCTCTTCCACGCTGAAGGCGGCGTTGGGATCGTAGCGGAGGGAGTCGGTCCCGACCGCCTTGGCCAGCGCTCGAAACACGTCGAGCTCGTAGTCGGGCGGGAAGACGCCGCTCTTAAGCTTGTGAGTCGTGAAGCCATGGCGGTTTTTGAGATCGAGCGCCTGTGCGATCAACTGATCTGCCGTGCGAACCTCTCCCTCGCCGGTGTCCTGGTTGGCATGGCGGAAGAATAGATAGCTGGCGAACGGCACCTCGTCCCGTACCTTGCCGCCCAGTAGGTCATAGACTGGGACGCCGAGCGTCTTGCCCACGATGTCAAGGCAGGCGAATTCGAGAGCGGCGTGCAACTGGGTGCGATTGTTGTAGAGGCTCGCGGTCGGGTTGGTGATCTTGAATCGCATCGCTTCGAGTTGGAAAGGATCATGTCCCAGGAGATACGGCTTGAGCGCCTTGAAGGCGGCCTCCGCGCTTTCCCCGCCGCCGCCCATCTCGCCGAGTCCCACGAGACCTGTGTCGGTCTCGATCTCGACGATGGTGCGGACGAATCGACCCCAATGGGCGCCGTTCGCGTGACGCAGCGGCGCTTCGAGCGGCACTGTGACGGTGGTCGCCCGGATGTCGATGATCTTGGGTCGCTGCATGTCAGCCTCCGCGCTGTGGTCAATCCGGAAGAACGACGCCGATCTTGGCCATGAGGCCGCCGTCCACCTTGAGGTCGGCCCCCGTGATGAAGCGCGCCTTGTCGCCAGCCAGAAACGCCACCGCCTCGGCGATCTCCGACGGCTGTCCGACGCGGCCCACTGGATGGCTTCGGCCCCAGGCGGCGAGAGTGTCCTCCAGGGTGCCCGTTCCCTTGAATAGGTCCGCTGATCGGCGCAGCATCGGGGTGTCGACCGAGGCGGGACAGACGACGTTGACGGTGATGTTGTCCGGCGCGTGGTCGAGCGCCATTGCCCGGACGAGGGCGTTCAGCCCCCCCTTGCTGGCCGTGTAAGCCGCAACCGAGGTTTGGGACGCATAGGCCTGGACCGAGGAAATCGCCACGATGGCGCCGCCGCCCCGTCGCCGCATCTCCGGCACGGCGTATTTGGCCGCCAGGAACAATCCCTTGAGATTGACGTCGATGACGTCATCCCAGACCTCCTCCGGCGTGTCCACAACGGTGCCGTAGCGCTGGATGCCCGCGCAGCTCACCAGGATGTCGACGCCGCCGAACGCCGTGGTGGCCTCAGCTATGGCGGCTCGCATGTGGTCGGCTCGCCTGACGTCGCCGCAGAAGCCGCGCACACGCTCGCCGAGCGCCTGCGCCACTTCGCGGGTGGAGGTCTCGTCGACGGCGACACACAGGACGTCGGCCCCGCCGCTCGCGAAGCGCTCCACACACGCCCGCCCCATGCCGAGGCTGCCACCGGTCACGACGACCGACTTGCCTTTGAAGTCTTCCATGGACGGCCTGCTCCCCTTCAACGTCACGGCAACAGATCCGGTATGAAGCGGCAGGACACCGCCAGCGTTTCGCCGGGCGCCAGAACCCATAAGCCGTTGGCTTCCGGCCCGCCGGGACGGTTGTGCGCGTCCACCGGATGGGTCACCGGCTCGAAGCAGAAGAAATCGGCGTCGGAGGCCGGTGAGTAGAGGATATAGGTCGTCAAGCGAGGGTCCTGGCCCGTGTCCACCAGCAGGCGCAGCTTCCTTTCGGGCCAGACGATCTCGGCTTGCCCGTCCCACGGCGAAAAATCGTTGTTGATCCAGGTGCCCGGCAACCGACGCGACGCGGCGAAATCCCAATCCTCGCGCGACGCGACAGGCACCTGTCCCGCCGGCAGATGCCGGCTGTCCTCCAGCGTGACCGTTGTTGCCCTGGCCCGCAGGGTCGTGCCCTGCGTACGCGGTATCCAGGGATGCAGCCCGAGCCCGTACGGCAATGGCTCGGCGGCATGGTTGGTCGCCGCCAGGCCGATGGTCAGCGCTCCCGCGTCCAGCGTGTAGGTCACGCGGGCCTCGAAGCGGTACGATCCCGGTCCGTTCGACGACAAGCCAAGGACCGCCCGCGCGCGCGTCGCCTCCACCACCGTCCAGGGTGACGCGAAACCATTGCCATGGATCGGCAGCAGCTCGCCGGCCAGATTGGGATCGAGCCCATGGAACCGACCGCCGAAGTGAAAGCCGCCTCCGGAAATCCGGCCGGACCAGGGTACCAGGAGGTTGTTCGCAAGATCGAACGGCCGCGCCCCCGCGAGGTCGCGACAAGGCCGGAACAACGGCATCGGCCCGCCTTTGACGAGGAGATCGTAGGACGCGAGTCCGGCGCCGAGCGCGGGCACGATCATGGCCGCGCTGGTCGCATCGGCGATCGTGATCGTGTCCACGGGTTCACCAGCCCCCGTCGCAGGCGATGTTCTGCCCCGTGATCATGGACGCCGCCGGGGAAGCCAGGAACAACACGAGGTCGGCAATGGCATCGGGCTCGATGCGGGTTTTCAGGCATTGATGCGCGACGACCCAATCGCTGTAGTCCTGCGCGCGATTGCCGAACACGCGCGCTTCGGCCTCCGACACCACGGCTCCCGGTGAAACGGCGTTGACCCCGATGCCGAACGGCCCGAGTTCACGGGCGAGCGACTTGGTCAGGCCGAGCATCGCGCCCTTGGAGGCGACGTACGGCACGTAACCATCCCATTGTCCGTTCAGCGTCACCGAGCAGAAGTTGACGATGCGGCCGCGGCGCTTGGCCTTCATGCCGGGCGCCACGGCCCGAACCAGCGCAAAGGCCGCGGAAGAGTTCACGCGAACCTGATCCTCGTACTCGTCCAGCGAAAAAGCCTCGAAGGGCTTGTTGATGATCAGGGCGGCGTTGTTGACGAGCACGTCGATGCCGCCCCTGCCATCGGCCATCACCCGAACCGCGTCCTCGGCCTCGCGCAATGCGCCAAGATCCTGCCCGAGGTAGACGGCTCGCTCGCCCAGCGAGGCCGTGAAGGCGCCGGCATCGGCGTGATCGGGCCGATCAAGAAGAATGAGAGTGGCCCCGGCCCCGATAAAGGCGCGCGCCTGCGCCCTGCCCAGTGACCCGAGGGCACCGGTGAGCAGGACGGTTCTGCCGGACAGATCGGTCATGTCGACCCCTCACAGGTGTTCGTGGACGTCTTCGAGCGTGGTTTCGGTGACCGGATGATCGAAGACGATCTCGCCGCGTGCCATGGCCACGACCCGGTCGCAGGACTGGAACACGTGCTGCATGTTGTGCGAAATGAAAATGCCGGTGAGGCCCTGATCCTTGAGGCCCTTCACGAACCCGATCACCTTGTCGGTTTCCTTGACGGACAGGTGGTTCGTCGGTTCGTCGAGGATGAGGAGCTTCGACTTGAAATGCATGGCGCGGGCGATGGCGACGCCTTGGCGCTGACCACCCGACAGTTCCCCGACCAGCGCGTCCGGCGAGCGCAGGTGCAGGTCCACATCGGCGATGGCCTGCACGCTTTCCTGGCGCATCCGTTCCTGGTCGAGAAGCCCGAAGCCGAAAACGGAGGCTTTCAGCGGCTCGCGGCCGATGAAGAGGTTGCGGGCGATCGACATGGTCGGGACCATCGAATTGTACTGGTAGATGGTTTCGATCCCGGCCCGCATGGCGTCTTTCGGGTTCCGCAACCGGACCGGGGCGCCGCCCATGAGGATCTGGCCCTTGTCCGGCTCGTGGACGCCCGACAGGATCTTGATGAGGGTCGATTTACCGGCGCCGTTGTCGCCCACGAGGCCGACCACCTCGCCGGGCCGGATCGTCAAGCTCACGTCCTTCAGCGCATGAACTCCGGAATACCACTTGTCGAGGTGGCGGCATTCGATGAGAGGCGTGGTCACGGCGTCACACTCCCACGCGGATGCGGCGTCCCATGCGACGCAGCCAGGCGTTCGCCACAACCGCGAGGATGGTCAGCGCCCCGATTGCGAACTGGAACCAGTTGGCATCGACCTGGCTCAGCACGAGACCGTTGTCGATGACGCGGATCAGGAGGGCGCCCACGATCGCCCCGAAAATTGTCCCGATCCCGCCGGTCAGCGCCGCGCCGCCGATCACGGCGGCGGCGACCGCCTGCAATTCGAGCCCGATGCCGATCGAGGGCAATGGCGAGCCCAGCCGCAGCACCTGGATCAGGCCGGCGAAGCCGGCCAGCACCGAGCAGATCACGAAGCAGGTCGTCTTCACCCAGACGACGGGAATGCCCATGGACGTCGCGGCGTCGAGAAAGCCGCCAGTCGCCTTCACCCAGTTGCCGAAGTTGGTCAGCGACAACAGCGCCGACACGATCGCGGCGATGCCGATGAACCACAGGAACGACATGCGGAACAATTGGCCGGGGCCGATGAATTGCGTGAAGATCCATGACGGGATCTCGTCGGGGAGCAGCGGTGGAAAGCCACCCGACACCACGACCGTCAGCGACCGCGCCATGAACAGCATGCCGAGTGTCGCGATGAAGCTCGGTATGCCGAAGCGGATCGTCACCACCGCGTTGACGAGACCGATGGCGGCGCAAACGACGAGCCCCAGCAGGACGGCAGGCCAGAACGGCAGGCCGTTGCTCATGACGATCGCGGCCGTCATCGGCATCAGGGCGAACACGGAGCCGACCGACAGGTCGAACTCGCCGCAGATCATCAGCAAGGTCACGCCCGTCGCCACCAGCGCCACCTCGGGCAGGATGCCCAGCACCCCCCGGAAGTTCTCGGTCGACAGGAACACGCCGTCCGAGCGCCACTCGAAAATCGCGATCAGGACGACAAGCAGGACGATCCCGGCGAGTTCCGGCTTTTCAAGGTAGATCTTGAGCAGGCGTTTCGTCGCGTGGGGAGCGCGAGTTCTCCCCGGCGAGGCCGAAGCCTGCGCCACATCGGATGTTTGCTGGGATGAGGTGGTGGGCATCGTGGCTCCGAGCGGGCGCGACGTGGTCGATTGGAAGGCCGGTTGATCGAACCCGGCCCTTCAGCGCAGACCTTGCTTGGACATCGCCATGATGGCGTCGACCTTGTCGGGCGTGACGATGCCCTGCCCGGTGTCGACGTCAGTCGCCGACAGCCCGAAATTCTTGACGAGGTAGGCTTCCATCACCGGCACGAAGCCCTGCATGTATGGTTGCTGGTCGACGGCCGTCTGGATATAGCCCGACTTCATCTGCTGCAGGACTTCCGGCACGAGGTCGAACCCGCCGAGCAGCACCTTTCCCGGCGTCAGGCCGCGGTCCTTCAGCACGCGGGCGACGCCTGCCTCCCAGTACCCGGTGTCGAAATAGGCCGTCGTATCGGGGTGCGCGTTGAGGTAGGCCCCAACCCGATCGGCCGCGATCGCGAGATCGGTCCCGCTGTCGATCTTGTCGACGGTGACCTGACGGCCCGGATTGTCCTTCTTGTAATCGTCCATGAACTTGAGAACGCCGGAGGCCCGTTGCTCGGACCAGGTTTGTCCCGGGGCCGAAACACCCATCAGCACGTGAATGGGCCCGTCCTTCGGGAAGTTCTTGGCCTGAGCCTTGCCGAGGGAGTAGCCGGCCGCCGGGAAGCTTTGGCCGATAAAGGCTTGCCGCTCGTTGCCCGCCGCGCCCTGGCCGTCGTCCACGTTGACCGCCAGAACGGTGATCCCCTTCGAGCGCGCGTCGGCGATCGGGGCGTCGTAGGCCTTGTTGTCGACGATGGCGACGAAGATGGCGTCCGGCTTGCGGGCGATGGCCGCCTGCAGGTTGGCGATGGCCTGCTCGACGGACCCTTCCATTTGCGTGAGCACAAGCTGGCATTTGGCCTGCACCCTGGTGCAGGCGTCGTCATACCCTTTCTTGACGGCCTGCCAGAATGTGTTGGAAGGCGACGAATGGCTGATGAAAACGGTGGTGAGGGGCTCGGCGGCGAGCGCGGCCGTGCCCAAGCAGAGCGTGATCGCGGTTGTGGCTAAAAAGGTCTTCATGGGTTCTTCCCGGTGGAAACGAACGGGCCTGTTTGTCAGGCCTCGTTCGAGATGCGCGTTGTGACGGTGAACCGCTCGGCCAGATCGGGAGCGAGTTCCAACCCGAGACCCGGCCCGGGCGGTACGGTGATGAAGCCGTTCACGACTGGCGGCACCGCCGTCACAAGGTCTCGGTACCAGGTCCGGTAATAGGCGCGCACGCTTTCCTGAATCAGGGCGTTCGGCGCGTTGAGCGACAAATGCGTGGAGGCGGCGAGCACAACCGGGCCGGTGCAATCGTGCGGGGCGACCGGCAGGTGCCAAGCCTCCGCCATGGTGGCGATCTTCTTGGCTTCCGAGATGCCGCCGCACCAGGACAGGTCGAGCATGACGATCCCGGCGACGCCGGTTTCAAGCAGATCGCGAAAACCCCATCGCGTCGCCAGCGTTTCCGAGGCGCAGATCGGCACGGGCGAGGCTTCGGCATAGCGCTTGAGCGAGCCGAGGCTGTCCATCTTGATGGGATCCTCATGCCAGTAGGGACCGTAGGGCGTGAGCGCACGGGCGATCTGCATGGCGGGGAGCAACTGCCACATCGAGTGAAACTCCACCATGACGTCCATGCGATCCCCGACCCGCTTGCGGATCTTCTCAAACGGCGAGAGGGCCGCCTTCAGGTCTTCCGGGGCGATGTAGACGCCATCGGTCTTGGCCGCGGGGCCGTCGAACGGCCAAATCTTCATCGCCGTGATACCTTCGGCGAGCAGGTCCTCGGCGAGGTCGTCCGCCCGCTCCAAAAACCCGTTGAGGTCGTCATACCGTTCCGACACCTGCCCGATGCCGTAGTTCTCCAGGCGCTGGCCCTTGTTGCCGCGCATGTAAACGGGTCCCGCGCAGGTGTTGTAGGTGCGGATCGACGGCCGCGACAAACCGCCCAGCAGTTGCGCGATCGGCTGCCCGGTGACCTTGCCCAGGATGTCCC
>CALMOK010000127.1 GCA_937871825.1 uncultured Alphaproteobacteria bacterium
ACGTAGTTGAGGTCGACCTGGGTGCCGCGCCGGTCCTGGCAGAGCTTCAAGATGCTGCCGAGGTAGTCGTCGGGCGTCAGCAGGGTGGCCCTGATCCAGGGCTCGCGGATCTCCTCGACCTGCATGACGTCCGGCATGTCGGCCGGGTTGTGCAGGTCGACCGTCGCGCCGTCGCGCAGCAGGATGTTGTAGATGACGGATGGAGCGGTCGCGATCAGGTCGAGGTTGAACTCCCGCTCCAGCCGTTCCTGGATGATCTCGAGGTGCAGGAGGCCCAGGAAGCCGCAGCGGAAGCCGAAGCCGAGGGCGGCCGAGCTTTCCATCTCGTAGGAGAAGCTCGCGTCGTTGAGCCGAAGCCGGCCCATGGCGGCGCGCAGGTCCTCGAAGTCGGCCGCATCCACGGGGAACAGGCCGCAGAACACCACGGGCTGGGCGGGCTTGAAGCCCGGCAGCGCTTCGGCGGTGGGCTTGCGCTCGTCGGTGATGGTGTCGCCGACGCGGGTGTCGGCGACTTCCTTGATCTGTGCCGTGATGAAGCCGATCTCGCCCGGGCCGAGGCCAGCCACGTCCTTCATCTTGGGGGTGAACACGCCGATGCGGTCCACCTCGTAATGGGCGTCGGTGCCCATCATTCGGATGCGCGAGCCCTTCTTCATCGAACCGTCGATCACCCGCACCAGCACCACGACGCCGAGGTAGGCGTCGTACCAGCTGTCGACCAGCAAGGCCTTCAAGGGCGCGGTCTCGTCACCCTTGGGCGGCGGCAGGCGCGTGACGATGGCCTCCAGCACGCCTTCGATGTTGAGCCCGGTCTTGGCCGAGATCATCACGGCCTCGGAGGCGTCGAGGCCAATCACATCCTCGATCTGCTCCTTGATGCGGTCGGGCTCGGCGGCCGGCAGGTCGATCTTGTTGAGCACCGGCACGATCTCGTGGCCGGCGTCGAGCGCTTGGTAGACGTTGGCGAGCGTCTGGGCTTCCACACCCTGGCTGGCGTCCACCACCAGCAGCGACCCTTCGCAGGCGGCAAGCGAGCGCGACACCTCGTAGGCGAAATCGACGTGGCCGGGGGTGTCCATCAGGTTGAGAATGTAGGTTTTGCCATCCTGCGCCTTGTATTCGAGCCGTACGGTCTGGGCCTTGATGGTGATGCCGCGCTCGCGCTCGATATCCATGGAGTCGAGCATCTGCTCGCTCATGTCGCGCAGCGCCACGGTGCCGGTGGTCTGGATCAGGCGGTCGGCGAGCGTCGACTTGCCATGATCGATATGGGCCACGATGGAGAAGTTGCGGATCGCGTCGAACGTGTGGGTCGTCATGCTGCCGCAATAGCAGCCGCGTCCGGTAAAACCAAGGCGAACCGCCGGCGAACGACGGGTCCGCGGCGCTATTCTTCTTAGTTGACCGTCGGGGTGCCGGGCGCCGTCGCCGAGGGGGCGGCGGCGACCTTGCCGCTCGCCGATTGCGCCTCGGGCATGCCGCCGAGCGCGACCGCGAGGTCGTCCGCGCTGCGACCCACCAGGGAGGCGATCACCTGGTCGCTCACGGCGCTCCAGGGGTCGGCCGGGCTGCCCGGAACGTCGATCGTGTCGGTGACGCGCTGTTCGCGCCGCTTTCGGCCCGCGTCGAACACGTCATACACATAGGCCACCGTGGTGCCCGCGTCGCCTTCATAGGCCGATAGGTAGCCGCGCACCAGATAGCGGGCGGAGGCCACGTCGGTCACGGTGACCTCTCGTGCGGCGGCCTCCGTGGTGAGTTGTTGCCGGAAACGCGCCGCCACGTTTTCCGGCGCGCCCTCCAGGCTGACAAGGGCGACGGTCGCCGCCTTGGGACTGGTCAACTGGCCGCGCGCGATGGCGTTGCGGATGTCGCCCCGCGCCACGTTGACCTCCGGCATGGTTTCGCAACCGGCCAGCGCCGCCGCCAGGGCAAGGCCGATAAGGCCCGCGCCGAGCCTTCGCGAGCGTCGCCCGAACCACGATCCCATCATGCCCGCTCCATGCCCCGTGTGGGTTCCCACCGGACCCCGCACATCCGCCTGAAGATCGGGTTAATCCGATTTGACCACGAGGTCCAGGGCCGGGGCGTTGAGGGGGTGGGCGCCGTCCGGCCCGACCACTGAGGTGCGGCCAAGGCACATGGCGGTCTCGCTCGCCGAATCCATGAGGATCATGTGCAGGAAGAAGACCTGGTCCTCGCCGATCACCCAAGGGTTGTCGGCGTAGAACATCGGCGGGTCCATCCACGAGGGGGTGAACTTCGCACCCAGCGCATAACCGCAGGCGTTCAGCCGGTGGGCCGACAGCCCGTGCGCGTGGAACACCCGGGCGTGCGCCGCGTACACGTCGCCGGCCGTCCGGCCCGGCCGGAGCTCGGCCTCGCAGGCCGCCAGGGCCGCGCAAGCGGCTTCGTGATAGGCGAGGTGAAGGGCGCGGGGCCGGCCCACCACGTGGGTCCGCATGATGGCGGCGTGGTAATGCCGGTAGGTCCCGGCGAATTCGAGGGTGATCTGGTCGTCGCGGTCGAGCTTGCGCCGTCCCGACTTGTAGCGGCACAGCAGGGCGTCGCGACCCGAGCCGATGATGAACTCGTTGGCCGGATAATCACCGCCCGCCGTGAAGATCGCGGCGTGCTGCGCCGCCAGGATGGCGCCTTCGTCGGCCCCCGGCTGGAGCACGTCGATGGCGGCCCGGTCGGCCGCGTCCGACAAGGATCCGGCCTGCCGGACAAAGGCGAGCTCCTCGGCCGATTTCGTGACGCGCAGCGCCGGAGCGAGGCGCGAGGCGTCGGACAAGGTCGCCAACCCGATGAGCGCGGCCGCGACCCGCAGGCCGTTGGCATGGGTCAGGCCGTATGAGTCATATTCCACCCCGAGCCGATGCCCCGCGACCCCAAGGTCGGCCAGCATGGCCTTGAGGTCCCCCGCAGGGTCGGCATCCGCCCCGTCGGCCCAGACGCGGATGTCGGCGATGTTCGATGTGTGCCCTGCTTGTCGCAGGTCCGCCGAACGGGTCAGGAGCGCCGTTCGCCCGTCGGCGCCGACGTAAAGGCATTGAAAGAAGCAGAAGCCGAAGCTGTCGTATCCGGTCAGCCAATACATGCTTTCCTGGGCGAACAGCAGCAAGCCATCGAGCTCGCGCTCCGTCATGGCGCGCCGCAACCGCTGCATGCGCCGGCCCATTTCGGGCGCCGTGAAATGAACCGCCATGGCCTGGCTCCTTCCCGATCACGTGCTGGTGGGCAGCCCCTTGGTGGGGGACCCGGTGGCGAGGGCGCGGGCATGCAGTTCGGCGTCGACCTCCGCCCCGAGCAGGAACACCAGGGCGGCAACCCAGAACCAGAGCAGCAGAACCACCACGGCGCCCAGCGACCCATAGGTCGCGTCATAGCTGCCGAAATGCCCGACATAGTAGGAAAACAGCGCCGAACCAACGAGCCAAAGGATCGTCGCGGTGGCCGACCCCCAGGTGATCCACTGCCAATGGGCGTTCCCCCGGCATGGCGCGAAGCGGTACAGCACCGCGAACCCCAGCAGGATCACCACCGCCAGGAACGGCCAGCGGACCAGGGCGATCAGCGTCGCGACTTCCGGCGGCAGCCTCAGGAGGGCCAGCGCCGCCGGGATGATGCCGATGGCGAACACGATCGCGATGGCGATGACGACCCCGGCCAGGGTCATGCCCAGCGCCGTCGCGTTCTGCATGATGAGCGAGCGCTTCTCGGTTTCCTCATAGGCGATGTTGAGACCCGTCATCACGGAGGCCATGCCGGCGCGGGCACTCCACAGCGCGAGCACGATGCCGGTCACCAGGGCGATGTTGAATTGCGAGGCCTTCTTGGACACGAAGGATTGCAGCCCGTCGTTGATGAGGGTCAGGGCTTCGCGCGGCAGGAGGTCGGAAAAGGGTGCGATCTGCCGGGAAAGTTCCATCGGGTCGCCGAACAGGCCGTAAAGCGACACCATGGCGGCGAGGGCGGGAAACAGCGCCAGCAGCGCGTAGAAGGCGACGCCAGCCGCCACCATGGTGACGTTGTCGCGGCCGAGCCTGTCGAGCACCGACCACATGATGCCGACCAGCCCCGGCTTGTGGGTGACGGGGACCGGGTCGGGATTGACCGAGGCCGCGTGGGAAACGACCGTGGGCCGAAGGGGTTCAGGGTCGGGTTCGACGATGACGCGGGTCGCGGGGGCGGGCTTGGCCACGGGGCCGGACAGCTTGCCCAGGAGCACTCCGCCGACGATCGCGAGCAGAAAACCCGACAGGAGGCTGCGATCGGTTGTCCCAACTGGTTGCATGATGATTCTTTCACCGATGGTGCGTCAGGCGCCGCTGTTGTCTGGTCCGAGCCGGTCGCGTTCGCCAGCCTTCACGCCTGGCCGTCGCGCATGATCTCGAGTTCCAGCCACTGGGTTTCGGCCGTCTCGATCTCGCTTTCGGCCTTGGCCAGGGCTACGGAGGATTTAGCAAAGGAAGCCGGGTCGCGCGCGTAAAACTTGGGGTCTTCCAGGGTGTGCCGGAGCTTGGCGGCGACGCCCCGAAGCTCGTCGATCCGCCGGGGCAGCGTTTCAAGCGCGTGCTTGTCCTTGAAGCTCATGCGGCGGCGAACCGGTGCCGGCTCGGCGGGTTTCGCGCCGTTTACCGGGGATGATCGCGCGGGCGACTCGGTCTTGGCCGAAGCGGCTGGCTTGCCGCCGAGCGCCGCGCCGCGCTGGGCCACCATGTCGGTGTAGCCGCCCGCATATTCGGTCCATTGCCCCTCGCCCTCGGCCACCAGCACCGAGGTGGCGACCCGGTCGAGGAAGTCGCGGTCATGGCTTACCACGATCACGGTGCCGGGATAATCGGCGATCATTTCTTGCAGGAGGTCGAGTGTTTCGAGGTCGAGGTCGTTGGTGGGCTCGTCGAGGACCAGCAGGTTCGAGGGTAGCGCGAGGGCCCGCGCCAGCGTCAGCCGGCCGCGCTCGCCGCCCGACAAGCGCCCCACGGGCGTGCGCGCCTGCTCGGGGCCGAACAGGAAGTCCTTCATGTAGCCGATCACATGCTTGGCCTGCCCGTTGATCATCACGTTGTCGCTGCCCCCACCCGTGAGGGCATCGGCCAGGGTGGTGGCAGGCTTCAGGCTGGTTCGCCCCTGATCGAGGGTCGCCAGCGCCACGTTGGCGCCGATCTTGACGAAGCCGGCGTCGGGCTCGATGACCCCCGTGAGCAGCTTGAGCAGGGTGGTCTTGCCGGCCCCGTTGGCGCCCACCACGCCCACCCGGTCCTGGCGAAGCACGCGGGCCGAAAAATCCCGCACGATGACGCGCTCGTCGTAGTTC
>CALMOK010000128.1 GCA_937871825.1 uncultured Alphaproteobacteria bacterium
GCTCAAATGTTCAAAGGTCATCAGCCGCCCCCAAGGCTGCCCCCGCAGCGCGGCATCGGCGCAGCGTTCGTTGACCGCCCAAGAGGCCGCGATCCGCGACACCGCGTCCGTGTCGAACATGTCGAACCCTGAGGCAGCGCGGGACGAGGCGGGTGCGTCGCCAAGCTTCGGCAGCACGGCGGCGAGCCGCACGCGCTCGAAGCTCCAGTGCCAGTCTGCGGCCAACAGGCTGGCCACGACGGCGCAAGGGTGGCGCCGGATATGCACCACGGGAGCGCCGTATCGCCGATGGAAGCCGTCGAGATTGCGATGCAGGCGAACATCTTTCACCACGACCGAGCGTTTGAAGGACTCGCGCGCGTTCCGGCGGCAACTCAGCGTGAAGGTGTTGGCTTGGCGGCCGACGCAGGCCCTATCGAGAAAGCGCCAGAAAGCCTCGTCGTCCGGACGGGCTTCGGGAATAAACGCCTGCACGATGTCCTCGTCGTCGCCAAAGAAGCCCGCCATCATGGCGCGACGTTCCGGGTTGAGGGGGGACAAGGGCTCGAAAACCGTCTTGGCGTCCAGGGCTTCGGCGCAGCACTCCTGTAGCCAGGTCGTGCCGCTTCGCCAAAAGCCGTTCACCAGCAGGATGGGCTTGGCACCCTTCAGGCGCGCGAGGACCCGATCAACCGCACAGGCCGTGCCGACCGCGAGGCCGCGCCGAAACGGTGCGACCTTGCGGCCGCCGACGTATTCGTCGATCAGCCGCCGCATGGGCCGGCGCAACCGTTCTGGCTTCGGGAACTCATCGACGCGACACCCTTTATCCTCCTGTCGGGAGATCATGCCACATGGGGCAAGCAATCGGTATCGCAAGCGCCGCGGGCTCGATGCCAAAGCCGCGCCCCGGCATCGGCCGGCATGCCGTCCGCGGGGCTGCGTTGATGCGTCGCTCCCTTGTTGATGGTTGGCGCGGGACGCTTCGCCAAGCTGGGACTTGTTGTGTCATGACCATCGTTCCGTCCCCCGCCGACCTCGGCCCATCTGCCCGTCCCACACTGAACGCGCCCGGATTGAGTGCGAGGCGGCTTGTTCTCGTGCTGCCGAGCATCGTGCTGGCGCTCGGCACCACCATGCTCTCGATCACCGTGCTGACGGCCTCGCCTCATCGGGTTCTCGATTGGATCCTGCTGGTGCCTTTCTCGCTGGTCATGGCTTGGGAATGCCTCGTCGTCTGGCAATTGATCCTTGGTGCCGTCGCCTCCCTGCGCGGCGACGCCGGGCAGACCCCGCTCGAGCGGCGCGCGAAAAACCTCGATCCAGTCTGGACCGGCCATAGCCGGACCGCCCTGGTTATCCCCATCTACGAGGAAGACGCCGCCGCGGTGTTCGCCAACGTGCGGGTGATGCTCCGGTCACTGGCGCGCACGGGACGCTGCGACGACATCGACGTCCATGTCCTCAGCGACACGACGACCGACGCGGTCGCCGCCCTTGAGCGGGCCGAGTGGGAGGCTCTGTCGGCGAACACCGCCCATCGCGTGTTCTACCGTCGCCGCGCGTCGAACGCCGGGCGCAAGGCCGGCAATATCGCCGATTTCTTCGAGGCCCGGGGCGGCGACTACGATTTCGCCATTATCCTCGACGCCGACAGCCTGATGAGCGGGGAAGCGATGCGCCGGCTGATCCGGCTCATGGAGGAGAGCCCGCGCGTCGGGCTGATCCAGACGGTCAGCTACGCGGCCGGCCGGGAAACGCTGTTCGCCCGGATCCAGCAATTCGCCGTGCGGCTTTACGCACCCCTGGCCTTGCGGGGCCTCGATTTCTGGCAAGGCGGGGAAGGCTCCTATTGGGGCCATAACGCAATTCTGAGGATCGCGGCCTTCCACGCCAATTGCCGCCTGCCGGTGCTGCCCGGAAGCCCGCCGCTCGGGGGTGAGATCCTGTGCCACGACGTGGTCGAGGCCGCCCTCCTGGTCAAGGCCGGATGGGAGGCCCGCCTCCTGCCGGAGTTCGACGGCACCTGGGAGGAAATCCCCACCAACACGCTCGACCTGCTGACCCGCGAGCGGCGCTGGTGCCAGGGAAACCTGCAGCACCTTCGCGTGCTCGCCATTCCGGGCCTTCGGGCCGGCAACCGCGCCCATATCGCCCTCGGGATCGGCGGCTACCTGACGGCGCCGCTTTGGTGGGGTTTTCTTCTGCTCGGGGCCGTACGGGCCTGCCTGTCACCGGACGGCGGAGGTCTCGGGCTGCTGGCATTCGGCTTGACCGAGCCAGGCGCCGCGGCCGGTTGGCTTGCCGCCATCGGCATCGCCCTCATCCTGCTGCCGCGCATCCTGAACGTCAGCCGTGCCCTTCTGGACACTAATCTCAGACGATCTTTCGGCGGCGCGGGCCGTTTCCTGGCCGGAGCCACGATCGAGCAGTGTTTCTGGACACTGCTGGGCCCGGTCTTGTCGCTGGTCAACGCGGGCTTCGTGGTCAAGACGCTCACCGGCCAGGCGGTGACGTGGGACAGCCAGTCCCGCGCCGACCGGCAAGTCGGGCTTGGCGAGGCGTTCCGTCGCCATGCCGTCCATGTCGGCCTCGGCCTGCTGCTCGGCGTCGTCGCGCTCCGCACGGGCGGCTGGTACGAGTTGTGGATGGCGCCCGCCATCCTGGGGCTGGTCCTCAGCCCGGCCCTGACGTCGTTGTCGAGCCGGCAGGACCTGGGGCGGTTGTCGCATCGCATGAGATTGTTCGCCACGGTCGACGACATCGCCACCGCGCCAGAACTCGCCGAGCTCTATGCCGAGCGCGCCGCCGCCTCGTGATTGGACGTCGGCCACTCGTTCGGCCGACGGATGAGGGTCAAACCCCGTGACGCTTGCCGCCGGCTGATTTCTTCGGCATTGCTCAATCGGATTACCGATGAGAGAGGCAAGGGCGATGACGAACAGGATCGTGTTGATGGTGGCCTTGTTGCTTTGTGCCTCGCCGCTGGCCGCTCAGGCGCAAGGCATCGGGCGTGGCGCCAGCGAGGGCGCGGCAACCGGAAGCCGCGCGGCCGGCCCGCTCGGCGGCGCCGTGGGGGGTGTCGTCGGTGGCGCGGTAGGAGGCGTCGTTGGCGGGGTCAAAGGCGTGCTTGGCGTGTCGCAAAGGACCGATTACCCGCATCGCCGCTATGTCCACCGCCGTCGGCACCGCTGAGCGATCGCCGGGAACGTCATCGTGGCACAGCGCGACGCGCATGTTTTTCTGTCCGGCCAAGGCCGCGACGCGGCCGGGCGCACGATCGAAACCGTCCTGGCCTTCGACGACCGGCGCCTCGAATCCGCGCACGATTACATCCAATGGCTGTTTCCCTTGACTGAACCGAGCGCTGCGGTGCCAGGATCACCCGTGCTGGGTCCAGCCGACGTTGCCGCCATCCGGGCCGATGCGGACGCTGGTCGCAACCTCGACCGGGCCGCGACGCTGATGCGGGGCTTCTACGACCGGACGTCGGCCTGGTTGGTGCCGCACGACCACAACCACCTGCGCATCACCCGGATCCTGCGTTCACTCACGCTGCTGCGGGATCCCGCGACGGCAGAAGCGTTCTTGCGCCCCATCCTCCAACGCAACGAGGAAGCCGGGTCGCCGGTCTCGTCCCGCAGCCTCGGCTTTTGGCGGCAAGCCTTCCCGGGTCGGTGGCCATCGGCGGATCCGCCGGGCGGACGCGCTTGACGAGCAGCCCGACATCTTTTCAACCTGCCCCGAATTGCGCTCGCCTTCGTTCCTGTTAAGGGTTGTCGCCATGAACCGATTCACCACCTCGCTGTCCGCAATGCCGGTGCGACCGCTCTACACCACCGGCACCAAGCCCCTTGCCGCCGTCGTGGCCGTCGCGCTTGGAACGGCGTTGCTCGCCCTTTCCTCATGGGTGCAGGTGCCCATGATTCCCGTGCCGATGACGCTGCAGGCCCTCGCCGTCACGCTGATCGGGGCCTTCTGTGGTTGGCGGCTCGGGGCCGCGACGGTGATCGCTTGGCTGTGCGAGGCCGCCCTTGGTTTGCCCGTGCTGGCCGGCGGGCATGCCGGCCTGGCCTATATGGTCGGGCCGACCGGCGGGTACCTTCTGTCTTTCGTGCTCGCGGCCGCGCTGGTGGGCTTGGCGGCCGAGCGGGCATGGCTGAAGCGCTCGCCCGCGCGTAGCTTCGCCGTCATGCTTCTAGCCAACGCCGCCATCCTGGCGGTCGGATTCGCTTGGCTCGCGGGCTTCGTGGGACCGTCCGCCGCGATGGCGGCCGGCGTGACGCCGTTTCTTCTCGGCGGGGCCGTGAAGGCTGGCTTGGCGGCGGGGTTGGTGGAAGCCGGCTCGATCCTGTCGGGGCGCAAGCGGGCCTGAAAAGCCGGCCGGCGAACATCAGTCCTCTCGCCGAGGGACCGCCACCGCCCGTTGCGCCAATTCGGAAATGCTGATCTGACGATCCGCTCGTCATCTTTAAACGGGTGGTCGGCCGTGATGCCGGGCCAAGCACCGCCACGGACCCAGCTCATGCAGAGCCCGAACCAGACCGACCGCGCGTCGGCGCTCTTGCCTGAGTTCAAGCGCGCCATGCGCCGGCTCGCCGCGACGGTGACGATCGTGACGACGCGCCATGAGGGTTTGCGCTACGGCATGGCAGCCACGGCGGTGACGTCGGTCACGGCCGATCCGCCAACCCTTCTGGTTTGCGTCAATCGGAAGGCCGGTATCCACACCCCCATCTCCGAGAGTGGCTCCTTCTGCCTGAACCTTCTCGGGGTATCCAACCGCGACTTGGTGGCGCCGTTCAGCGGTGGAGCGGCGGGCGAATCGCGTTTCGTTCATGGCGATTGGGCGGAGAACGACGAGGGCCTGCCATACCTTCGGGACGCGCAGGCTTGTTTGTTCTGTGTCACCAGGGCTCGGTTGGCCCACGGCAGTCATTCGATCATTGTCGGGGAAGTGTCCGATGTCCGGACCTTCGGCGAGGTTCAGCCACTGGTCTACCAGGATGGCGGCTTGTTCAGGACATCGGGTTTCGATCCCGTCGATTGATCCGGCTCGAATAGAGCGCCGAACCAAGCCGTCAGGTGCGATGGTAGGGATGGCCGGCCAGGATGGTGAGGGCGCGATACACCTGCTCGGCTGCCAGGATTCGAACAATCTGATGGGGAAAGGTCGCCGCCCCGTAGGCGACGCAAAGATCGCCCCGAGCGCGAAGATCGTCGGCGAGGCCGTCAGGTCCGCCGATCACCAAGCCGAACATTGGCGCGCCATCGTCCCGAACCCGGCCGACGGTGGCGGCAAAAGCTTCGCTTGTCAGCGATCGACCGCGCTCGTCGAACGTGCCAAGCCTGCAACCCGGCTTCAACAAAGCCTCGATGGCCTTGGCTTCCTCGCGTTTGCGGGCCGCGCCGTCGCGGGCACGGCTTTCCTCGACCTCCCGCACCTCGAACCCCGACAAGCCGAGCGACCGGCTCAAGGCTTGCGCGCGCTCGACGTAGCGGGTGAGCATCTCACGCTCGGGCCCCTGCTTCATGCGGCCGACCGCGATCAGCAGGATGTGCAAGACGTCGCCGGGCCTAAATGGCGCGGCGCTCGTCGTCCCTGCCGACCCCTTCCCCAGGTCGGTCGAGGCCCCACAGTTTCTCGAGATTGTAGAACTGACGAACCTCGGGCCGCAGGATATGGATAATGACGTCGCTTGCGTCGACCAGCACCCAATCGCAGTTAGGCAGCCCCTCCACGCGCGGCACGATCCCAGCCTCCTTGCAGGCGCGGGTCACACGGTCGGCGATGGCCCCGACATGGGTGGTGGAGCGTCCAGTCGCGATCACCATCATGT
>CALMOK010000129.1 GCA_937871825.1 uncultured Alphaproteobacteria bacterium
TCGCCGCGAAGCCGTGAGCGTGTCGATCTCCCGTACGGCCTTGAGTTCGCCGCCGCCATGCCGAACGGGATCAGCTACGACAGCGACCTCAAGGAAATCCCCGTCATCACCAAGGACGCCTTCGAGATCCTGGTGCCGCTGTCGATCGTGGCCCATATCGCGCCGGTCAACGCGCCCTACGTGATCCAGCGGTTCAGCCAGATCGAACGGCTGGTCAACCAGACCCTCGATCCGTTCATCTCGTCCTATTTCAAGGACACGGCGCAACGCAACACGCTGCTCGATTTCATCGAGAAGCGGAGCGAGATGGGCAAGGACGCCCTCGCCGCCATGAAGCAACGGCTCGCCGAACACCGGATCGAGATCGAGGAGGTGATGATCGGCACGCCCCGACCCGCGCCGGGCGACAAGCGGATGGAAGCCATGCTCGAACAATTGCGCCTCCGCCAGATCGCCCGGGAGGAGCAGAAGACCTTCGTGGACCAGCAGGAAGCCGCCACCAAGCGGAAGGCGCTGAACGAGCAGCTCGCCCTGGCCGAGCAGCAATCCAGCATCACGCGCTCGGAACTCTCGATCAAGATCGCCGAAAACGAGGGCGCGGCCGAGACCGCCCGCAAGAGCAAGGCCGCCGAAGGCATCCGGATCCTGGCCGAAGCCGAGGGCGCGGCCGAAACGGCGCGGAAAAGCAAGGCCGCCGAGGGTATCCGCGTGATGGCCGACGCCGAGGCCCACGCGGCGCGCGTCCGGGCGGAGGCTTTCGGCGGCACCGAGAACCTGATCCGTCAAGCCGTGGTGGCGGCGCTCGTTGAGGTCGTGAAGGAAAGCAAGCTGCCGCTGGTACCTTCCGTGCAAGTGTCGGGCGGCACGGACGGCGGGATGGCGGGAATACCGGGGCTCCTTCTGGCCATGGCCACGAAAGACCTGATCCAGCCACCGGCGGTTAGCGGACCGTCAAGGCAGGACGGATAGGATGAAGGCGTTCGGGGGGCGCCGGATCGGGCGGGTGGGCCAGCCCGCCCCGATGCCCTGGCACCGCCGCAATCTCCGGCTTAAACCAAAGTCGTGCCGATGCTTACAACCTACGCCAACCCGACCAACTTCCTTCGCCTCGCCGGAAAGCTCCTGCCATGGCTTTGGGGCTTGTCGGCCCTGACGCTGGCGGTGGGGCTTTACATGACCTTCACGGCCCCCGCCGACTACCAGCAGGGCGAAACCGTGCGCATCATGTACATCCACGTGCCAGCCGCCTGGGTGGCCATGCTGAGTTACGGGGTGATGACGGCGGCGGCCCTGGCCACCCTGGTGTGGCGTCATCCCCTGGCGGAGGCCGCCCAAAAGGCCGCCGCCCCGCTCGGCGCCGCCTTCACCTTCATCTGCCTCATCACGGGCTCGCTTTGGGGCAAGCCCATGTGGGGCACCTACTGGGTGTGGGACGCGCGGCTCACTTCGGTGCTGGTGCTGTTTCTCATCTACCTCGGGCTGATCGCCTTGTGGCAGACCATCGAGGAACCGGGCCGGGCCGGGCGCGCGGCCTCGATCCTGACGCTCGTTGGCTTCATCAACATCCCCATCGTGAAATTCTCGGTCGATTGGTGGAACACCCTCCACCAGCCCGCCTCCGTGTTCCGCATGGGCGGCCCGACCATCGCGGCCTCGATGCTCTGGCCGCTGCTCGTCATGGCGGTCGGCTACTCGGCCTTGTTCGCGGCGCTGCACGTGGCGGCGACCCGCAACGAGGTGCTGCGTCGAAAAGCGCGCCGCCTCGGTATCACGTCCGCCGCCGCCGCCGAGCCGAGCGTCGCCCGCCTGCGGCCCGCGCGCGCCGCCGTTCACTAGAAAGCTTAGCGGCCGTGGACGAACACTTTGGATTCATTGTCGCCGCCTTTGCCGTCACGGCGCTTATCCTGGCCGGGACGATCGCCGCCGTGCTGCTCGACCACCGCGCCCAGAAACGAGCCGTGGCCCGCTTGTCCGGCGTGACGGAGCATCGGTCCATCGGGCCCGACAAGGACGCCATCGCGTGACAGACGCCCCTTCCCTCGCGCGCCCCGCCCCACCGCCCCCGCGTCGCCGCCTGCTGGTCAGCCTGCCGTTGATCGTGTTCGCGGCGCTCGCCGGCTTGTTCCTGGTGAGACTCGGCGCGGGCGATCCCGCCTTCATCCCCTCGGCCCTGATCGGCAAGCCGGTGCCCCGCTTCGCCCTCGCCCCGCTCGAAGGCTTGAAAACCGGAGCGCCCGGCGGGTTGAGCGACACGGACCTGCGCGCCGGGCACGTCACGCTGGTCAACGTGTTCGCCTCCTGGTGCGCCGAATGCCACGACGAGCACGACGCCCTGATGGCGCTCGGGCGAAATCCGGCCCTCGCCGGACAGGGCGTCACCCTCGCCGGCATCGTCTACAAGGACGACCCCGGAAACGCCCGGCGCTACCTCGGCGAGAAGGGCAATCCCTTCGCGCGGGTCGGCACCGACCCGTCGGGGCGCACCGGCATCGATTTCGGGGTTTATGGCGTGCCGGAAACCTTCGTGATCAAGGGCGATGGCACGGTCTTTTACAAGCTGGTCGGCGCCTTGTCGGACGCGACGCGCCCGGCGCTCCTCGACGCCATCCGGCGGGCGGCCGGGCCGTGACGGCAGCCACGGAACTGGACGAAGCGCCCGCGTCCCGGCGCCGGGCCGCCACGATGGCGCTGCTTCCCGTGCTGGGGGCGTTTCTGCTCGGCAATCTCGCGACCTTTCCCAACCTGCCCTGGTACGAGACGCTGAACAAGCCGGCCTTCAACCCGCCGAATTGGCTGTTCGGCCCGGCCTGGACGGTGCTCTACCTTCTCATGGCCTGGGCCTTCTTCCGCGTCCTGCGCCTTCCGCGGGGGCGTCCCGGCCGAGGGGCGGCCATCGCGGCCTTCCTGGTGCAGATCGCCTTGAACGCGGGGTGGTCCTGGGCCTTCTTCGCCGCGCACAGCCCCTTGCTCGGGTTGATCGTCATCGCGGCGCTGCTGGTCGCCATCACGGCCACGCTTATCCTGTTCGGGCGGCTCGACAGGGTGGCGGGGCTTTGCCTCGCCCCCTACCTCGCCTGGGTGGGCTTCGCCGCGACGCTGGACGGCGCCATCCTGGCCCTGAACTGAGACGCCACGCCGCCGGCATCAGTTCTCCACGACCCCGATGAACGGCAGTTGCCGGTAGGAATGGGCGACATCCATGCCGTAGCCGACCACGAACAGGTCGGGGCATTGGAAGCCGACGTAATCGGCCTGGATGGCCACGGCCCGCTTGTGCGGCTTTTCCAGCATCACGCTGACCAAAACCCGGCGGGCGCCCCGCGCCGCCAGGAGGTC
>CALMOK010000130.1 GCA_937871825.1 uncultured Alphaproteobacteria bacterium
ACCACGACCCGTGCGGACCCGGTGGCCTCCCCGGCGAGGTCGCGACCGACTGGGCTTTCGGCCCCTTGCTGCTTCGGCACGGGCCGACACCTGGGCCCGCCAGGGGCGAGATCGCCGGTCATCTCCACCCGGCCGCCGTTGTGGCTGGTCGCGGCGGCACGGTGCGGCGGCGTTGCTTCGTTTCGGATGGTACCCGTTGCGTGATGCCGGCCTTTGGCGCCTACGCGGGCGGTCTCAACGTCCAGGACCCGGCTTTCTCGCCCTTGTTCGGCGGCCGCGCCATCACGGCCCATGCGCTGGGCCGCGACCGTGTTTATCCCATCATGGCCCGGCTTTGCCTGCCGGACCGGTAGGGTCACGTGTTCAGGCGGTCACGACGAGGGCGTGACCAGGGAGTTCGGCCCCAGGAACGACGGCGTTACCGGGATGTCGGCCTCGAAGGCCGGCTCGACAACCACGCCGTTTTCCTTATGCACCGTCACGGGAATTGATTTGGCCGCAGGAGTCTTGCTGCCTTCGGCGTAATGCCAGATCGGCAGCAGCACGTTGCACTCGGGATAATAACCTCCGGCGCAACCGATCGGGATGTCGTACGCCACCACGAGCAGGCCCGTGCAGCGTCGGTCCACGCCGTCGTCCGACACCGTCTTCAGCGTGACGGATTCGCCAACTTTCAATCCCATCCGGTCGATGTCGGACCGATTCATGAGGACGACACGGCGTGTGCCCTGGATGCCCCGGAACCGGTCGTCGTAGCCGTAGATGGTCGTGTTGAACTGGTCGTTGCTGCGCAGCGTCATGAGCCGCAGCGCATCGTGGCCGACATCCGGCATGTCGAGGTTCTCGTCGAGGCCTTTTGGAGTGATGAAGTTCGCCCGACCGGTGTCGGTTTTCCACTCGCGCTTGCGCGCCGGCAGGGGCCGCTGGAACCCACCCGGCTCCCACATGCGCCGCTCGTAATCCTCGAAGATCGCCGGGTAAGTGGTGGCGATCGATTGGCGGATCTTGCTGTAATCGTCGATCCACGCGTCCCAGGTCACCTTGGGGTTGGGATCAAGGGTGGCTTTTGCCAACTCGGCCACGAGCCTGACCTCGCTGATGAGGTGGGGCGAGGCGGGTGCCCGCACGCCCTTGCTTCCATGGATGCAGCCGGACGTGTCCTCCATCGAAACCGCCTGGTTGCCGGTGGCAGCCTTGTCGACCTCGATGCGGCTGACAACAGGAAGGATGTAGCTGATCCTTCCATGGACCAGATGGCTGCGATTGAGCTTGGTGGCGATGTTCACGGTCAACCCGATGTTGCGCCAAGCAGGCTCCATCTGGCCGTGATCGGGGATCGCTCGCACGAAATTGCCGCCCAGCATAACAAAGGCGTCAACCTCTCCCTTGAGGATCGCCTCGCAGGCCTCGACGGTGTTGTAGCCGGGCTCGCGTGGGGGCTCGAAGCCATATTGCTCGGCGATCAGGTCCAGCGGCACGAGTTCGGGTTTTTCCGAGATGCCGACCGTTCGCTGGCCCTGCACGTTGGAATGGCCGCGGACGGGACAGATTCCAGCGCCGTCGCGGCCGATGTTGCCGCGCATCAACAGCAGGTTGACGATCATCTGCACGGTTTCCACGCCGGCGCGGTGCTGCGTCACGCCCATGCCGTAGACGCCGATCGTCGCCTTGGCGGTGCTGTAAACCCTGGCGGTGGCCTCGAGGTCGGCGCGTCGAAGGCCCGACCTGCGTTCGAGCTCATCCCAATCCCGGGCCCGGGCCCAAGCGGCGAATGTCGCGAAACCATGGGTGTGTTCGGCGATGAACTCCTCGTCGAGCACACCCGGCTTTCCGGCGGCTTTGGCGGCATCGTCAAGGGCGAGCAAGGCCTTGCAGATGCCCGCCAGCGCCGCGAGGTCGCCACCCGTCTTGACCTGATGATATTGCGAACTGATGCGCGTCTCGTGCCCGGACAGCATCTCGGTCGCCGATTGCGGGTTGGTGAAGCGTTCCAGCCCCCGCTCGCGCAGCGGGTTGTAGGTGATGATCGGGACACCCCGCTTGCTTGCCGCCTGCAGCGGATGCAGCATGCGCGGGCTGTTGCTGCCCGGGTTCTGGCCGAAAAACATGATGCAGTCGGCCTTGGCGAAATCGTCAAGCGCCACAGTGCCGACCGGCACCCCGATGGTCACGGGGAGCGCGACGGACGTCGTCTCGTGGCACATGTTGGAGCTGTCGGGCAGGTTGTTGTTGCCGTAAAGACGGGCGAACAACCCGTAAAGATAGCTCGTCTCGTTGGCGGTGCGCCCGGAGCTGTAGAACACAGCCCGCTTGCGGTCTTGGATGGACCGCAATTCGCGACCGATCTCAGCCATGGCGGCGCCCCATGAAACCGGGACATACTTGTCGGACGCCGCGTCGTAACGCATCGGATGGGTCAGACGTCCGGCCTGTTCCAGGTCGTAATCGGCCCAATCGAGCAGGTCCGTCACGGTGTGCTGGGCGAAGAACTCGGGCGTGCAACGGCGGGCCGTCAGGTCCCATGCCGTGGCTTTCGCGCCATTCTCGCAGAACTCGAACGGCAGCGGCTTGGCGGGCTTGATCCACGCGCAACTCACGCATTGGAATCCGTCGACCTTGTTTTGACGGGTCAGCGCTAGTCCACCGCTGACCAAGACGCCCTCGCGCGACAGGATATCACCCAAGGATCGCGCCGATCCCCAACCACCTGCCGGAGCGTCATAGGCGGTGAAAGACGTCTTCGGTATCATCGAGGAACTCCGTGATCAGTCATCCAACGTTCGCCCGGAGGTTCCGTTGCCATTGGAACCCCGCGACGAAACGGACTGTTCGTCAGCTATCGCTTGGAAAAAGGAGACCGGTGATGGTCGGCAAGGATTACCTTCTCGAAAAACCTCCAGGACCGACGGCACCGGTGCGCTTCGTCCACCAGCAGGTCATGCCGGTGATGATCGACATCGCCGGCGCCGGCGAGGTGGCGCTCCAGCGCTTGTCGAACCGCCTCGCCGTCAAGCCCGCTGCCATCCTCGGCGGACTGGCGGGCGCAGGCGCCATCTTCATCCTGGCGGCCCTGAGAAGACGGCAACGGATGCGACAGGCCCGTCGATAACGGCCAGGCGGTTCATCAGCCGCCATGACACTTGAACACCCGCCGGGTCATTCAGAAAGATCTGTAAGCCTGACCCAACATGTCAGAATGCCGTTCGCGACCGCATGGCGGCCGCAAGGGTTCCCTCGTCGAGATAGTCGAGTTCACCGCCCACCGGCACCCCATGGGCGAGGCGCGTCACCTTGATGTCGAGGTGAGACAGCAGGTCGGTCACGAAATGGGCCGTGGTCTGCCCGTCCACGGTGGCGTTGACCGCCAGCACCACCTCGGCCACCCCGTCGGCCGCCACATGCTCCACGAGAGTGTGGAGGTTGAGGTCGTCCGGCCCGACGCCGTCGAGCGGCGACAGCACACCACCCAGCACATGGTAGCGGCCCCGGACAACCCCGGCCCGTTCCAGCGCCCAAAGGTCCGACACGGTTTCGACCACCACCAGGGTGGTGGGGTCGCGTCGCGGGTCGCGGCAGATGGTGCAGGGATCCAGCGTGTCGAGGTTGCCGCAAGCCGAGCAGGTCACGATGCGGTCGCGGGCGACCCGCATGGCATCGGCGAGCGGCGCCAACAGGTCCTCCCGCTTGCGCATGAGATGCAACGCCGCCCGGCGCGCCGAACGCGGCCCAAGCCCCGGCAAACGGGCCAGCAACTGGATCAAACGCTCGATCTCGGGCCCGGCGACACGGTCGGCCATCGACGGTGCCGGCCTAGAAGGGAAGCTTCAGCCCGGGCGGCAGCGGCAGGCCGGCCGTGATGGCCTTCATTTTATCCTCGCTGACGCGGTCCGCCTTCTTTCGCGCGTCGTCGCACGCGGTCACGATCAGGTCCTCAAGGATCTCCCGCTCATCCTCCTTCATCAACGAAGGATCGATGGTGACGCCCTTCATCTGACCCTTGGCCGTCATGGTCACGCGCACCAGCCCGCCCCCCGATTGACCCTCGACCTGCAGGAGATCCAACTCGGCTTGAACTTCGCCGAGGCGCGCCTGCATGGCCTGGGCCTGCTTCATGATGCCCATGATGTCGCGCATGCGGATCAGTCTCTCGTTCGTGGGGTGAAGCGTGATCTGGGAAGCCGGGCGGGCGGATGCCAGCGTCAGGCGTCGTCGGCCTCGCCGTCCTCGGTCGCGGCCTCGTCGAGGCCTGCCGGGGCTTCGAGGCCTGCGGAGGCCGCCTCGGGGGCGTTGTCGCGCACGTCGACGATCTGCGCGCCGGGGAAACGCGCCAGCACCTCGCGCACCAACGGGTGCGAGGCGGCGTTCTCGCGGCGGCTCTCGATCGCGGCACGGGCCTGCGCG
>CALMOK010000131.1:0-5151 GCA_937871825.1 uncultured Alphaproteobacteria bacterium
TCGACATCCACGACAAGGGTCGAAGAGGCATGCGAAGCGGCCGCCGAGAGGAGCAGAACAACAAGGGACGCGGCGCTGATCGGCAGCTTGCGTGAAAATGCCATGCGCAATCAGACCCTCATTCGACATGGCCGAACCACGGCCACCCACGTTCCGAGCCACGACCACGTCGCCGCGACGCCCAGTCCTGTTGTGACGCGTACGGCCGCATAACACCGCGTGGCGCGGCAATTTGATGGCATGGTAAGCCGGTCGGGACAGGATGGGGCGAACACGGTTTTCAGGACACAGGCGTTATGGGCATAGTGGGCCATGCTGTCACGGCGACCCGCAAGCGATAGTTCGGCCGCAACGACGGTGGGCCAGCATGCCATGCGCCGCGCGCTGGACACGATGCGGCGCGTCGCCCTGGACATCGTCTACCCACCCCATTGCCTCGCTTGCGGCTGCGCCACCGAGGCCTCCAATGGCCTGTGCGGGGCGTGCTGGCGAGGCATCCAATTCATCGAACGCCCGTTCTGCGACCGGTTGGGAACGCCCTTCCACCATGACCTCGGAGACGGTCTGCTGTCGCCCGAAGCCATCGCCCATCCGCCTGTCTTTCGCAGGGCTCGCGCCGTGGCGCTCTACGACGACGGCCCGGCACGCCGGCTGGTGCATCGCCTTAAATATGGCGACCGCGTCGAAGTGGCGGGGCTACTCGGGCGATGGCTCGCCAGGGCGGCGTCCGATCTGTTGGGCGAGGCGCCCGTTATCGTGCCGATGCCGCTGCATCGCGAGCGCCTTTGGCGTCGGCAGTTCAACCAGGCCGCCCTGCTGGCCGACGAACTCGCCCAGGTTTCGGGGCTGACCAGTGACGCTTTCCTGCTCGACCGCGTGAAGTCCACCACGCCCCAGGTCGGCCTGTCGCGGGCGCAGCGAGCGGCGAACGTGCAGGGCGCCTTCAAGGTCCCCCCATCGGCGGACCTGCGGGGGCGGACCGTGCTCCTCGTCGACGACGTGCTGACCACCGGTGCCACCGCCAACGCGGCCTCGCGCGCGCTGCTCCGCGGTGGCGCCAAGGGCGTCGATCTCGCGGTTTTCGCACGGGTTGCGGGTACGGGAGAGATCGCCATATAAGTCGCGTCGCCCGTGAGCATCCCCATGCCTCCTGTCACCATCTACACCACCCGGTTCTGCCCCTATTGCGTGTCGGCGAAGGATCTGCTGCGCAGGAAAGCCGTGGATTTCCACGAGGTTGACGTGACGGGTGATCCTGCGGCGAGGCGCGCCATGACGGCCCGGTCCTCGGGCCGGACATCTGTGCCGCAGATCTTCATCGGCGAGCGTCACGTCGGTGGCTGCGATGACATCTACGACCTCGACAAATCCGGCAAACTTGACCCGCTTCTCGCCACCTGACGTCCATGATCAAATATTCGCTGGTGTGCGAGCGCGACCATGAGTTCGAGAGCTGGTTCAAGGATAGCGGCGCCTTCGAGACCTTGACGGCCGGGGATGGCCTGTCGTGTCCGAGATGCGGTTCGGTCCATGTCAGGAAAGCCTTGATGGCGCCGTCGGTGCGGCGGCGCGGCGAACAGCAGTCCTTGACGACGGTCAAGGCCGATGATGTGGCCGACTTGGCGACGAGCACCCGGTCGCCCTCGATGGAGGGTCCGACGGACGAGCGTGAGCATACGATGCGCGACGCGATGCGGGCCCTGCATCGCAAGATGATGGCGATGTCCGACGATGTCGGCCGCGCCTTCCCAGAGGAGGCGCGCCGCATCCACGAGGGAGAGAAGCCCGCGCGGGCGATCCGCGGTGAGGCAACACCGGATGAGGTTCGAAGCCTGTTGGACGATGGGATCGATCTGCTTCCGATCCCGGCTTCGCCCGACAGGCACCACTGACGGCCATCGGCGATCGGACGTTGGTGATGTTATGGATCCACTTGCCTCGATCCGGCCCCAAGGGGAACCGAGCTCGGGCCTGAGGGGTTTGCAGGCGCAACAAGGAGAGCAGTATGGCAGCCAACGACGATCAGAAGAAGGTCATGGACCTCATCACGGGCCTGAAGATCGCCATGATGTCGACGCGGAGCCCGGATGGGAAGTACCGCAGCCGCCCCATGGCGATCGCCGATACGGAATTCGACGGCAGCTTGTATTTCCTCACCGGAGAGAGCTCGGGCAAGGTGCATGACCTTGAGAAAGACAGCGAGACGGTGATCACCTTCGCTGACAGCCACAAGAATTCCTACGTGGCGATGCGCGGTCAGGCTTCGATCCTGCACGACCGCGAGGTGATCAAGCAACACTGGACCGAGTCGGCCCGCCCGTGGTTTCCCAAGGGCACGGACGACCCAAATCTGGCGCTGATTCGCGTCAAGATCGAGGAAGCCGAATATTGGGACCAGCCGAACGGCACGGTTGTCCAGGTCTATGGATACGCCAAAGCCATGCTGACGGGCGAGCCGCCCAAGGTCGGCGAACACGGCAAGGTCAGCCTTTAAACGACATCGGCTTTGCCAATTTGGCGCAAAGCTTTAAGCTGTCGCTCGTTCGTTCAAGACGATAACGAGACTTCATGCGCCATCTTCACTTTCCCACCGGCGACTCCATCCCGGCTTTGGGACAGGGAACGTGGCGCATGGGCGAAGCGAGCCGGTCGGCTTCCGACGAGATCGCGGCGTTGCGGCACGGTATCCACCTTGGCCTGACGCTGATCGACACCGCGGAAATGTATGGCGAGGGTGCGGCCGAGGAACTGGTCGGTCGCGCCATCGCCGATTGCCGCGAGTTGGTGTTCCTGGTCAGCAAGGTTTATCCTCAGAACGCGAGCCGCCGCGCCATGGCGGCGCATTGCGAGGCGAGCTTGAAACGCCTTGGTACGGACCAGCTGGACCTGTACCTGCTTCATTGGCGAGGCTCCGTTCCATTGGACGAAAGCGTTGAGGCGTTCGAGCGGCTGGTCGAGGCTGGCAAGATCAAAGCCTGGGGTGTGAGCAACTTCGACGTCGACGACATGGA
This sequence comes from uncultured Alphaproteobacteria bacterium, assembly GCA_937871825.1. Taxonomy (GTDB): domain Bacteria; phylum Pseudomonadota; class Alphaproteobacteria; order Rhizobiales; family Beijerinckiaceae; genus Lichenihabitans. The sequence goes on from CALMOK010000131.1 coordinate 3,012, forward strand.
AGACCTGATGGCGAACGGGGGTGGGCGCTGCGCGACCAACCAAGTCCTCTACAACGTGTCGCGACGCGGTCCCGAGTTCGACCTCCTCCCCTGGATGTCCGAGAGAAAAATACCCGTTATGGCCTACAGCCCGATCGAGCAGGGTCGCCTTCCCGCCACGGGATCCTTGCAGGCCATCGCCGGCCGGCATGGCGCAACAATCGCCCAGGTCGCTCTGGCGTTCTCGACGCGGCGGCCGGGGGTCATGGCCATACCGAAGGCCTCCACCATGGCGCATGTCGACGAGAACGCGCGCGCCATCGACCTGTGTTTCGAGGAGGACGACTGGGCAAGCCTCGACCGGGACTTTCCGGCGCCGAGGCGCAAGCAGTCGCTCGAAATGCTGTGACCTGACGGATTGGCGACCGCCGAGCTTGGATGGCCAGTCACATGCGGAGGTCGGCGTGCCCGACGCGGAAGATCGAGGCGCCCGTGTAGGCCCGCCAATGATGCTCAGGTATGTTGGCTTCGGCCAGGACGGACGGGGGAAAGCGCTTCGTCAGGTCATACTGGTCCGGGACGGTGAACAGCATCCCGAGCGTTTGGGGGAGAAAATCCCGACCGAACCGCCGCACGTGGATCATCTCGCCGAAGCGCCGGCGCTTTTCATCCAGAGTCCCGGTCATCAGTTCCTCGGTGAAGGGTCCATTCAAGATCGGCATACTGAACAGCATCGTTCCAGCGGGCGCTACGGCCTTCATCAACCGCAGCAGCACCGCCGAATAATTACATTCGATATGCTCCAGCACGTGATTGTGGACGACGAGGTCGTAGGAGGCGGGCGGGAGATCGAACACGTCGGCGCACAAGTCAAAAGGTTCGACGTCAAGGCCCGGGTAGCGCGCGGGATCGATGTCGACGGCCCGGTAGTTCGGGCCGCCCAGCCGCTTCAGGATGGCGGCGAGACCACGTTCGGGCGCGAAGTGCAGAATACGGGGCTGACCCGTCAGGGCCATTTGAGCGACGTGCAGGCCCGCCACCCGCGTGCGCTCCAGCGATCCGCAGGTGGCGCAGCGAACCGCAGGTCGCTTGGGCATGTCGGAAAATGCCGATCCGCCGCAAAGATTGCATCGCATGACGACGTGCGCCCCGGTTAGGCAGGCACCGTCGGTCCCGCATGGTCATGCGCCGCAGCACCCGCTTTTGGGCGATGTGTCACGTTGGCGACGCCGAAACAAGCCGGAAGGCCGTTCGGCGTCATCAGTCATCAATCCTCGTAGGAGAAGAAGTCCGGATGCGAGCGCCGCCATTGGGCGACATGCTCGCGGTGCTGGCCAATCAGAATGCCGAACCGGATGCAGGCATGCCGATCACCGTCGTCACACCGATCGTGCAGGCGGGTCACTTTCCCTTCGAAGGGATCCTCGACCGAAACCGGCTGCACGTAAACGCGGCGTGGGGCGGGCTCGACATATTCCACCGTGGGATCCCGTTGCACATAGACGGGTGCCGGCCGCCCCTGATTGCTCAACGCCGATCCGAGGATCACGCCGCCCACGGCACCGACGGCGAGCCCACCCAACAAAGCTCCGTCGCGGCTTCCTGCCTGGGCGTTCCCCATCGAAGCCATCGACAGGATCAAACCTGCAACAACACAAGCGCGCATCACCGACCCCTCCCAATCTCGTCAAGGGTGAAGGTTGCCGAACCATGGTTGAAGCCGCGTTAACGACATCGATCGATTTTGTGGCCGAAGGCCGCGCGATCACGGCCGGTGCCGGGCGGCGGCGCGCTTAAATTTAGCTTGGGTCTCGGCGCAAAAGCGTTGAAACTAGGGTCAAAGCCTCCATCGAGGATAGATCCATATGCAATTCGTCTATCGCCCCTGCGTGGGGATCGCGCTCTTCAACCGGAGTGGATTGGTGTTCGTCGGGCGGCGTCGCAACCGACGCGTGATGGAAAGCATCGCCCCGGGTCACGAGTGGCAAATGCCGCAAGGCGGTGTCGATGTCGGGGAACCCCCTTACGAGGCTGCGCTTCGCGAACTCCGGGAAGAAACCAACGTGTCGAGCGTGTCCCTTCTCGCCGAGGCGCCCCGCTGGTTGAGTTACGATTTGCCGACCGACCTTTCCCGCAAGGTCATGAAGGGACGTTTCAGAGG
>CALMOK010000131.1:5161-13795 GCA_937871825.1 uncultured Alphaproteobacteria bacterium
GGCGACGAGGCGGAGATCAATATCGATCATCCGGAAGGCGGCCACAGACCGGAGTTCGACGCGTGGCGCTGGGAGCATATCGAGCGCCTGCCCGAGCTGATCATTCCCTTCAAGCGGGATGTGTACGTCGCCGTGGTCGACGAGTTCAAGCATTTGGCCGGCGTCACGGTGTGAATGGGCCTAACCGGGCCGTCTCTCCGGCGACGGGGTCGCCGCCATGAGCAAGAGCGCAGGCCGACGTATGTTTGACAAGCCATCGCTCGCCGGCGTGTTGCTGGGCGTCGCTCTCGCATGGTCGGCCTGCGGGCCGGGGTTCGCCCAGGAAATGGGAACGCTTGACCCCAAACCCTTGCCGCCCCTTGCCCACCCCGGTGATCCGACCCTGCCGGCCAAGCAGGTATTCGGCCGGGCCACGACGCCGGCCGACCTTCAGGCTCGCTCCATCGGCTTTTACGCCAAGGGCTGCCTGGCGGGCGCCGAGGCCCTGCCGATCAACGGACCGTCGTGGCAGGTCATGCGCTTGTCGCGCAATCGCAATTGGGGCAACCCGGCCCTGATCGGTTTTCTGGAGCGCTTCGCCAAGGAGGTACCCTCGATCAACGGGTGGCCGGGCCTGCTCGTCGGCGACGTGTCGCAACCGCGCGGCGGGCCCATGCTGACGGGGCACGCCTCGCACCAGGTCGGTCTCGACGCCGATGTGTGGCTGACGCCGATGCCGAACCGCAGCTTGTCGGCCGAAGAGCGCGAAACCATGATGGCGACAAACGTGGTGCGGCAGGACGGCTTGGGGGTCGACAGGGCCAAATGGACGCCGGCGCATCTCGCGCTGATCAAGGCGGCGGCCCAGCAGCCCGAAGTCGAGCGCATTTTCGTCAACCCGGCCATCAAGAAAGCCATCTGCGAGCAGGCCAAGGGCGACCGGACATGGCTCGCCAAGGTGCGGCCCATGTACGGCCACAACTACCACTTCCACATCCGGATCGCTTGCCCGGCGGGCGAAGCCACCTGTCTGCCGCAGGATCCCGTGCGGGCCGGCGACGGGTGCGACGCCAGTTTGACGGCTTGGTTCAAGCCATCGGTGCTGCACCCACGCCTCGACCCGAATGCCAAGCCCAAGCCGCCGATCACCGTGGCCCAACTGCCTGACGCTTGTCGGCGCGTCATCGTCGCTCAATGACCGGTGGGGGGCGTGCCCCCTCAGGTCTCGTGTTTGACCGACAGCCTGTCGGTCCAGGCCAGCAGCAGGCTTGATATCACGAAGGTCAGGTGGATCACGACCGCCCATGTCAGGTCGCGGTCACTCACCGTTCCCATGCTCATGAAGTTTCGAAGCAGTTGCACTCCCGAGATCGCGACGATCGAGGACATCAGCTTGAGCTTCAGTCCCGTGAAGTCGATCGCCGCCATCCAGTCGGGCCAATCCTTGTGCTCCGACCCCTCGATCTTCGAGACAAAATTCTCATAGCCGGAGAAGATCACGATGACGAGCAGCGAGCCCGTCAACGTGAGGTCGACGATCGAGAGGGTGTTGAGGATGACGCCTGACTCGGTCTCGTCCTTGAAGTGCAGCGCGTATTCGTAAGTGTGCTGGATCGTCTTCAGCAACAGCCCGACCAGCGCCAGGACCATAACGATGAAGAAGGGGGCCAGCACCCAACGGCTTGCGACGATGAACCGTTCGATCGCACGCTCAAGCATCTAATCGTCCCATTGGTCGTGCGGTGCAATACAGCCCGCGCCGACTCTCTTCAAGAGCATGCCGCGCGGGCGCAGGTCACCAAAGCCGCGTCAAGCCGCTACGCCGACCCCGATGGGGCAGGACACGCCGGTTCCGGCCAGGCCGCAATAACCATTCGGGTTCCGCTCGAGATATTGCTGGTGGTAGGGCTCGGCGAAAAAGAACGGGGGCGCGGCCCTGATCTCCGTGGTGACGGGGCCGAACCGGGTGGAACGAGCCTTGAGAGCCGCTCCATAGGCTGCCGCCGAAGCTTCGGCCTGTCGCAACTGCTCGGGCGTCGTCGTGTAGATGGCCGACCGGTATTGCGTGCCGACGTCGTTGCCCTGCCGCATGCCCTGGGTGGGGTCGTGGCTTTCCCAGAACAGCTTCAGCAGTTGATCAAGCGACACCATCTTCGGATCGTAGACGACCTTCACGGCCTCGGTATGGCCCGTCATGCCGGAGCAAACCTCCTCATAGGTGGGGTTCTGCGTCTGGCCGCCCTGATAACCCACCGCCGTGACGAGGACGCCCGGCACCTGCCAGAACAGGCGCTCCGCCCCCCAAAAGCAGCCCAGGCCGAAATAAACCGTCTCGCTTCCCTCCGGATAAGGGCCCTGCAGAGACTGTCTGTTGACGAGATGTCGATCCGTGATGGCGATCGAGGTGGCGCGTCCCGGCAGGGCTTCGCCGGCCGACGGCAAGGATGCGGATTTTCTGAACGAGAACATGAGGGGTCTCCATACGGCGAATTGCCTCTCATGTAAGGCGGCGGACGCGAACCGGTAGGGTTGATGGATTATGTCCCCGCGAGGCTTGCCGTTCCGCCCCCTCATTCGGTATGGTTCAGAGTAGAACGTTTCTAAACTAGAATGGACGAGATGAAGCCGTTTTCCGCCCTATCCGAACGCGAGATCCTGGCACTGGCGATCAGCAGCGAGGAGGAGGACGGGCGCATCTACGCGGATTTCGCGGAAGGATTGCGACAGGCCTACCCCGACAGCGCCACCATGTTCATCGACATGGCCGCCGAGGAGGGTGAGCATCGCCGCCGGCTGATCGACCTCTACGCCGAGCGGTTCGGCAACCACATCCCGCTCGTGCGACGTCAGGACGTTCGTGGCTGGGTGCGGCGACGTCCGCATTGGCAGGTTCGCGCCCTCGGGGTGAACGCCGTGCGGGCGCAGGCCCGCCAGATGGAACAGGAAGCCGGCCGCTTCTACCTGGAAGCGGCGAGCCGCAGCACCGACGCGAAGATCCGCAAGCTTTTCGGCGATCTGGCGGAAGCCGAGTTGCAGCACGAACACGCGGCCGCCGCGATCGAAACCAGACGGCTGCCGGGCGACAAGCGCACACGCGAGGACGAGGATGCCAGCCGGCGCTTCGTCCTCCAGGTCATCCAGCCCGGCCTCGTGGGGCTGATGGACGGTTCGGTTTCAACCCTCGCGCCGGTCTTCGCGGCGGCTTTCGCGACGCATAATTCCTGGAACGCTTTCCTGGTCGGCATGGCGGCCTCGCTCGGGGCCGGCATTTCGATGGGGTTCGCCGAGGCCCTGGCGGACGACGGGAAGATTTCCGGGCGCGGTACACCCTATCTTCGCGGGCTGGTTTGCGGATTGATGACGGTGGCGGGCGGGATCGGACACACCCTGCCCTATCTCATCGCGAACTTCTACACCGCCACCATCGTGGCTTTCGGGGTCGTGGTCCTCGAGCTGTTGGCGATCGCGTGGATCCAGTGGCGCTACATGCAGACGCCGCCGGTTTCCGCCGCCGCCAAGGTCATGCTCGGTGGTGGCCTGGTGCTGGCGACCGGCATCCTGATCGGCAGCAGTTGAGTTCAGGCGGATGGCGCGGCGATCGCCTGCGTGAAACGCTCGATGGCGACGCGAAGGCGCTCGGCGAGGTTTCGGTCGGCCGCGATCGCCGCCGCATTGAGGCTTGGGCCCGGCAGGGCGAGGGTGATCGAGGCTTCACCCACGAGATTGGCCGACATCGTGCTCAGGATGATGCGCAACTGCGCGTCCGCCTCCGTGGCGCGTGCCGACGCGTTGATGACGGCAACCGGCTTGCCGGGAAGTTCGAAGCCGCCGACCAGCCAGTCGAGCGCGTTCTTGAAGGATCCCGCCACGCCGCGCGCATATTCGGGTGAGCAGATCAGCACGCCGTGGCACGCACCGACGGCTCGCCGCAACTCGATGACCGGCCCCGGTGGGGCTTCGTCGTCATGGTCGGGGTTGAAATGCGGCAAAGCGCCGAGACCCTCATAGAATGCGACTTCGACGCCGGACGGCGCCAGCAATGCGGCCGCTCGCAAGACGGCGGTGTTGGACGATTTTGCCCGCAAGCTGCCCGAGATGGCCAGGAGCCGGATGTTCGACGGGAATTTGGAATGGGAAACCATCAAGGCAACGCGAGTTCGATGGTGCCGGTCTGCGTTGTCGATGATGGTGTGCCGCGATGGTCGACGCAAGGTCAGGGTCAATGCTGAGCGAAGCCGTTCAACCCAGGGCAGGCAGAACGTCGCCGCTGCGCGAGTTGTTCTCCGACCGGCGCCTCGCCGCGATGGCGGGCCTCGGCTTCAGTTCGGGCATTCCCTTCCTGCTCGTCTACGTCACGCAATCGGCGTGGCTGTCCGAAGCCAAGGTGCCAATCGGCATCCTCGGCCTGATGAGCGAGATGACGCTCGCCTATAAATTCAAGTTTCTGTGGGCGCCCTTCCTCGACCGCTACGACGCTCCGGTTTTCGGCCGCCTGCTCGGGCGGCGGCGCGGCTGGATCATCGTTTCGCAGCTCGGCGTCATGCTGACCCTGGCCGGCATCGCTTTTGGCGATCCGACACATTGGCTCGGCTGGACGGTCGCCTTCTCTCTGGCGCTCGGCTTCGCGGGCGCCACGCAGGACGTCGTCATCGACGGGTGGCGCATCACGGTGGCGCCGATCGAGCAGCAGGCCCTGATGTCGTCCTGGGCGGAGGTCGGGTGGCGGCTGGGCAACCTCGTGGCGGGCGCCGGCGCGCTTTACCTCGCGGACGCCTACGGTTGGCGCGCCGCCTACCTTTGCATGTCGGCCATGATGGTGCCCGGCATGGTCACGGCCCTGCTGGCGCCGGAGCCCGCCTCGGACAGGGCCGCGCGGCCCGAGCCCGTCAGCCTCACCGTCACCATCCTCGCCCCCATCAGGGAGCTTGTCGGGCGGCTCGGGCCATTGGCCGTTCCCACCCTTCTGCTGGTGGCGGGATTCCGGATGCCCGGCTATATTTCGAGCGCCATGGCGGTGCCGCTCTTCAAGAGCCTGCATTATTCCAACTCGGACATCGCCACCGTCACCAAGCTGTTCGGCTTCCCGGTCGCGCTCTGCGGCACTTTCCTGGCGAGCTTCGTCGTCAAGCGGGTCGGCCTGATGACGAGCCTGCTCGCCGGAACGGTGTTCGCCTCGGCGTCGCATCTCAGCCTCGCCTTCCTGGCGATGCGCGGCGACCATGGCGGCGGCGAGTTCTGGATTTTCGCCACCGCGGTCAGCGTCGACGATTTCGCCTATGCCTTCGCCTCCATCGTCCTGATCACCTACATGTCGTCGCTCACCGCCACCGCCCACGCGGCCAGCCAGTACGCGCTGCTCACGTCGCTCTGCGCCCTTCCGGGCAGCTTTCTGGCGGGAACGTCGGGCTTCATCATTGCTAGCCTCGGCTTCACGGATTTTTTTGTGGCGACCTCGCTGATCGGGCTGCCCGTGGCCGTTCTGTGCTGGTTCGTGTGGCGCCTTGAACAAAGGTTGGCGCGACATGGCTCGAACCCGTTATAAAGCCGCGGCGCCTGGCTGTCGGTTCCGGCGTTGTGGAAGTCCCGAAGGTGGCGGCTTGCCAGGGTTGTCCTACCGGGTCGTCCCGCTTCCCGGCGCAACGGTGAACGACATCCCTTCCGTTTCGCCGGCCTTGAAGGCGTCGGGCGACACGGTGCGGCCCGCGCTTCGGCTCGTCCGGAAGGTCATGCCGAGGTTGCGAAGTTCCTCGTCCACGATCGATGATTTCAGCACCACGAGGTTTCGTCCGATATCGACGTTGGCCCGGTCGCGTCCAGCCTTCATGGCTTCGAGCTTCGCGGCGATCGATCCCACCATGCCGAGCGCGAAGGACGCGTTGGCGAGGTGGCGCTCCTGATGCCGGAACCGAAGGTAGGCAGGGCTCGTCTTGTAGCGGCCCAAGGCGGAACGAACCGCGCCGTCGATGAGGCTGGTGAGGGAGGCGGCAGCCTCGGCGTCGGCCGGCAGGCCGAAGAAGACGTAACGGAGTTCGCCCTCATCGCCCTTTTCGCGCCAAACCCGGCAGTCGCAGAAGTGAGCGACCGCGCCGATGCAATCCGCGATCGGCATCCGCTTCTTGTGCCGGGTCTCATAAACGGTGCGTTCGCACGCCGTCTCGCGCAGGTCGACGTCGGTCAGCGAAAGGTCGTGTCGGTCGATCAGTTCGGCCACCTTGGCGGCGGCGGCAAGCGCCTCCTCCTCGGTGCATCCATTATCGACCGTTTTGGCGAGCAGCGCGCGAATGCGGCCCTTCAGCTTGTCGGCGGCATGATCGACCATAACGGATGCAGGCTTGCGCGATTATTGGACGGTCGTCCATAGGCTGTTTGGAGAATTCGTGTACTCCATCAAAGCGGTTGAGCTTCAGAACACGTCGCTTTTCTAGCTTTTGAGATGCACTGGCTTGATCGGTTTTCGCCGATTCAAAGCGCAAGGATCCACAGCGACGGCTGCCTTAGGGGCCTGTGTCGGGCGAAACCTCCTGTTCCGCCTGGTATCGCCCGGCGAGCCGTGGCGCCTGCGCGGCAAAGGCCGCGAGGTCGGCGCTGAACACCGCGTCCAGCAGGTCGCGCCGTTCAAGGCCTGGCGCGCAGACGGTTTCGCCCAGCGCCAGCCCGCGCAGGCTGGCGGTGACCACGTCCTCCGCCGACATGCGTGGGACCGCGCTCAGGTCGAACCCCTGACGCTCGTGAAACTCAGTCGCCACCACCCCGGGGCAGAGCGCCTGCACGCGCACGCCCTGGCCTTTCAGCTCCTCGTGCAGCGCCTGCGACAAGGCGACGAGATGGGCTAACGTCGCCGTATAGACGGCCCGGCGCAGCGGCAACTGGTCCAGTGGCGCTGGCCCGCTGAACGCAAGCATGCCCGACACGTTGATGATCGTGCCTTCGTGGCGCGCGACCATACCGGGAACGGCGGCCCTGGCCAGCATGGTGGGCGCAACGACCTTGACGTGGAGCAGCTCGCTCGCCTTGTCGGCGGGCAGGTCGGCGAAAGGCATGTAGTGGGCGACGCCCGCATTGTTGACCAGCAGGGCAAGCTCCTCGTTGGCACAGATCGCGGCCACCGTCGCCACGCCGGCGTCGGTGCCGAAATCAGCCACGACCGGCCGAACCTCCACCTGCGGGAGCGCCGCGACGAGCGCCTCCAGCCGATCGCGCCGGCGACCAACGACCACGAGGTCGTAGCCGTCGGCACCGAGCCGTCGCGCAAAGGCGCGGCCGATGCCGGACGATGCGCCTGTCACCACCGCCAATCGGGCGCGGCGCCCGGAAGGATCAACTGTGCTGTCGGTTGCTTTCGTGCTGTCAGTCACGCTCATGGACCTTTCCTGTCTTGGGCTGTTTCGGTTGCGATCGCGCGGCGTCGGCGCCGGGCCTATCGGGCCACCATCCGCAACAGCGCGTCGAAGGCTGTCGCGGCATGTGCGTCGGCATTCGCCGGGTCCTGAATCATGTGGTCGATCGTCGTGTCGGCGAACGCGCTCATCAACGCGGCCACGAACGCGGGCGAAGCGCCGCGCATGGGGCCGTCGCGGCGGTATGCGTCCAGCACCTCGCGAATCTTCGAGAGCGCCCGGCCCGCGGCGAGGTGGCTTTCCGGCGTGATCTCTCCGGCCACGCCGAGATGCGCGAGCACCCTGCGCTTCGCCGGCTCCGCGGTTGCCCAGCGGAGCCAGCCGAACCACATGTGGGAAAGCTGCGCTCGTTTGTCGGCTTTGACCGGCAGTCCATCGGACGCCGCCGCACCCATCTCTGTCTTCAGTTCCACGTAAAGCTGGTTCAACAAATCAGCCTTCGTGTCGAAGTAGGTGAAGAGCGATCCGTTGGAAACGCCTGCCGCCCCGGCGATAGCCGCGGTCGTAGCGCCCAGGCCGTGCGTGGCAATAACGCCGACCGCCGCTGCCATGATCGCGCTTCGCTTGTTGTCACTTCTCGGTCTGGCCAAATCCCGCTCCCAACCGCACCTGCTATAGGTGAGTGACTAGACAGTCAATACGTAGGCCTGCTCTGCGGTACAGCTTTCACGAAACTGCAGCGATGCGTCGTTCGAAAAGGCGGGTCCGCTAGGTGAAAAGCTCGACGCTGTCGCCGACGGCGATCATGACGGGTCAAGGATATTGTGAGCGACGCGCAGGGGGCGCCGAGCGCATCATCAAGCAACTCGATGTCCAACGGCAACGCCGCAATGCCCCATCATTCCGGTCCATGGGTGGAAGGTACTCCCATGCGACGCATGATCGAGCCGGCAGACGTGGCGGCCGTCGTGTTGTTCCTGGCGGTAACGCTCCCAGCGCGACGTTGGGCGCGGTCGTGCTTGCGGATGCTGGCTCTACGGTCTGGTAAGGCCGGGCGAAGATGCAGTGCGCCGTCACAATACTTGAACTGATCTATTGACGGTTCTGTGTTCCGCCCCGTACCGTTGACGATGCCGATAAGACCCAAGTACTGGGCCGGCACACCCGCGATAAAAGCGGGACACCTGGGGGAGGTTCCGATGAGAAAAACGCTCACTGCTTTTGCCGCGGCTGCTTTCGGTGTGACTGCCCTGATGGGCTGCGCCGAAGCACAAGCCAACAAGAAATACACAATAGCGTTGGTGCCGGGCCTGACGAC
>CALMOK010000132.1 GCA_937871825.1 uncultured Alphaproteobacteria bacterium
CGACCACGTGAGCCGGTAGCTTGTCACGGGGGCGGGGCGTTTCTATCTGGCGGAGGAGCGCGCGCTCGGACCCGACCGCTTGCGGCGCTACAGGAAGTTGGACGCATGTTCACGGGATTGATCAGTGACGTCGGCGAGATCGTCGGTCTTACCGCAACAAACGACACCAAGCGCGTCAGGATCGCCTGCTCCTACCCGCACGAAGGCATCGCGCTCGGCGCCTCCATCGCCTGTTCGGGCCCATGCCTGACGGTGGTCGGCGTGGAGGTGCAGCAGGGCCGGACCGTGTTCGACGTGGAAGCCGCGCGGGAAACGCTGGAGCGGACGACACTCGGGTCGTGGCATGTCGGCCAGCGGCTCAACCTTGAACGCTCGTTGAAGGTGGGTGACGAACTCGGCGGACATCTGATCTCGGGCCATGTGGACGGCGTGGCGACCGTGGTGGCCCGGACCGATTACGGCACGACCGCGCGTTTCGACATCGATGCGCCGGCGCCCCTGGCCCGCTTCATCGCCGAAAAAGGATCGGTTTGCCTCGATGGCACGTCCTTGACGGTGAATTCGGTCGACGGCACGCGTTTTTCGGTGCTGCTCATCCCGCACTCGCTCGCCGTGACCACCTGGAACACCTCGCGGACTGGGTCTCGGATGAACATCGAGGTCGACCAGATGGCCCGCTACGCCGCCCGCTTAGCCGAACCGTTCCGCCATCCCGCGGCTTGAGGAAGGCTCGTCGCGGCATCGTTGCCTTGCCTCCGCCCAGGCCACCGCTTAAGAGCGGGCCTTGGGCGCTTGTCGGCGCCATTCGAGGGTTTCATGGCTGAACCGAACCGCAAGCCGTCCGCCGTGGAGCCGGTAAGCCTGGCCCGCGTGCTGATCGCGGAAGCGCGTTTTTATGACGATATCGGAACGGCGATGCTGGAGGGGGCTGTCGTGGCCCTGCGGGAGGCCGGGGCGACCCACGACGTGATCTCGCTGCCGGGGGCCTTGGAATTGCCCCTCGGCGTCGCGTTCGTCGTCGATGCCGTGGCGGGCACCCCGCGCGCTTACGACGCCGTGGTCGTCCTGGGATGTGTGATCAGGGGCGAAACCTACCACTTCGAGATTGTCGCCAATGAAAGCTGCCGCGGCGTGATGGATGTGGCGCTCGCCCGCAAGATGCCGCTCGGCAACGGCATCCTTACGGTGGAAAACGAGGAACAGGCCCATGAGCGTGCCGATCCGGCGCGCGGCGACAAAGGCGGCGACGCTGCCCGGGCCGCCCTCGCCTTGCTGCGCCTGCAGCGGAAAGTCGAGGCCCGGTAGTGGCACGCGGTGAGCAAAGAACGGCCGCGCGCCTCGCCGCCGTACAGGCCTTGTACCAGATGGAGGTGGCCCAAAAGGGCCTGAACGAAATTCTGGCCGAGTTCGAGTCCCACTGGATCGGCCAGGAGGTCGAGGGCGACCAATACCGGCCGGCCGAAATCGCCTTCTTTCGCGACATTCTGCAAGGTGTGCTGGACGACCAGACGGCCATCGACCAGCTAACGGACGAGACGCTGCAGAAGGGTTGGCCGTTGCGTCGCGTCGAGGCTGTGCTACGCGCCATCCTGCGCTGCGGCACCTACGAGCTTGTGCACCGCGGTGATATCCCGGCCCGCGTCGTCATCACCGAATATGCCGATCTCGCCGCGGCCTTCTTCGATCGCGAGGAGGTGGGCTTGGTCAATGGCGTACTCGACAAGGCGGCCCGCCGCCTCCGTGCACCCGAATTCGCCGACCGTCCCGCCGGCCACGGTTGAATCTGAAGTCGCTTCCCCCACGGTCGGGTCCGGCGTTTGTCGGCTGCCTTTTGCCAGCGAGCGAAGGTTAAGTCGCCTCGTGGTTGGCCAATCAGTTAAGGATCACAATGAGCAGCGCACAGATCGAGGCCTTTGGTGAGTTCGAAGGCGTCGCCATCGATCAGGTCACGCTACGCTCGAAGGCGGGCGCGTTCGCCAAGATCCTGACTTGGGGCGCGGTGGTTCGCGATCTCGTCGTCCCGTCCAACGGCGGATCGCAGCGCGTGATCCTCGGCCTGAACTCCATTGAGGATTATCAAGCCCATTCCCCCTATTTCGGGGCCGTGCCGGGCCGTTACGCCAACCGGATCGCCGGTGGACGGTTCAATCTCGACGGAACGACCTATTCGGTATCGCGCAACGAGCGTGGGGTGAATTGTCTGCACGGCGGGAAACAGGGTTTTGGGATGGTGCCCTGGACGCTAACGGCAAGCACCGAAAACAGCGTGACGCTGAGCCTGCTATCGCCCGCTGGCGACCAGGGTTTCCCGGGCGCGCTCCGGGCCACGTGCGTCTACACCTTGCTGGAGCCCGCGACGTTTCGCTTCGAACTCACGGCCGCCACCGAGGCACCCACGGTCGTCAACCTGACTAGCCATTGTTATTTCAACCTCGACGGATCGGCCGACATCCTCGATCATCTGTTGTCGATCTCCGCCGATAAACGGACGCCGACCGATGACGACCTGATCCCCACGGGCGACATCGTCCCGGTGGCCGGCACGCCATTCGATTTCTCAAAGCCGCGCTCCATCCGGAACGAAGCCGGGCAAACCTATGACGACAATTTCGTGTTGAACAGCGAGCGTGGTGAAAGCGGGCTGCGACACGCCGCGACCGCTCATTCGACCAAGAGCGGCGTGACATTGCAGGTCTTCACCAACCAGCCCGGACTGCAGTTCTACAACGCGTCCAAGCTCAATTGTCCGGTGGCCGGGCTGGACGGCGCGCGTTATGGGCGGTTCGGGGCCTTCTGCCTGGAAACGCAGCTTTTTCCCGATTCGCCGAACAAACCTCAATTTCCGTCAAGCGTCCTCCGCCCCGGTGGGCGATACGGCAACATGACGGAATTTCGCTTCGGCTGACGGCCGGGGTCGGATCACCCCGGCCGTCAGCACAGCTTTTAGCGGTCGCCGAGGCTGCCTTCGCTTTCGGCGAGGGCTGCGCCGACCTCCAGGCCGAGGTCGTCCAGCGAGGTTTCCTCGCGCACGTTGATTTCCTCGCCCTTGGCCTGACGCTCGGCCTCCTCGGGCGAACGCGCGACGTTGATGATCACCTTGGCCTCAACCTCCGGATGCAGTTGCACCGGCACGGTGTGAAGGCCGATGGCCTTGATGGGCGTGGACAGCGCGATCTGGTTTCTCAGCGCTGAAAAGCCGCCCGCGGTAACGACCTCGGCGATGTCGCGGGTGGACACCGACCCGTAAAGCTGACCGGTTTCGCCGGCCTGCCGGATGATCACGAAGCTCTGTCCGTCGAGCGTCTCGGCGATGGCACTCGCCTCGCTCTTAAGCTCGAGGTTGCGTGTCTCAAGCTGGACGCGCTGCGTTTCGAAC
>CALMOK010000133.1 GCA_937871825.1 uncultured Alphaproteobacteria bacterium
CCGCCAACGTGTTGATCATGCCGGCCTTCCACTCCGCCTCGATCTCGACCCACATGCTGCAGGAACTCGGCGGCGCGACCCTGATCGGGCCGCTGATCGTCGGGCTCGACCGGCCGGTGCAGATCGTGCCGCTGGGCGCCAAGGATTCCGACATCGTCAACATGGCGGCGCTGGCCGCCTTCAACATCGGCGGTTGAAGGCCAAAACGGGAGGGGCGGGCTTCACGCGGCTGATCCACGCCGATTGGAGCAAGTCGCCCAAGGGTCGCTGGGCGGCGAGCGCGCGCCGGTGCCAGGGTGGATGGGCCGCGGAGGCCCCATATCCCGTCCCACCGCTCGAGCGGTATGTCGACGACCTCCTCAGCCGGCCGGTGGACGGGCCGACTCTCGCGGGCTTCGATTTTCCCATTGGCCTGCCGGTCGCCTACGGTCGGCGAACAGGGTTCGCCGGGTTTCTCGACGCCTTGCCGGCCTTTGGCAAAGGTGAGTGGTCCGAGTTCTACGAGGTGGCGAAGCGTCCGGCCGAGGTGTCCCGCGCCCGCCCTTTCTACCCCGCCGCCCCGGGCGGGTCGAGCCGGCAGCACTTGCTGGACGGCCATGACGTGGCGGATTTCGCCAGCCTGACCCGCGGTTGCGAGCGCGGCGGACCCGGACGAAAAGCCGCCGGTTGCCTGTTCTGGACGCTTGGAAGCAACCAGGTCGGCAAGGCCATGATGACCGGATGGCGCGAGGTGGTCGTGCCCGCCCGCCATCGGGGGGCCCATCTTTGGCCGTTCGACGGCACTCTCGTGGACCTGGCCGGCCAGGGTGGGTTGACCCTCGCGGAAACCTACCCCGCCGACGTGTACGGCTTCCTCGGCGCGGCTTTCCGCCCGGGCGAAAGCAAGCGCCGGCAATCCGACCGTACCAGCAAGGCGCCCGCGCTGCTCGGCTGGGCGGCGCGAGCGCGCGTCGAACTCGCGCCGGCGCTCAGGACGGCGATCGTCGACGGGTTCGGGCCGGTCGACAAGGGCGGGGATCGGTTCGACGCCGTCGTCGGCCTGTTCGGCATGATCGCGGTTGTCGACGGCATCAGGCCTGACGGATATCCGGTCGATGACGACACGCTGGGCTGGGAAGGCTGGATCCTCGGCCGCCAAAGCTGACGGGACGAGGCCCGGCCACGTCAGGTTGCCATCAGATCGCCATCAGATCGCCACCTGGGCGCCGAGCTCGACCACGCGATCGGAGGGGATCGAGAAGAAGTCGGGCGCGGTGGCGGCCTGCTTGGACAACATGATGTAGAGCCTGTCCTGCCACAGCGGCATGCCGGACGTCGCCGACGGCTTCAACGACCGCCGCCCGAGGAAATAGGACGTCGTCATGATGTCGAAGCGCAGGCCCGCCTTCCTGAGGTTGGCCAGCGCGGTCGGCATGCGGGGATGCTCCATGTAGCCATAGTTCAGGATGATCTTGGTGAAATCGTCCGACAGCTTTTCAAGCTGGTAGCGGTTGGCGAGGGGGACGCGCGGCACATCGGCGGTTTTCACCGACAGGATGACGACGCGCTCGTGGACGACCTTGTTGTGCTTGAGGTTGTGCATCAGGGCCGAGGGCGCGACGTCCGGATCGCTGGTCAGGAAGATGGCCGTCCCCGGCACCCGGGTCGGCTTGCTTTTCTTCAGCATGCGGATGAGGTCGCGCGTCGAGATCGAATCGCGATGCGTCTTCTCCGACAGGAAGGCCGTGCCGCGCACCCAGGTCCACATCAGCAGCATGGAGCAGAAGGCGAGCAGGAGCGGGACCCATCCGCCATCCAGCACCTTGACCATGTTGGCGAACAGGAAGGCGAGGTCGATGACGAGGAAGAAGGACACAAAGGCGAGAGCCCCGATCAGCGGCCAGCGCCACAGCTTCCAGACCACGAAGAAGGACAGCGACGTGGTGACCACCATGGTGCCTGTGACGGCGATGCCGTAAGCATTGGCGAGCGAATCCGAGCTTTTGAACAGCAAAACCAGGATAAGAACGCCGACCAGCATGAGCCGGTTGGCGCGCGGCACGTAGATCTGGCCTTCGGTGGTTTCCGATTTGTGCTGGATTTCCATGCGGGGCAGCAGGCCGAGCTGGATGGCTTGGCGGATCAGCGAGAAAGCCCCTGTGATCACCGCCTGGCTGGCGATCACGGTCGCCACCGTCGCCAGGATGACGAAGGGGATCAGCGCCCAGCCCGGCACCATCAGGAAGAAGGGGTCGCGGATGGTGTCGGGGTAGCGCAACACCATCGCGCCCTGCCCCAGGTAGTTGAGGAGCAGCGCCGGCAGCACGAAGAACAGCCAGGCGAGCTGGATCGGCAGGCGGCCGAAATGACCCATGTCGGCGTAAAGCGCCTCCGCCCCGGTGACGGCCAGGAACACGAGGCCGAGCGTGACAAAGCCGGTGGTGCCGTTGCCGAACAGGAACGACAGCCCTTTCAGGGGATTGAAGGCCGTGAGGATCACGGGCGCGTCCGCGATGTGGATCGCGCCGAGCACGCCGATGAGGGTGAAGAACACCACCATGATGGGTCCGAAAAAGCTCGCCACCTTGGCGGTGCCCAGGCTTTGCACGGTGAACAGGGTGATCAGGATCACCATGGTGATCGGCAGGATGTAGGGCACCAGGCCCTTCTCGGCGACGCCGAGGCCTTCAACGGCGGACAGGACCGAAATGGCGGGCGTGATGATGGCGTCGCCCGAAAACAAGGCCGCCCCGGCGACGCCGAGGATGAACACCGTGTTGGCGCGATGGCCGAGCGCCTTTTGGGCGAGGGCCATGAGCGACAGCGTGCCTCCCTCGCCCTTGTTGTCGGCCCGCATCAGGAACAGGACGTATTTCACCGTGACGGTGAAGAACAACGCGTAGATCAGCAGGGACACGATGCCCACCACCTCGTCCACCATGGCGCCGGTGCCCTTCACATGGGCCAGGGCGGTTTTCAGCGCGTAAAGCGGGCTGGTGCCGATGTCGCCGTAAACCACGCCGATCGATCCCAGGATCATAGGCCATCTGCTGGCGGCGGGATGACCATGCTCAACGGGCGTCGGCCGAACGCCATCCTCTTCGGGAAGCTCCAGCACGGTATCGTGGGGCATTGAATGAGATCTCACCGGCGTGCGGCGGGCGCACGTGAAGGGATGTCTATAGAGACTTTCCGAAAAGGCGAGAAGGGGCGAAGCCGCACGCCTTCCAGCACCGCCGATCCGCAAGCGACGCCAACATGATCATTGGAGGAGCCGGGTGCAAGACGGTCGGATCCGATCCCGACCCGGTCAGAAATCCCGCCAGTCCTCGCCCCCCACCTGCACGGCGGCGAGGCGCGACGCTTGGAATGTTCGCGACGATCCGCCTTGCCTTTGATGGGGCGCCGGCCAAACCCTGAATTCAGGTTTTGTCGGGCCAAGCCGCTTCCACGCCCCATGGCGAGGCCGTCCGCCCGATGTGGGCGAGCATGCGGGGCACCGACGGCGAGGCGATCAACCGGAACGGCAGGGTCGCGGGATACCAGATCGGGTGAAGAGAGGGGTCGCCATCGAGGGTCGCGCCCCACCGGGCGCGCAGCGCAGCAAAGGCGGCCTCGTCGCCGCCAGCGCGGGCGCCGCCCACCATCGAAACACCTTTCGGCTCGTGGTGGCGCAGCGTGACGGTTGGCGTCCAAAGCGCCTTCAAACCCGCTTGGCGGAGCCGCAGCGCATAATCCACGTCGCCATAGGCCATCGGGAAGGCGGGATCGAAACCGCCATGCTGGAGGAACCGGTCGCGCCGAGTCGCCAGAAAGGCGCCCGACACCGCGCTTGCGGCACGCGTGACGTGCCATCGCGCCGCCGGACCCGGGGCATCGGCCGGCTCGTACTGCCCGTCATGGGTGATCGACCCTTTCCAGCCGAACAGGAAGCCGGCATGCTGAATGGTGTCGTCGCCGTAAAGGAGCCGGACCCCGACGGCTCCGACGTCGTCCCGCTCCAGCAGGCCTCGCAAACGGGAATCCCACCGCTCGGTCGTCATCGTAAGGTCGTCGTGGGCGGTGACGAGATGGGTGCAGTCGAGCGCGGCCGCGGCTTCGTTGACGAGGCGCGGTAAATTGGGGGACACGCCGGCCTCGATCACCTGCGCGTAGCGTTTGGCGGACAACTCGGCCATCAGCGCGCGCGTTTCCGGCTTGGCGCTGGCGGCGTCCAGGATGGCGAACGCCAACGCGTCCGGCACGTCGGCGGCCTCGCGCAGGCTTCGGATGAAATCCCGCAGGTGGTCGGCGTCGCCCGTCGCCGCGATCACCACCCCGATCGGCGACGCGTTGCTGGCCGGGCGCCAATAGGTCGCCTCGGTTTCGCCCTTGGCGACGTTCACCCGGTCGGCGAGCGAGCGCCTGGCCAGATGGTCCGCGATGGCCAGCCGGTGTTCCGGCAGGGAGGTTGGCCGGGCTTGCCCGATGGTGACCAGCGGAAACGGCACGTGCCCGACCGGCCCGCGCGCCGATAGCTCAAGCAGCAGGCCGCTCCGCGCCCGGGTCACCGACCCGGACGGCGGCTCGGCGGCGGCCGCCGCGAAGGCCGAGACCTCGACGGCGATCGTTTCGCCGAACGGGTTGCATTGAAGCAGGGTGTCGTGATCGACGACCTGCCGGAAGGCCGGCGCCGACCGCAGCGGCCGGCCGTGAACGAGCGTGGTGACATCCTCGTCGGTGACGAAGGCCCGGGCACCGCCGGGCGCGGCGCGCTCGGCCGCGACGGCGAACCAGCCCAGCGCGCGCGGCGACAGCATGGCGCCCTCCGCC
>CALMOK010000134.1 GCA_937871825.1 uncultured Alphaproteobacteria bacterium
ACACGATGCTGTCCCGAAACGCGAACAGCACAAGGCCGGCCGCCAGGGCCAGCACGCTTCCTGCCGTTCCGATCAAGGCGAGGCGTCTGCCCCTGCGCGTCACTTCAACTGTCCAATCCAAGCTGCCGTGCCAAATCGCTTAATTGCGACAAGGCGGTGTCGTCGCCTTTCAGGCCGTGGCGGGCGTCGGCCAGGGCGGCACGGGCCTTGTCGGCCTCGCCAAGCACCGTATAGGCTCGGACGAGACGCAACCAGCCATCCGGATCGCGACCATTTTGCGCGAGGCGCGCCGCGAGACCGTCCACCATGCCGCGAATGGCCACTTGGCGCTGCTCGGGCGCGAGGGACGCAATGGCGGCTCCGGCGGGTGTCGCCGGCGCGGCGGCGATCCGGGCTTCCGCGCCATCCGGGCCAGCGGCGGCCTGCGTCTCGCCCGGCTCTGCGCCCAGGTCGGCGAGCTGGGAGCGAACGGCGGGCATCCAGGGCGCGTCGGGCGAGGAAACAGCGGTAACCTGGCGGAACAGGAGCCGGGCCTTCGCGCGATCGCCGTCCTGCCCGGCCGCGATCGCCAGGAAGAACTGCGCCTCCGGCTGGGCCGGGTCGTCGGCCAGCGCTTTCTCAAATGTCGAGCGGGCCTCGGAGGTCACGACGCCGTCGGCGGCCATCACCTGGGCTTGGCCGATCGCGACGCGACGTGCGGCCGTTTCGCCGAGGAGCCTTACCGCGGCCGCGTAGGCCTTGGCGGCATCGTCGTACCGCCCAAGGCGGAGATAAGCGGGCGCAATCAGGTCGAAGCCGCGTCCGTCGTCGGGAACGGCGGCGAGATGGGCCTCGATCCTCGGGATGACCGAGGAGGCATCAAGATTGTCGGTAAGATCACGGGACGCGACAGGCAGGTCGCCCTGGTCCGGGTTGCCGACCTGGAGGTAGAGAGCGATCGAGAAAACCGGGACCAGGGCAAGGGCGGCGAACGCCGCGACCAGCCGGCGAATCCGGAACCCGCCGCCATCGTTGGTCGAGGCGACCTGTCCGGCGCTGTTGAGAAGGCGGCGGGCGATCTCGGTCCGCGTCGCGTCGGCATCGCGCGCTTCCACCAGCCCACGCGCGACATCGTCGTCCACCTCGGCCAATTGGCTCTTGTAGAACTCGACCTCCCGGCTCCGGCCGTCGTCGCTCGACGTCCGGGCCGCCAATGGCCAGAACAGCGACGCGACTGCG
Organism: uncultured Alphaproteobacteria bacterium; assembly: GCA_937871825.1. Taxonomy (GTDB): domain Bacteria; phylum Pseudomonadota; class Alphaproteobacteria; order Rhizobiales; family Beijerinckiaceae; genus Lichenihabitans. The sequence continues at coordinate 1,219 of CALMOK010000134.1, forward strand.
GCTGCCGTCATGGACGCGAAAACCACCCAAAGCATGCCGGCTTCTCGTTCCTGTCTTCCAGCCGGCCGTGACGACTTACCGGGGTGGCTAGCTCACGATCCGGTAAGTGCCCTCTGGGCCCGCGCATCCCTTGCCATGGCCGACCTGCGGCCTTCCGCCAAGATAGATGGTGCTGGTAAAGTTTCTGCAGGAGTCCCCTGCGGCCGAAGGTGCACCGGTGGTGGCCGGGCTGGGCTCGCCCAGAGGCGCGCTTGCGGCCGTCAAAGCCGACGCGGCAGCCGGCTCCACGAAACCGAACACGCCATGCTCTCCCTTCCAGGTTCGACGCTGCCCCGAGGCCAGCGCGTCCTGCTCGGCCGAAAGGGCCTTGTCCCGGTCGGCCTGCGTCAGTTTCGAACCGACCGGGCCTTCAAGGAAGGCGCCGTAGGATACCGGCAGCGGCGCCACAACGGTTCCGGCCCCTTGTGACACAGGCGTCGATACCGGCAGGTAACCTCCGGCCGCACCAATCGAACAACTCGCGTTCACGAGCCCGACCGTCATGGCAAGGCCAAAGCCCAAAGTCACCCGCATCCAACTGTCCCGGTAATGGTTCCGCTTTCCGTTTCGCCTTGCATGGGATTTGGGCGAAACTCTGTCCAACCACCACCCAATCGTCACGCGATAGCGCCAGGAAGGCGGAGAACGGCCCGCAACCCTTTCTGGGGGCTGTCGAGCAACGTGAACGTACCCCCATAGGCGCCCGCTAGGTCGCTCACGATCGACAGGCCCAGGCCGGATCCTGGTTTGGTTTCGTCGAGCCGGCGGCCTCGTCGGGTCGCGAAGTCGCGGGCTTCGGACGGGAGTCCCGGGCCGTCGTCGTCGATCACGACGACGATCTCGCCACCTCCCGATCGACCATCGTCCGGCACCATGTCGGCCCGGATTTCGACGGACGCGCTCGCCCACTTGCCGGCGTTGTCGATTAGATTGCCCACGAGGTCGTCGAAATCCTGCTTTTCCCCGCGGAACCGCAGGCCTTGTGCGACGTGGCTCTCGAAGTGAAGGCCCCGTTCTCCGTAGATCTTGTCGAACGTCCGGACCAAGGCGTCGACCGAACTTTTGACGTCGGTGGCGGTTCCGATCACGCTCACCACGCGGGCCGCCGCCCGCGCCCGGTCGAGGTAATACGAGACCTGGTCGCGCATCACGCTGGTTTGTTCCAGGACCCTGGCGGCCAGTTCGCCGTTCCCGACCCGGGACGTGTCCGCCTCGTTGATCAGGACGCTGAGCGGCGTTTTGAGCGCATGGGCGAGGTTTCCGACCTGCGTGCGGGCCCGCTCAACGATTTCGCGGTTGGAGGCGATAAGCAGGTTGAGTTCGCTCGCCAGCGGGGCGAGGTCGGGCGGATAACGGCCGTCGATCCGCTCGCTTTCGCCGCGCCGGATCGAGGCGACACCGGCCCGGATGCGGCGCAGGGCCTGCAGGCCGAAGTGGAGCTGGATCGCGGTCGACCCGACGAGCACGAGGCCGAGCGCGCCGAACGTCAACCCAAGCGAAAGATTGAAGCCGTCGATGTCGGTCCGCATCTCTTCAGGGGAGGCGGCGACCTGCACGAGGTAGCGCCCGTCGTCGCCGGCATCGATGTAGCGTTCCACGATCCGTAGCCGACGGTTGTCCGGCCCGGGCGCGTAGCCCTTGCGCACGCCACCGGTGTTGAGGGGAACGCCCTGGGCGGCCAGGGTTGGCAGGTGTTCGGCAAAAAGGGACTTCGAGGTCCGGATGTCGGGTTTGGCGGCGTCGAGGCGGGTGATCTGCCAATACCAGCCCGACAGCGGCAATTCGAACATGGGCTCGCCGAGCTGGCCCGCGTTGGCGTGTTCGTCCTCGCCTCCCGCCGCCACGTCCCCGACCAGGGCCCGCAAGTAAACGCCGAGCCGTTCGTCGAAATCCAGTTCGGCCGCGTGAAAGTTGATCTGGCTCAGCGTCACGCCGGACACGATCAGGATCACGGCGCTCCAGAAAACCGATGAAAGGAACAGCCGCGTGGCAATCGACAGCCGGCCGAACCAGTTCGACGACGGGGGCCGCTGCCGCTCGGAGATCGGTTCAAGGCTCACGTTTGCCCGAGGCCTGTCCGGTATCGCCCTTTGGGGCGAGGGCGGGCGACGCGTCGGGTTCGATCAGGTAGCCCAACCCCCGCTGCGTCTGGATCAGCTCGACGCCGAGCTTTTTCCGCAGTCGGCCGACGAAGACCTCGATGGTGTTGGAATCGCGATCGAAATCCTGGTCGTAAAGGTGCTCGACGAGCTCGGCGCGCGACACCACACGACCCGCGTGGTGCATGAGATAGTGCAGGAGGCGGTATTCGTGGGAGGTCAGCTTGACGGGCGTCCCGTTAACCAGGACGCGGCTGGCCCGCGTGTCGAGGCGGACGGGGCCGCTCGTCAGTTCCGAGGTCGCGTGGCCGGTCGCGCGGCGAAGCAGGGCCCGCAGGCGCGCCAGGATCTCCTCCAGGTGGAACGGCTTGCCGACGTAATCGTCCGCCCCGGCGTCGAAGGCCCGCACCTTGTCGCTCCAGCGGTCCCGTGCCGTCAGGATCAGGACCGGCATGGTCCGCCCCGCGCTCCGCCACGCTTCGAGCACCGACACGCCGTCCTTCTTGGGTAGGCCGAGGTCCAGGATAACCGCGTCGTAAGGTTCGGTTTCGCCAAGGAACTGCGCCTCCTCGCCGTCGAAGGCGCGGTCGACCGCGTAACCGGCGCCCTCGAGGGCCGCCGCAAGCTGGCGGTTGATGTCCTTGTCATCCTCGACAACGAGAAGACGCACGGGAGAAACCTTTTTGTGGGTGACGACCCTGTCAGTGGTCGGGATTGAAGGGAAGCGCCGTGCCGCTGCCGGCGTCCACCAGCAGGTGGATCAACCGTCCGTCCCGCCTCAGCGTGACGACATCGTAAACCATCTGGGCGTTGAAGCGACAAAGCCGGATCGAGACCGAATCGCCACCCGAAACGCGCGCGGCTTCAGCCATGGCGCGGAAGGGCTGGACCAGTTTTTGCGATTGCAGGGTATCGCGTGTCTCGCCGGGCGACAGGCAGGTTTGCAGACGCGCGTCCGTGCCCTGGCATGGCGCTGCCGCTCCCAACAAAACTGCCGCGACGATGGAGCGCGCCCAACACTTCATGGAGGCAGCGCTATCGTCGGAGTGCTGAATATCAGGTGAATGAGGTTAGTCGAACAGCGAGCTTTCACGCCGTGCGGAGCTTCGCTACGGTGCGGCCAGCCCGCCGTGCGCCTTCGGCCGGCACCCCAATTCGGATAATGCGATGAAACGGCCGATCCGCTCAAGCCAGACCTTCGCGCGCACGTCCGGCGCCGACAAGGCCGACCCACCGTCCAACCGGAACCCGCACCGCTCGGCAGGCGAGGCGCAAGGCTCCGGCCCGGCAGGCAAGCGGTTGCGGGCCGCGCCGGAGGTGGCACTGATCTGGGGTTTTCACGCCGCCCTCGAGGTGTTGCGGTCTCCCCGTCGGACGATCCTGCGCGTGCTGGCGAGCGAAGCTGCGGCGGAACGGCTGGGGTCGACCCTCATGGCGCGGCAGATCCGGCCCGACATCGTGCCGGGATCGGACCTCGACGCCCTCCTGCCGCGGGACGCGGTGCATCAGGGCGTTGTTGTGCAGGCCCGGCCGCTCGAAGCATTGGACCTCAGCGACGTGCCGGACACGGGAACCGTCCTGGTGCTCGATCAGATCACCGATCCCCACAATGTCGGAGCCATCCTGCGGACGGCGGCGGCTTTCGGAATATCGGCGCTCGTCACCACCGAACGGCACGCGCCCGAGATGACCGGCGTTCTGGCCAAGGCCGCCTCGGGCGGGCTCGAACACGTCGCGATCGTTTCCGTGGTCAACCTCGCCCGCGCGCTGGACGATCTTGTTGGACGAGGGTTCCAGGTCATCGGACTCGACTCCGAAGGAAAGGTTCGGCTCGACGACGTTCAGCCCGCCCGTGCCGTGGCGCTCGTCCTCGGCTCGGAGGGGAAGGGCCTGCGCCGCTTGACGCGGGAGCGGTGCGACGTGGTGGCCCGGCTCGACATGCCGGGCGCCATCAAGAGCCTGAATGTTTCCAACGCTAGCGCGGTGGCGCTGGCGATCCTGCGGGTTCAAGCCGGAAAGCGCGCGTCGGCGAGCATTTGACGATCAGTCGTTGCGGTCGCCCAATCCATAGCCCCGTGGGATGTGGATGATGCGCGGACCCGGGCTGTAGGCGCCCGCACTGTAGACCGGCAACCCGCCATTGGGCCCGTAGGCATAAGTGCCGTTGCCGCCATATTGGTAGCCGCCGAGGGAGTCATCGAAGAAGGACGATCGCGACGGGTCGCGATCGTCTTGGCCGCGCCGCTGTGTATCCCACGACAGCCGCGTGGTGTAAGCGTGCCGGCCTGGTGTCCGGTGATGGATCGCCTCTTGGACGCCCGTGCTCCGGCAATCGGTGCCTTGGGCGTGGCGGGTGACGGACTGGCTCCTCAACGGCGCGGCGAACGTGACGGCCGGACCGGCCACGGCCAGCAACCCTGTGACGGCGACGGCGAAGGATAGGCGTTGCATGGGCGGCTCCGGCGATTGATGCCTTTCGACTGCCAGGATTATAGGTCGGCCAACCGTGAACGACACCGCGATCGTAACTTCTGGTTAACCACCGCCGCACGGGATGGACCGCTTGCGCCGGTTCACCGCCTGTGATCGATTATCGCGAACATAGGCCCAGGAACGGCGGCAAATCAGAGCCGTGAACGCCGGGCGATGGAGAGGATCGTCCAGATGACGACGGTGACGTCCGCCAGCCCGCAAGCGCGCGCCCGGCCCATGACGGCGGGGGAAAGAAAGGTGATCCTGGCATCATCGCTGGGCACCGTCTTCGAATGGTACGATTTCTACCTGTACGGCTCGCTGGCGACGGTTATCGGTGCCCAGTTCTTCAGCCAATTTCCCAAGCAGACGGCCGACATTTTCGCCCTGTTGGCTTTCGCGGCCGGCTTCGTCGTCCGTCCCTTCGGCGCCCTGGTGTTCGGGCGCATCGGCGACGTGGTGGGCCGCAAATATACGTTCCTCGTCACCATCCTGATCATGGGCCTGTCGACCTTCGTGGTGGGTCTGCTGCCCGGCTACAAGACGATCGGCTTGGCGGCGCCCGTCATCCTGATCGTGGCACGCCTGCTTCAAGGGCTGGCGCTCGGCGGGGAATATGGCGGCGCCGCCACCTACGTGGCCGAGCACGCCCCGCCGGGACGACGCGGGTTCTACACCTCATGGATCCAGACAACGGCGACCATGGGCCTGTTCCTGTCGCTGCTGGTGATCCTGCTGACACGGTCTGTGCTGGGCGAGGCGAGCTTCGCCGTTTGGGGCTGGCGCGTGCCGTTCCTCCTGTCGGTCCTCCTGCTTGGCGTGTCGATGTGGATCCGCCTGCAATTGAACGAGTCGCCGGTGTTCGCCGCCATGAAGGCGCAAGGCCGGTCCTCAAAGGCGCCGCTGCGGGAAGCGTTCGGCAATTGGCGCAATGGCCGCATCGTCCTGCTGGCCCTGTTCGGCCTTTGCATGGGCCAGGGCGTCGTCTGGTACACCGGCCAATTCTACGCCCTGTTCTTCCTGCAATCGATCCTGAAGGTGGACGGCTACACCGCCAACCTGCTGATCGCCTGGGCGCTGCTCCTCGGCGCCAGCTTCTTCGTCGTCTTCGGCTGGTTGTCGGACAAGATCGGCCGAAAGCCGATCATCATGGCGGGCTGCCTACTGGCGGTGTTGACCTATTTCCCATTATTCCAGTCGCTCACCGCCAGGGCCAATCCGGCGTTGGCGGCGGCGCTCGACAGCGTGAAAGTCAGCGTCGTGGCCGACCCGGCCGATTGTGGCAATCTGTTCAATCCGGTTGGCACGCGGGTCTTCACCTCGTCGTGCGACGTCGCACGCGACCTGCTCGCCACAAGCTCCGTGCGCTACGCGACGGAAAACGGAGTGCCGGGCGAGCCGGCGAAGATCCGCATCAATGGCAGCGACGTGATGGCGTACGATGCCACGAAGGTGCCCGACCCGAAGGCCGCCAATGCCGCCCTGGCGAAGGAAACGGTCGCCGCCCTGCAGGGTGCTGGCTACCCGAAGGCGGGCGACCCCGGCATCGTCAGGATGTCGAACCCGTTCGACGTGTTCCGGCCGCAGGTGGCCGGGATCATCGGCCTGCTGTTCCTGCTCGTGCTATACGTCACCATGGTGTACGGCCCGATCGCCGCGGCCCTGGTCGAGCTCTTCCCCACGCGCATCCGCTACAGTTCCATGTCGCTGCCCTACCACATCGGAAACGGCTGGTTCGGCGGGCTGCTGCCAGCGACGGCCTTTGCCATGGTGGCGCAGACGGGCGACATCTACTTCGGGCTTTGGTACCCGATCGTGTTCGCCGCGTTGACCCTGGTCATCGGCCTTGCCCTTGTTCCGGAAACCAGGAACCGGGACGTGCTTGCCATGGATTGACGCCGCCACCGTACCAAGGTCGCCATCGGTGAGGGCACGCGATATATCGCGTGCCCTTTCGCTTTCTGCCTCCACCAGATTTCCCATCGCAGGGTAAAACGCCCATTTTATACATGTGAAAATTGTAGTATTTCAGAAACCTCGTTTTCGTTATGGAGATTACCATATTGGTCGGCACGGGCTTGTGGCGCACCGATGGCTGGTGCAAGTAGCCCGCCGATGCGGCCCTGTTGGCGGCACGGCCGCGGAAGGATCGACGCGAATGGGTCAGGTGATCACGGCCAACCGCCTGAAGGACGGAACGGTCGTGTTCCTCGGACCCGACGTCGGGTGGGTCGAACAGATTGCCGAGGCTCGCGTTTTCGACGCGGCCGACAGCATCGCCCCGGCCCTCGCCGCGACCAAGAAGGACGAGCAGGACAACCTGGTGATCGACGTCTACGCCATCGACGTCGACAGCAAGAATGGCATCCTCAGGCCGACAAAGCTGCGCGAGGCGATCCGCGCCACAGGGCCGACGGTTCATCCCGAACACGGCAAGTCAGCAGCCAACCGCGGGTAGAAGCATGTATCGTTACGATGAATTCGATGCGACGTTCGTGTCCGAGCGGGTCGAGCAGTTCCGCGACCAGGTGGCGCGCCGCCTGTCCGGCGAGCTGACCGAGGATCAGTTCAAGCTGCACAGGCTGATGAACGGCGTCTACCTGCAATTGCATGCCTACATGCTGCGGGTGGCCATTCCCTATGGCGTTTTGTCATCGCGCCAGTTGCGAAAGCTCGCCCACGTCGCGCGCCGCTACGACAAGGGCTTCGCGCATTTCACCACGCGCCAGAACGTTCAATATAACTGGCCGGCCCTCGCTGACTGCCCCGACATCCTGGCGGAACTGGCCACCGTCGAGATGCATGCCATCCAGACCTCGGGCAATTGCATCCGCAACGTGACGGCCGACCAATTCGCCGGCGTCGCCGCCGACGAGGTGGTCGACCCGCGTCCTTACGCCGAAATCCTGCGGCAATGGTCGTCGCTGCATCCCGAATATTCGTTCCTGCCGCGCAAGTTCAAGCTCGCCCTGACAGGGGCCGCACACGACCGGGCCGCCATCCAGGTGCACGACATCGGGCTTCAGGTCGTTCGCAACGAGGCAGGCGAGATCGGCTTCACGGTTTACGTGGGCGGCGGCCAGGGTCGGTCGTCCTTCGTGGCCAAGAAGATCCGCGATTTCCTTCCCGAGGCCGACCTCCTCGCCTATGTCGACGCGATCGTGCGCGTCTACAATCTGGAAGGGCGCCGCGACAACAAATACAAGGCGCGGATCAAGATCCTGGTGCATGAAAAGGGCATCGACGCCATGCGCGAGGCCGTCGAGGCGGAGTTCGCGCGCCGGCCCGACAACCTGCTGACGCTGCCGCAGGCCGACATCGACACCATCACGGCCTATTTCGCGATGCCGCCGCTCGATGCACGAACCACGGACGCGCCCGGCACCGCCGAGCGCCGTGCTGCCGACCCGCGCTTCGCCGCTTTCGTGGACTCCAACGTGTCGGCCCACAAGGTGGCGGGCTACGGTATCGTGACGATCTCGCTGAAGCCGATCGGCGGCATTCCGGGCGACGCCACCGCCGACCAGATGGACGCCGTCGCGGACCTCGCCGCCCGATATTCCTCCGACGAGCTTCGCGTCACTCACGAGCAGAACCTCGTGCTTCCGCATGTGGCACTCGACGATCTCCCGGTCGTCTACGACGCCCTGGATGCCGTGGGTTTGGCGACACCGAACATCGGCCTCGTGACCGACATCATCTCCTGCCCGGGGCTCGACTATTGCGCGCTGGCCACCGCCCGCTCCATCCCGGTCGCCCAGCGGATTTCGGAACACTTCGGCGAGGGCGCGCGCTCCAGGGAGATCGGGGAACTGAAGATCAAGATCTCGGGATGCATCAACGCCTGCGGCCACCACCATGTCGGCCACATCGGCATTCTGGGCTTGGAGCGGAAGGGCGTGGAAACCTACCAGCTCACCCTGGGTGGGACTGCGGACGAGACGTGTTCGCTCGGCGAGCTGACGGGCCCGGGTTTTTCATCCGACGAGGTGGTCGACGCGGTCGAGACCCTGGTCGACACCTATCTGGGCCTTCGCCACGACAGCGCCGAAACCTTCCTGACGGCGTTCCGGCGGGTCGGCATGGCTCCCTTCAAGCAGGCTCTCTACGAAAAGAACGTGGGCGCCGGGATCTGATATCATGGGCGTTCAAGATGTGAGCCTGTTCGGCGACTACACGGCCGCATCCCGGCTCGAGGCGCGCTTCGTCGCCCTGGATGCCCGGGCCTTGTTGCGCCTCGCCATCCAGGATCTTTACCCCGGGCGGATCGCCCTGGTGTCGAGCTTCGGCGCAGACTCCGCCGTCCTGCTCCACATGGTTTCGACGATCGACCCCACGACGCCGATCGTCTTCGTGGACACCGGATACCTGTTTCCCGAAACCCTGGCGTATCGCGACGAACTCGTCGCCTTGCTGGAGTTGACGAACGTGAAGGCGGTGGCGCCCTCGGTGGACGATCTCGCGACCTTTGATCCGGATTCGTTCCTGTGGTCGACCGACCCCGACGCGTGCTGCGAAGTTCGCAAGGTCATGCCGCTCGGCCGGGCGGTGGCGGGGTATGACGCTTGGATCACCGGCCGCAAGCGCTTTCAAAGCAGCACGCGCGCCTCCCACCCCTTGTTCGAGGCGGAAGGAGAGCGCATCAAAATCAATCCCTTGGCGGGATGGGACGCGACCCGGCTGCTCGAATACCTCGACACTCACGGCCTGCCCCGGCACCGGCTGGTTGCCAAGAACTACTTGTCGATCGGCTGCATCCCTTGCACGTCACCCGTCAAGCCGGGCGAGGACGCGCGGGCCGGTCGGTGGCGTGGCAAGGGCAAAACCGAGTGCGGCATCCATGTC
>CALMOK010000135.1 GCA_937871825.1 uncultured Alphaproteobacteria bacterium
GCCTGGCTGGAGCGCTGGAGGCCCAGGGCCGCGACGACCTGTTCGATGTCGACGCACTCGGTCGCTTGCAGGCCTGCCTCCTGGCGACACTCGCCGAAGTCGACGAGGTGCTGGCGCAATCGACCCCCGTATCCGGGGCCGCGGCGGCGTGAACGAAAGGCACCCATGACGGACTTCTTCTACGTCCTTACCGACAAAACAGATCTGCTCGTCGCCGACGACGACCCGATCATGCGGGAATTCGCGAGCGTCTACCTGTCGAGCCCGAGCGCCACGGTGTTCACCGCGGAAAACGGGGAAGACGCGTTGGCGCAACTCGAGGCGCGCTCCTTCGACCTGCTGCTGCTGGACCTCGACATGCCGGTGATGAACGGGTTCGAGGTTCTGGAGCGGCTACGCGCCGATCCCGCGACGTCCAGGCTGCCGATCATCGTGATCACGGGCCGCGAGGACATCGTGTCCATCGACAAGGCCTACGCGCTCGGCGCGACCTCGTTCATCAACAAGCCGGTGAACTGGCGGCTTCTCGCCTATCAGGTGCGTTACGTGCTTCGCGCCAGCACCATGGCGGCCCGAGGAGCGATCCCAAAAGCCGATGCCTGACAGCCGGGATATCGTCGTGATGAGTCAGACGACACGCCGCGCCTTCTGGTCTCCCTCGTACCACGCCGTCATCTCGGCGACCGTAATGGCCGGGGAAAACAGGTGGCCTTGCAGGGTATGGCACCCAGCCGTTTTCAGAAACAAGCGCTGGGACTCGTTCTCGACCCCCTCGGCCACCACCTTCAATCCCAGCGCCCTGGCCAGGGCGACGAGCGCGTGAACGATCGTGGAGGATTGCACCGTTGAATGGGCCCGTTCGATGAAAGAGCGATCGATTTTGATCATGTCCACCGGAAACCGCAGCAGATAGGATAGGCTCGAATAGCCGGTTCCGAAATCATCGAGCGCGATGACGAAGCCAGCCTCATGGAGGCTCCGCAAGGCGGTTTCCGCCTCGTCGGGTTGCTCAAAGAAAACGCCTTCGGTGATCTCGAGCTCGATCCGCCGAGCGGGAATTCCAATGGCCTCGGCCGTTTCGATCAGGCGTCGTGCCAAGTCGGCGTCACGGAACTGCATCGGCGACACGTTGATGGCGACCGTGATACCGGGCCACCGGAGCGCGTCCGCGCATCCCTGCCGGAAAACCGCCATGCCGAAATCGTGAATAAGGGCGCATTGTTCGACGACCATGACGAAATCGCCCGGCGGGATCAGTATGCCGTCAACGCCGCGGAGCCGAACGAGAGCCTCGGTGCCGACGAGTTCACCCGTCCGGGACGCGACCTGGGGCTGGTAAAGCAATTCCAGGCGGCCGTCCGACAAGGCCGAGCGGATCTGATCTTCGGTCAATGGCATGCGGACTACCCTTCGCGTTTCAGATTGGCCCTGAAAGCTTGACGAAGGTTTAGGCTGGGTTCGCGCCGAACGCTGTTTCGGGCCCGTCAGCCAACCCGGCGCGGGATAGGGGCCGGCGTCGGGCTTTCGCGATGGCAGGTGTCATTGCGTCAGAATGGCGCCACCACCTTGAGGACCGACGCCCTTCGGCACCGGAATATCGGTCGAACCGTAGTCACTGTTCAACACCAGGGTGGGTCCGGCGCTGAGTTCGAGCGTGTTGGCCACGATCACGGTGAAATTGGAGGAGGCGGAGATCGGTGCCGACGAGCCGACGTATAGCCGTCCCTTCGGCAGGTAGATGGTCCCCGTCAACGTTTGCGCCTGATTGCTCATGATCTGATGCAACTGGTTGGCGGGGAGCTTGCGGTCTTCGAAGAAGAGCAGTCCGGCCATGTCGCTGCCCGCCTTCGGCGCCGTGAGGCTGATCGACGAGGACGGAGCGAAATAGATCGTCGTTCCCGAAGCAGGCCCGGCGACGGCCGGTCCGGGACCCGGGCCGGGCTTGGGAGCCTTTGGCGCTGGAGCGCTGGTCTTGCTGTCGGTGAGAAAGAAACCGACATTCTGTCCGGTCAACGTCGCGCCGTTGTTGATCTCCAGCGGGCCGCCGTCGATCACATAGATCCCCGGCGCGAGGCTGGCGGTTTGTCCCGACAGGACTTTCAAGCCACCGCAATAGCGGCCTGGCATCAGCAGGTGCAGCCCGGGGCCAGCCGAGTTGAGCGGGGACGTGAAATCGCAGGCGGCTTGCGTGTTTGGCGCCGGTATGGCGGCGAGCGGGTCACTGATGGCGGGGCATCCCGTCTTCGGCTGCGGACTGAAATTGGGGAAGCTGCCGGCCTTTCCGCCGACCGCGCAGGTCAGGCCGCTTTTCAGGATGGAGTTTTGGTCGGCGTTGATGCTGAGGCTGTTCTTGGAATTCGAGTAAACCGCGCAATTCTTGGCGTCCACGATCGCGCTGGTGTCCAACGTCACCGCGCCCTGGATACCTGGGTCGAGCGCGATGGCGCAGATCGGGATGCCGCCCACGAGATGGGCGAGCGAATGGGCTCGAAGCGTGTAGCTGCTCGATCCGAGGAAGCCGCTGAAATAGGACGGCACGGTCCGCACAATGGTGACGTCGACCCCATGGTCGGAATCGACGAGGCTGGCCGTGATCTGATCGCTGCTGCTTGGATGCTGGTTGGCGAGCGTCGCCAGGGCGATGCTGACGGCTGCGGAAGACGCGCTTTGGACGTTCGTGCCGCTCGCCAAGCCGAGCTGGCGCGCGGCGCCAAGCGCACCCGCATCGGCGGCCGCCTGCAAGGACGAGCGTTGCTGAACCATCGACCCGTATTGGACGGCAGTCGCCGTGGCCAGGAACATGACAGGCAAGGCGAGGCCGAACACCGTCGCCACCGAGGCGCGGTTATCGCGGCGGGAAAGCGAGATCAGGCGACGCAACCGCTCAAAGGCGTCCATCGCATCGCCGACGCGACGCTCGATTAGCAAGTGCCACATGCTGCCGTTCCATAGCGTGACGCCGGACCAGGACCGTCGTCGCCAGCGCTCCCGTTTCGGGTATCGGCAGGCATCGACGGGCACGCTTCGACCGGCGATCGGAACCAGCGCGGAGCCAGAACCGATACGGCATTAAGGTGGGAACATCTCAACGGAGCGTTATTGAATACTGGCGGATCGTCCTCGTCGCGTATCGCAGCGTGGCCCCGGCAAAGGTGATGGAGATACACCCTAACGCTTAACCTTGCGGATACCGGATCCAGATCTCCCATCGCGGGATTGGCGGCGGGGTCATACCACGCTGGAGCTTCCAGTCTGGTTCACTCCGGGCCGGCTCGGGTCACCGAGGAAGCCGCACGATCAGCCGAGGCCGGCCGTTCCGACGTAAGCCTCGTGGTCATCTAAAATCCCGAGACAGCGCCCGTGTTCACCTGCCCAAGCACGGTTGACGTGGTGCCGTGGGTACGATCCGCCGCGTTGATGGTGGAACGGCCTTGCCCCAATTCGACCTGGATGGTGTCGCCGGGTTGGACGGAGTCGTTTTCCTGCGCCACCGCCGTTTGCACGATGCCCTCGACCCGCCGGGTCAGGGTGTAGACCGGGGAACGCTGCCCTGCGGTGTTCGCCAGAACGGTGAGCGGGGCACGAACCTCGGCCTGATAAACGAGGCTTTGCGCCGTATCGAGCTTTTCCGACGCGGCGACCAGGCGCGCGTGAACCTCGCTGGACTCGGTCAAGGCGTCGCCGCGCCGCTTGTTGCGCAGTTCCAGCGCGTCGCGGTCGGTCTTGGAAATATCCTGCTGGGCCCGCAACGTCGCGAGTTGAACATCGAGCCGGCTGCTTTCGAACTGGGCTGAGTTCTGCTGCACGGCCAATTGGCGCGGCAGAACCGCCAATCCTTTCGAAACCAGCCCGCTGACCATGTCGAGTTCCTTCTTGACGATGTCGAGCTGCTGGGCGAGCGAAGCGTCTTTCTCACCAAGCGAGGCCACTTCGCGCTGCAACAAAGCCTTGGTCTGCATCAGGGCGTCCGTTTGCGACTTCAGGGCGTTCCGGCGCGCGTCGAAGAGGAGGTCCTCCTCCCGCATCGTGCGGGCGATGTCGGCGTCGCCGGCACGGGACGTCAAGGCGTCGGGAAAAGTCACGCTGGCCTCGTCTTTGATCTCGGCGTCGAGCCGTGCCTGCCGGGCCAGCAGTCCCAACCGCTCCATCGTGAGCACGCGCAACTCGCCCCGGCCCGAGAGCGCGTCCCGCTCGTAGCCCAGCAGGCTGTTGTCAGACAGGCGCATCAGCCCGCCCGCCATGCTCACCGCCTGCAACACCGTCAATCCC
>CALMOK010000136.1 GCA_937871825.1 uncultured Alphaproteobacteria bacterium
ACCTCGTGGTGGACCGGGAGGGCAATTTTCTCGGCTCCGTCTCGGGCGGTTGCGTCGAAGGCGAGGTCGTCACGGAAGCGATGGACATCATTGAGGCGGGTCGGCCGAAGGTGCTCGAATTCGGCGTGGCGGACGAGACGGCCTGGCGGGCGGGCTTGTCCTGCGGGGGCCGCATCAAGGTCTACGTCGAGAAGGTGACCTGATGGACCTTGCCCTCCTGGCGGAGCTCAACGTCGAGCGCGCGGCCCGGCGCGCCGCCGTCCTGGTGACGGCGCTCGACGACGGCGGCCAGCGGCTGGTGCGGGAGGCGGCCATCGCCGGGGACCTTCTGGCCGATCCGCTTCGGGAGCGCCTGCGGGCCGGCAAAAGCGGCACGGTCGAGCAGGGCGGCCGCTCCTTCTTCCTCACCGTGCAAGAGCCGCCCGTTCGGCTGGTGGCGATCGGCGCGGTTCACATCAGCCAGGCCTTGGCGCCGCTCGCCGCCATCGCCGGGCTCGACGTCACGGTGATCGATCCCCGCACCGCCTTTGCCACGCCGGAGCGTTTCGCCGGCGTGCGGCTTCGCGCCGAATGGCCCGATGAGGCTTTCAACCACGTGCCGCTCGACCACTTCACCGCCGTGGCGACCTTGACGCACGACCCCAAGATCGACGATCCGGGCCTGAGCGCGGCGCTGCGGGCGGACTGCTTCTACGTCGGCGCCCTCGGCTCGCGGAAGACCCATGCGGCCCGCCTCGCCCGGCTCGGGGCGGCGGGGTTCGACGAGGCCGCGTTGGCGCGCATCCACGCCCCGATCGGCCTTGACATCGGTGCCGTCAGCCCCGCCGAGATCGCGGTTTCGATCCTGGGCGAGATCGTGGCTTCGCTCCGCCGCAAACCGTTGCGCGCCGCCGCACCCACCACGGCCGAGTCACCGGCTTGAACTTCGGCGCAGTCGCGACCCGGGACAGCGTCGGCGCCATCGCGGCACACGGCGTCAACCACGCGGGCATCGTTCTACGCAAGGGTGAGACCGTGTCGGCATCAGCCGCGGTGGCGCTCGCCGACGCCGGCCTTCGCGAGATCGTCGTGGCCTGCCTCGAGCCCGGCGATGTCGGCGAGAACGAGGCGGCCAAGCGCCTCGCCGACGCCGTCGCGGGCGGCAACCTCCGGGTCGACCAGGCCTTTACGGGGCGTGCCAACCTGTTTGCCGCGAGGGCCGGCGTCTTAACGGTCGATGTCGCGGCGGTCGACCGGATCAACGCGGGCGACGAGGCGATAACCCTGGCGACCTTGCCAAATCTCCGGCCCGTGGTGGACGGGGAAATGGTCGGCACCGTCAAGATCGTCCCTTTCGCGGTTGCCGGTGAGGCCCTTGGGAGCGCCTTGGGCGCCATGGCGGGCCCGCCCCTCGATGTCGTGCCCTACCGCTTGACGCGGATCGGAGTCCTTTCCACGGTGCTGCCCGGCCTGAAGGACAGCGTGATCGGCAAGACCTTGCGGGTGCTGGCGACGCGCCTGGCCCCGACCGGGGCGGCGATCACGCGGGAAGAGCGCGTGCCGCACGAGGCGGACGCCCTCGCGGCGGGGCTGCGCCGTCAGGTCGCCGCCTGCGACCTCCTGATCGTGTTCGGCGCTTCCGCGATCGCCGACCGTCGGGACGTGATCCCGGCCGGGCTGTTGGCGGCCGGGGGGGCGATCGAGCATTTCGGCATGCCGGTCGATCCCGGGAACCTGCTCCTCTTGGGATTGCTGGACGGCAAGCCCGTTCTCGGCGCGCCCGGCTGCGCCCGCAGCCCCAAGGAGAACGGCTTCGACTGGATCCTGCACCGCCTGCTCGCCGGGCTCACGGTCACGTCGGCCGATATCCGCAAGCTCGGTGCCGGTGGGTTGTTGATGGAGATCGTGTCGCGTCCCCAGCCGCGCGGGGGTGAACCGGTGGTGAACGGGCCTGAGGAGGACGGGTGAGCGGGCCCGCCGCCATCGTCCTGGCGGCCGGGCGCTCGACCCGCTACCGAGACGCGGGCGGCCCGGCGCCCACCAAGCTGGTGGCCGTGTGGCGCGGACGACCGGTCGTCTGGCACGTCGCTGAGGCCGCCCTCGGCTCCTCGGCCCACCCTGTGGTCGTCGTCACCGGCCACGCCGCCGAGGCGGTTGAGCGGGCGCTCGCCGGCCTCCCTGTCCGCATCGTCCACAATCCCGGTTTCGCCAACGGTCTGGCGACTTCCCTGCGGGCCGGCCTGGAGGCCTTGCCGCCAGGTTCAGGTGAAGCCGTGATCCTCCTCGGCGACATGCCGCTGGTCGACGCCGCCACGATTGACGGCCTGATCCGGGCCGCACGCGACGACCCCGAAGTGGACGCCGCCGTGCCGGTTCACGACGGCATCCGGGGCAATCCCGTCCTGCTGCGACGCAGCCTGTTCGCCCGAGCGGCGAGTCTTCGAGGCGACGAAGGCGCGCGTCGCCTGTTGCGGGACCCCGCGCTGCGCGTGATCGAATTGGCCAGTTTGAACGGCGCCGTCGGCTTCGACGTGGACGAGCCCGACGATCTCGCGGCCGGGCTCCCGCCGGCCCTCAGATGAACTTCATGGCCTTCAGGCTCGAATGGCCCGCCTTGCCGACGATGAGGTGGTCGTGGATGGCGATGCCCATGGGCTTGGCGATGGCGATGATGTCCAGCGTCAGCTTGATGTCGGCCTGCGACGGGGTGGGGTCGCCCGACGGGTGGTTGTGCACCAGCACCAACGCCGTCGAGCCGAGTTCGAGCGCGCGCCGGATCACCTCGCGGGGGTAGACGGGCGTGTGGTCGATGGTGCCGACGCCCTGCACCTCGTCGGCGATCAGGGCGTTGCGCTTGTCGAGGAAAAGGATGCGGAACTCTTCCCGCTCGGCGAAGGCCATGGCGGTGCGGCAGTAGGCCAGCACCTCCTTCCAGGAGGCGAGCGCCTGCTTGTGTCGGATCTCCCCCCGCGTGAGGCGCCGCGCCGCCGCCTCGATCACCTTGAAGTCGTGCACCACGCCCTCGCCCACCCCCTCCACTTCGGCGAGACGCTCGGGCCGGGCCGCCAGCACTTCTGCGAAGGAGCCGAAACGGGCCAGGAGGGCCTTGGCGATGGGTTTCACGTCGCGACGGGGAAGAGCGCGGAACAGCATGAGTTCGAGCAGTTCGTAGTCGGCCAGCGCGTCGCCGCCGCCCGTCTCGAAGCGCAACCGCAGCCGCGCGCGATGGCCGTGGTAGTGGGGCTTGTCGCCGGGCGAGGCTTCGTTCACCGGAGCCGCCCGGAAATCAGCGGCGCGTCGGGTGCATCAGGCCGCCCGGCGACCCGGTGAAGATCTCGGCGCCGGTTTCGGTGACGCCGATCGTATGCTCGAATTGCGCCGACAAGGAGCGGTCCCGCGTCACCGCCGTCCAGCCATCCGCCAGAACCTTCACGCTCGGCTTGCCGAGGTTGAGCATGGGCTCGATGGTGAAGAACATGCCGGGCTTGAGCACGACACCTTCGCCGCGCCGGCCGTAATGCAGGATGTTGGGCTCGTCGTGAAACAATTGCCCGAGGCCGTGGCCGCAGAATTCCCGCACCACCGAGCAGCGCTCCGCTTCGGCGTAGACCTGGATGGCGGCCCCGATATCGCCCGTCGTGGCGCCGGGCCGAACCTCGGCGATGCCGCGCAGCAGCGCCTCGTAGGTGACGTCCATCAGGCGCTCGGCCCTGCGGGCGACCTCGCCCACCGCGTACATGCGGCTCGAATCGCCGTGCCATCCGTCCACGATCAGGGTGACGTCGATGTTGACGATGTCGCCGTCCCGCAGCGGCTTGTCGTCCGGAATGCCGTGGCACACCACGTGGTTGATCGACGTGCAGATCGATTTGGTGAAGCCCCGGTAGTCGAGCGAGGCCGGGTAGGCGTCGTGGTCCATCGCGAAGTCGAACACCAGCTTGTCGAGCGTCTCCGTCGCGACGCCCGGACGCACGTGGTCGACCAGCATGTCGAGCGCCTCGGCGGTGAGGCGGCCCGCCTTGCGCATCGCCTCGAAGGCCGCGGGGCCGTGCAGCTTGATCTGTCCGTTCTTGCGGCTTGGCACCGCCATCGCTTCGACGAAGGTCATGGGATCTGGTCCGAGCGGGCGCGGGCGCGCCCATTGAGCGTCGAAAGCCGGCCGCGCGGCTTTGGCTTTCTGTTCCGTCTGATCTAATGGACGTAGGTCGAATTCGCAAAGCGGATTACAAGACGTCGTGCGCGAGCACGATCGGCGTCCGGTCGATCCGCTCAACAACAACCGGCGATTGATGGCACCGCGATGGTTCGAGAGGCGACTCCATGTCGTCCGATCCTGGTTTGGCGTCGCACCGGGAGGAGGGCCGTCGTTCACGACGTCGGCCGAACCGTGGCCATCGATGTCGATCGTGATCGGCCGGGCCGGCGGCTATACGGGATGGAAGCCTAAGCCAAGCGATGAAACCCGCAGCGAATGATCTGACATCCTTCGGCCAGTTCCGGCCCCGCGGCCTGGTGGCCCGGCTGATCGCGCTGACGCGCCGCTCGTCCAACGGATGGCTCGGCAAGCGTCGCGCCTTTCTGCTTCGCTCGCTCGGGCTGAAGATGCTGCATGGCCGTCCCATGGATGTTGAATCGCTCGGAACGAGGATGCGGCTTTTCCCGGCGCGCAACAATTCCGAGAAGAAGCTGCTCTTCACGCCGCAATATTTCGACGAGGACGAGCGCGCCTACCTCCTCGCCAACATGCGCGACGACATCGTCTTCGTGGACATCGGCGCCGATGTCGGTGGTTATTGCCTGTTCGTGGCGGCGCATGCCGGGCCGCGCGCCCGCATCCTGGCGATCGAGCCCCAGCCCGACATCTTCGAGCGCCTGATCTACAACATTCGCGTCAACGCTTTTTCAACCATCAAGGCCATCGCTTGCGCTGTGGCCGACAGGACCGGCCCCGTGACGCTGTTCGTGAACCCGATGAACAGCGGGGAAACATCCATGCGGATCGTCAACGCCCACGCGCGCGGCCGCCACATCGAGGTACAGGCGAAATCCCTCCTGAGCCTGCTGGCCGACGAGGCGTTCGATCGCGTCGACGCCATGAAGATCGACGTGGAAGGTGCCGAGGACCTCATCGTCGAACCCTTCTTCGAACACGCCCCCCCGGCGCTCTGGCCCACGGTCCTGATCGTGGAGGACGCGCCGGCGCGCTGGGGCATCGACCTGGAAGCCTTGTTGCGCCAGCGCGGCTACGGGCTGGTGCGGCGCACCGGCACCAACCTGATCTACCGCCGCCCATGAGGCGAGGCTCCACCGGCCCGGCACCTCGGCCCTTGTGCATCGGGGTCGCGCCGGGGTATGCGGCTTCCATCGGAGCCCACCATGACAGAAGAAACACCTCCCTCCGTCAGCGCCGCCATCCTGGTGATCGGGGACGAGATCCTGTCCGGCCGGACCAAGGACAAGAACATCGGCTACATCGCCGAATACCTGACCGGCATGGGCATCGACCTGCGCGAGGTGCGCGTCGTGCCCGACGTCGAGGACGAGATCGTGACGGCGCTCAACGCGTTACGCCACCGCTACACCTACGTGTTCACGACGGGCGGCATCGGCCCGACCCACGACGACATCACGGCCGACAGCGTTGCCAAAGCGTTCGGCCTGCCGATCGGCGAGGACCCGCGCGCCATCGAGCTTCTCCTCCAACGCATCAAACCCGAAGACCTCAACGAGGCGCGCCGCCGCATGGCCCGCATTCCGCAGGGCGCCAGCCTGATCCAAAACGCGATCTCCAAGGCGCCGGGTTTCATGGTGGGCAACGTGGTGGTGATGGCGGGCGTGCCGGCCATCATGCAATCCATGCTGGACGACGTCGCGCCCCGCCTGCGGGCCGGGGCGCGGATGATCGTCGACACGGTCGAGGCAAAGGGCCTGCCCGAAGGGGCCTACGCGGCCGGCCTCCGGGACATCGCCACCGCGCATGCCTCGGTCTCGATCGGCTCCTACCCGGCGTTCCGGGATGGGACCTTCCACAACCAGATCGTGGTGCGGGGCAAGGACGCGGGCGCCGTCGAGGCCGCCAAGGCGGCCGTCCTGGCCCTCCTAGACCACCTGCACGGGGACGGCGTCCCGGCCTGAACGATAACAACACGCGATCTCCCGGAGGCTTGATGAGCGACCCGCATTCCGACAAGGCTTTTCCGGTGTCGTGGGACCAGTTCCACCGCGACGCGCGCGCGCTCGCCTGGCGACTCAGCGACGCCGCGCAGTTCAAAGCCATCGTCTGCATCACGCGCGGCGGCCTGGTGCCAGCCGCCATCGTGGCGCGCGAACTCGGCCTGCGCCTCATCGAAACCGTCTGCATCGCCAGCTACCACGATTACGCCAACCAGGGCGGGCTCGAGGTCATCAAGGGGTTGTCGCCAAGCGTGCTCGACCTCGGCGACGAGGGCGCGAGCGTGCTGGTGATCGACGACCTCGTCGACACGGGCAAGACCGCCCAGATGGTGCGGACCATGCTGCCCAAGGCCCACATCGCCACGCTTTATGCCAAGCCGCTTGGCCGCCCCGTGGTCGACACCTTTGTGACCGAAGTCTCGCAGGACACATGGATCTATTTTCCTTGGGATATGGGGCTGACGTTTCAACCACCGATCGCCAAGGGCGCGGTAGGATAGGCGATTTCAGCTGAAACCGGGCGGGAGGGCTGGCCCTAACTTGTCCGCTCGGGTTATGGGAGGACGTCGGATGGCGTGCCACCCGACGGGCGGACGTGGCGAAATGGTAGACGCAAAAGACTTAAAATCTTTCGGAGCCTGGCTCCGTGCGGGTTCGAGTCCCGCCGTCCGCACCACAGTCATCCCATGTTACGGCCGCCGCTGATCGGCTCGCCAGTCGCTTACGACGGGCTGAAACTCCATCAGGTATCGTCGGAACGGCCCGGTAAAGATCCCTGGGCTTAGTCGATACATTGTCGTTACATTTGCCGGCGTCGGTACCTCCGTTACGCCAACTCAACCGACATCCACCAATTCACTTAAATCGACGGTAACTGGCGGCTTGCTATGCTTCGATCGCAAATTTTTGTGAAGCATGCGCTCGACCCGATGGTCCGTGACGCGTCCTTCAACGGTTCACCCTTGAGGGTCCATGCACACGTTCCGCTTGTCAGATGCTTTGCTTCCCATGCGCTGGAGCACCGCGGCCCGATTGGCCCTCGTAGGGGCGGTGATCGTCGCCCTGTCGGTCGCCCTGACGGCCTCGCTCGTCGTCCGGCAGGTCGAGGAAGCGGTGACCGGTCAAGCCCAGAACCGGCTCGACGTCAACATGGCGCTGGCGCGCGACCTGTTGCGGAACGAGGGTGGCGACGGACCGGTGCGGCTCGAAGGTGACCATCTCGTCGGTGCGAACGGCCAGATTATTGGTGGCACCACCGCACTGGTCGACAAGGTTCGCGACATCGCGGGCGGCACCGCCACCCTGTTCCGCCACGACCTGCGGGTCAGCACGAACGTCCTCAATCCGGATGGAACGCGGGCGACCGGGACGCACCTTGCTGCCGGCCCGGTTTACGATGCCGTCCTGAAGGAGGGGCGGACCTATCACGGGGAGGCGACCATCCTCGGCACCAATTATTTCACCGCCTACGAGCCGCTGAAGGACGCGCAAGGCGCCCCGATCGGTATCATCTACGTCGGTGTCAAGAAGGACGACGACCTCGCCATCCTCACCAGGATCGAAAAGGCCGCCATGGTGAGCGGCGCCGTTCTGATCCTGATCGGGGGATTGGCCTTGTTCGCCTCGGTGCGACGGGCGTTCGGCCCCCTTCGCGAACTCCGCGCCGTCATGGCGGACTTGGCCAACGGGCGGCTCGACACCAAGGTGCCGGCGCTCGGCCGCGCCGACGAAATCGGGCAGATGGCGCGAGCCGTTCAAGTGTTCAAGGACAACGCGGTCCAGACCGACGCGCTCGCACGCGAGCAGGCCGCCTCGCGCGAGCGCCGCGCCGCCGAAAACGAACAGGTCAGGTCTGCTTCGGAGCAGGTCGCGACCCGACGGGCCGCTTCGCTGGTGGTCGGATCGATCGGTGCCGGGCTCGAGCGGCTCGCGGCCGGCGACCTCACGTATCGTCTCGAGACGGCGCTTCCCGAGCCCTACGAGAAGCTCCGGGTGGACCTGAACACCACCATGGCGCAGTTGCAGACCATGATGGGTGGCGTCGTGGATTGCACCGGTGGCATCCGGACCGGCTCCACTGAAATCGCGCGTGCGGCGGACAACCTCAGCCAGCGTACCGAGCGACAGGCCGCAAGCCTGGAAGAAACCGCAGCGGCCGTGGACCACATCACGGCGACGGTTCACAGGACGGCTGAGAACGCCGCTCGGGCGCGGAGCGTCACGACGCAAACCCGCGCCGACGCGGAACGGTCGAGCGAGGTGGTCCAGGAAGCCATGGCGGCCATGGATGGTATCCAACGCTCTTCGCGCGAGATCGGTCAGATCATCGCGGTGATCGATGAGATCGCGTTTCAAACCAACCTGCTGGCGTTGAACGCTGGCGTCGAGGCGGCCCGGGCCGGGGATGCCGGACGCGGCTTCGCGGTTGTCGCCAGCGAGGTGCGGGCCTTGGCGCAACGCTCGGCGCAGGCCGCCAAGGAGATCCATGCCCTGGTTGCGTCCTCGACCCAGCAGGTCGGGTCCGGGGTCAAGCTGGTCGTGCAAACGGCGGACGCGCTTGCCCGCATGGCCGCCCAGGTCGGTGACATCACGGCCGCCGTGTCCGACATCGCGGCGTCGTCCCAGGATCAGGCGATCGGACTTCGGGAGGTGAACGCGGCCCTCAACCAGATCGACCACGTGACCCAGGAAAACGTCGCGATGGTGGAGCGCAGCACTGCCGCCAGCCACGATCTGAGGCGGGGCGCGGACGAGCTCGTCCGCATGACAGGTCGGTTTCAAATCACCCAGACCCAACCGGCGTCGTCGCGGCCCGATGATGGTTCAACGAGGCTCGGCGGCGCCCGGGTCATGTCCAAGCCCCGTTCCGCGGCGGCGTGAGGGCACGTCCGAACGCCTCGAATCCGATGTGGTTGGCGCTGGGGCGTGGCCGCGATCCGCGCCCAGATATGGTGTCGCGATGGCAGTCATCGGGGGAACCCGGGCCTCGTGCCGTCCGGGGCTCGTGCGGGTAACACGCCCCGCGCCGCGTCGTGACCGGCCGGAGGCTTTCGCGGCAGTGGCGGGAAATGGGTGAGGCCATCCCGCGGGTTCGCTTTCTCGAACGGCGGCTCGCAAATCCGGTGAAGGGCCACGTGGCAGCGCGGCACCGGTCTGATATCAGGGAGGCCCTTGCCATCAGGAAAGCCCGCCATGGCGGCACCCGAAACCACGCTGCTGCTTCAGATGTTCAAGGCCGCCGTTGACGCGGCCGCACCGGAGGTTTGCCTGCCGCCGCACCTGCCGTCACCGCCGGTCGGCCGCACGGTGGTGGTGGGGGCCGGCAAGGCCGCCGCCGCGATGGCGCGGGTGGTGGAAGCGGCCTGGCCCGCCGACCGGCCGTTGTCGGGCCTCGTGGTCACCCGATATGGACACGGCGTCGGCCCGTTGCGCCGGATCGAGGTGGTCGAGGCCAGCCATCCCGTGCCGGACGCGGCCGGGCAGGCGGCTGCCGGCCGCATGCTCGATCGTCTGGGCGGGCTCGGGCCGGACGACCTCGTGCTGTGCCTCGTGTCGGGCGGCGGCTCCGCCCTGCTGGCGCTGCCGGCGGGCGGCCTCGACCTTGCCGACAAGCAGGCGGTGAACCGCGCCCTGCTGCGGAGCGGGGCCGGCATCGGCGACATGAACTGCGTGCGAAAGCACCTGTCGGCCATCAAGGGCGGGCGTTTGGCGCTCGCCGCGGCGCCGGCCACCCTTGTCACCCTCGCCATCTCGGACGTGCCGGGCGATGATCCGGCGGTGATCGCCTCCGGCCCCACCGTGCCCGACCCTTCGACCTCCGGCGAAGCCCGCGCCGTGCTGGCGCGTTACGGCATCGAGCCGCCTCCGGCGATCGCGCGCTGGCTGGAGCGGCCCGAGGCCGAAACCCCGAAGCCGGGCGACCCGTCCTTCGGCCGGAGCCGCTTCACCATGCTGGCGACGCCGCAGGACTCGCTCGAGGCGGCCGCGCGGGTCGCCAGGGCGGCGGGGATCGCGCCGCTCATCCTCGGCAACGCCATCGAGGGCGAAGCCGCCACCGTCGCCCTGGTGATGGCCGGCATCGCCCGCCAATGCGCCGGGCATGATCAACCGGCGCCCGCCCCCTGCGTGCTGATCTCGGGCGGGGAAACAACCGTCACGGTGCGGGGCCGGGGACGGGGTGGGCGTAACGCCGAGTTCCTGCTCGGGCTGGCGGTCGCCCTCGACGGCCACCCCGGCATCCACGCGGTCGCCTGCGACACCGACGGGATCGACGGCACGGAGAACAACGCCGGCGCATGGCTTTCCCCCGACACCCTGGCCCGGGCGGCGAGCCTGGGGCTGGACGCGCGCGCCCGTCTCGCCGACAATGACGGTTACGGCTTCTTCTCAGGCCTCGGCGACCTCGTCGTCACGGGGCCGACGCGCACCAACGTCAATGACTTCCGGGCGATCCTGATCGCCCGCTGACCGATGATGGATCAACGACGCCGGAGAGCGCCGCCCCGAACCGAACCACGAGCCGGCGCATCGCCGGAAGGGAGAACGCCATGTTGCGCATGCCCATGCCGGACGACGCCGTTCTGGCGCGCCGCGCCGCCATCGTGGCAGGTTTGCGCGAGATCCTGCCCGGCGAGGGGGTGATCGACGACGAACTCGAGCGTCGCGCCTACGAGAGCGACGGCCTCACCGCTTATCGCACGCTGCCCATGGTGGTGGTGCTGCCCGAAACGACCGCCGATGTCGTCGCCATCCTGCGCTATTGCAACGCGGCCGGCGTCAAGGTGGTGCCGCGCGGGGCGGGCACTTCGTTGTCGGGCGGGGCGCTGCCGCTTGAGGATGGCGTGTTGCTAGGTCTCGGCAAGTTCAAGCGCATCCTGGAGGTCGACGTCGCCAACCGCTGCGCCGTGGTGCAGCCCGGCGTCACCAACCTCGGCATCACCCACGCGGTGCAGGACGCCGGCTTCTACTACGCCCCCGACCCGTCGAGCCAGATCGCATGCACGATCGGCGGCAATGTCGCGGAAAACTCCGGCGGCGTGCACTGTCTCAAATACGGGCTGACCACCAACAACGTGATCGGGATCGAGATGGTCACCATGGCGGGCGAGGTCGTCCGCCTGGGCGGCAAGCATTTCGATAGCGGCGACTACGACCTTCTCGGCGTCATGGTGGGGTCCGAGGGCCTGCTCGGCGTGGTCACCGAGGTCACCGTCCGTATCCTGCCCAAGCCGCCCGGCGCGCGCGCGCTGTTGATCGGCTTCCCGACGATCGAGGGCGCCGGCGAGTGCGTCGCCGCCGTGATCGGCGCCGGCATCATCCCGGGCGGCATGGAGATGATGGATCGCCTTGCCGCGGAGGCCGCCGAGGCCTTTGTTCACGCGGGCTATCCGCTGGACGCCGAAGCCCTGCTCATCGTGGAACTCGACGGCTGCGGCGCCGAGGTCGACCACCTGATCGAGGCCGTGGAAACGATCGCGGGCCGGCACGGGGCCACCACCTGCCGCATAAGCCGCAGCGAGGAGGAGCGCCTGCTGTTCTGGGCCGGCCGCAAGGCCGCCTTCCCGGCCGTGGGGCGACTGTCCCCCGATTACTACTGCATGGACGGCACCATCCCCCGCAAGCGCCTCGGCGACGTGCTGGCGCGGATGAAGCAGATGGAAGCCCTGCACGGCCTGCGGGTGGCAAACGTCTTTCACGCGGGCGACGGCAACCTCCACCCGCTGATCCTTTACGACGCCAACAACCCCGGGGAACTCGAACGGGCCGAAGAGTTCGGCAACGACATCCTTCGCCTGTGCGTCGAGGTCGGCGGCGTGTTGACAGGCGAGCACGGGGTGGGCGTCGAAAAGCGCGACCTCATGGACACCATGTTCGACAAGGTCGACCTCGACCAGCAGCAGCGTCTGAAATGCGCCTTCGACCCTGGCAACCTTCTCAACCCCGGCAAGGTGTTCCCGCAGCTTTGCCGATGCGCCGAACTCGGCCGCGTCCACGTCCACGCCGGGCAGACCCGCTTTCCCGACCTTCCCCGGTTCTGAGGCCGCCGTGGCCGTGCTCCGTCCCGCCGACACCACGCAGTTGGAGGAAGCCGTCACGGCCGCGCTCGCCAAGGATGAAACGCTTGAGATCCTCGGCGGCGGCAGCAAGCGCGCGCTCGGCCGCCCGCCCCGCACCGACCATGTCCTCGACCTTGGGGCCTTTGACGGGATCGTCGACTACGAGCCGGCCGAACTGGTGCTGACCGCGCGGGCCGCGACGCCGATGGCGAGGCTCGTCGCGCAGCTCGACGCCCGGGGCCAGATGCTCGCCTTCGAGCCGCCCGACTGGCGCGACCTGTTGGGAACGGGGGGCGAGCCCACGCTGGGCGGCACGGTCGCCTGCAACCTCGCGGGTCCGCGCCGGGTGCGGGCAGGAGCGGCGCGCGACCACTTCCTCGGCTTTTCGGCGGTGAACGGCCGGGGCGAGGAATGGAAGGCCGGCGGCCGCGTCGTCAAGAACGTGACCGGCTACGACATGGGCAAGCTGCAGGCGGGCGCCTACGGCACCTTGTCGGTGTTGACCGAACTCAGCGTGCGGGTGCTGCCCCGGCCCGAAACCACCTGCAGCCTCGTGATGCAGGGCCTCGGCGACGAAGCCGCGGTGGCGACGCTCGCCAGCGCGCTGAACAGCCCGCACGAGGTGTCGGCGGCCGCGCACCTGCCAGCGGGCGCGGCGGCGCGCTCGAAGGTGGCGGCCCTGTCGGGCGGGGCGGCGACCGTGTTGCGCCTCGAGGGACCCCGGCCCTCCGTCGACTACCGGGCTGCGGCGCTGCAAAGCCTTCTTGGCGCGGGCGAGCGGCTGAACGATCGGAACAGTTCGGCGCTGTGGAACGAGATCGGGGCCGTGCGGGCCCTTGTGGGCGAAGGCGAGCGGGTGATCTGGCGCCTATGCCCGCCTCCCTCGACGGCGCCGGCGCTGCTGCGCCGGGTAGAGGCCCGCTTGGCGTCGGCCGAAGGATTCTACGATTGGGGCGGGGGATTGTTGTGGCTCGCCCTCGACGAGCGGGACGCCGGCCCCGACGGTGGCGCCACGGTCGTGCGGGCGGCTCTTGGCGAGGCCGGCCATGCCACGCTGATTTGCGCCCCGGAGGCCGTGCGCGCGGTCGGGCCGGTGTTCCAGCCCGCCCAGCCGGCCCTCGCCGCGCTCGCCCGGCGCGTCAAGGCCGGCTTCGACCCCAAGGCGATCTTGAACCCCGGCCGCATGCAGCAAGGGATGTGATCCGATGCAGACCCGTTTCAGCGACGCCCAACTCGCCGATCCCGACACGGCCGCCTCGGAGAAGATCCTGCGGGCCTGCGTCCATTGCGGGTTCTGCACCGCCACCTGTCCGACCTATGTCCTGCTTGGCGACGAACTCGACAGCCCGCGCGGCCGCATCTACCTCATCAAGGACATGCTGGAAAACGATCGCCCAGCCACCGCCCAGGTGGTCAAGCACATCGATCGTTGCCTGTCCTGCCTCGCCTGCATGAGCACTTGTCCGTCGGGTGTGAACTACATGCACCTCGTCGATCACGCCCGACACCACATCGAGCAAACCTATGTGCGGCCCTGGCCGGATCGCGTCCTGCGAATGATGATCGGCCTCGTGCTGCCCCGCCCGGGTCTATTCCGCCTTGGTCTTCAGGCGGCCCGGCTCGGCAAGCCCTTCGCCCGGTTGATGCCGACGGCGCTTCGTCCGCTACTGGCGCTCGCCCCGGCGCGGGTCCCGCCGGCTTCGCCCACCGACCGGCCGCAGGTGTTTCCCGCCACGGGAACACGGGTCAAGCGGGTGGCGCTGCTGACCGGATGCGCCCAGAAAGTGCTCGCCCCGCAGATCAACGAGGCGACGATCCGCCTGCTGACGCGCCACGGCTGCGAGGTGGTCGTCGCGCGAGGCGCGGGCTGCTGCGGGGCGTTGACCCACCACTTCGGCCAGGACGGGCGCACCGCCGCGCGGGCCAACATCGAGGCCTGGAGCCGCGAGATCG
Source organism: uncultured Alphaproteobacteria bacterium (assembly GCA_937871825.1). Lineage (GTDB taxonomy): Bacteria > Pseudomonadota > Alphaproteobacteria > Rhizobiales > Beijerinckiaceae > Lichenihabitans. The sequence continues at coordinate 14,163 of CALMOK010000136.1, forward strand.
ACGGCGCCGGGCTCGACGCGATCGTGATCAACGCGTCCGGGTGCGGCACCACCGTCAAGGATTACGGCTTCATGTTTCGCGAGGACCCGGCCCTCGCCGAACCGGCGAAACGGGTATCGGGCCTCACGCGCGACATTACCGAGGTGATGGACGACCTCGGCCTCGCGGCGCCCACGGTGGTGACCGGGCAACGCGTGGCCTACCACAGCGCCTGCTCGCTCCAGCACGGCCAGCAGGTGCGTGCCGAGCCGAAGCGGCTCCTGGCGGCGGCGGGGTTCGACGTGGTGGACGTGCCCGAAGCCCACCTGTGCTGCGGTTCGGCCGGTACCTACAACCTGTTGCAGCCAACCATCGCGACCCAGTTGCGGGACCGCAAGGTCGCCAACATCGAGCGCACCCGGCCGGACCTGATCGCGGCCGGCAACATCGGCTGCATGACCCAGATCGCCTCCGGCACCGGCGTCCCCGTGTTGCACACGGCTCAATTACTCGATTGGGCCACGGGCGGCCCACGGCCGGCGAGCCTGCCCGACTGAAGCCGGTCCGATCATAAAAAGGCTACAAGGGGGGAAACGATGTTCAATCAATTGCTGACGCCGGTCGGCGGAAGCCTGGCTTTGTCGTTCCTGGTCGCCGCGGTGCCGATCGCGACCGTGCTGATCCTCCTCGGAGTGCTGCGCAGGCCGGCCTGGCAGGCTTCGCTGGGCGGGCTCGTCGCGGCCTTGCTCATCGCCGTCCTGGTTTGGCGATTCCCGCTCGGCCTCGCCCTCGACTCGATCGCGGCCGGCATGGTCTTCGCCATCTGGCCGGTGATGTGGATCGTGTTCAACGCGCTGCTGCTCTACAACATCGCGGTGATCTCCGGCCGCTTCGACGCTTTCCGGGACTGGATCGTCGACCACATGCCGAACGACCGCCGCATCGTGCTCGTGGTGATCGGGTTCTGTTTCGGCTGTCTGCTCGAAGGG
>CALMOK010000137.1:0-5709 GCA_937871825.1 uncultured Alphaproteobacteria bacterium
GGCGAATTCGTGCAGAAGCACCGGGCGCGTGGCGCCTGGGCTTTCGAGCCCGTGCGTGTCGCCCTGCAGGAGTGTAGCTCAATCGGCTAGAGTACCGGTCTCCAAAACCGGGGGTTGTGGGTTCGAGTCCCACCTCTCCTGCCAATCGCCAACCAATCCATATTGTCCCGTCGCCGCGATCCTGGGGCCGACTGAAATTTCTCTTGGCCTTCTGCGGGTCTGTCGATATAGCAGCCCATGTGGCGCGTGACCAACCGGTCCCGCGCCGCTGTTCTTTGAGGCAAGCGTCCAGGCAAGGCCGCCGAGGTCTGCCAGGCCCGTCGCGAGGCGGCCGACCGGAGGCTGTTGGATCACCATGGCGAACCCATTTCAATATCTGCAGGACGTTCGCACCGAAGCGTCGAAGGTGACCTGGCCGTCTCGCCGGGAAACCCTGATCACCACCGGCATGGTTCTGCTGATGGTGATTTTCGCTTCGGCTTTCTTCGTAGCAGCCGACCAGTTGATCCACTTCGTTGTTGGGCTGATCCTGGGTCTCGGACGATGAGGGGCTCTCATGCCGCCAACCGGCATCACTTGCCGTGCCGACCACTAAACCGCGGGGTGAAGCCATGAGCATGCGCTGGTACATCGTCCATGCTTATTCGAACTTCGAGAAGAAAGTCGCCGACTCGATCCGTGAGCAGGCCGCCCAGCGGGGCTTGGCCGATAAGTTCGACGAGATCCTCGTGCCGACCGAGAACTTCATCGAGGTCAAGCGCGGCCGCAAGGTCAGCGCCGAGCGCAAATTCTTTCCCGGCTACGTGCTGGTCAAGACCGACCTGACCGATGACGTCTACCACCTGATCAAGAACACCCCCAAGGTCACGGGCTTCCTGGGGGCCGACAAGAAGCCGATGCCGATCCCCGACGCGGAAGCCGAGCGGATCAAGGGGCAGGTGGCCGAAGGCGTCGAGCGGCCCAAGTCGTCGGTGGTGTTTGAGGTGGGCGAGCAGGTTCGCGTGGCGGATGGTCCTTTCGCGTCCTTCAACGGGGTCGTCGAGGAAGTCGACGAGGGCCGCTCCCGCGTCCAGGTCGCCGTGCTGATCTTTGGCCGTGCCACGCCGGTCGATCTCGAATTCGGTCAGGTGGAGAAGCTCTGATCGAGCATCGGCCGTAAAGGCCGGCAAAGGCTGAAACGGATCGCCATGGCCGAGCCAGCAGGTTCGACCCCGTCGGTCGATTTGAGCCTTCGTTCAACGAAACGCGCCTGCCTGTCGGGCCGCTTCGTCCCCCGCGTGGAAGTTCAAGCCCGGTCAGCCTGCCGGTCGGCGACGAACCACGAAGCAACCGCCGACAGGCTTCGGTCGCGGCGTTCTGGAGTGCATCATGGCAAAGAAGATTACGGGTTATATCAAACTACAGGTGCCGGCCGGCGCCGCCAATCCGTCCCCACCGATCGGGCCCGCGCTTGGTCAGCGCGGGTTGAACATCATGGAATTCTGCAAGGCCTTCAACGCCCGTACGGCGCAGATGGAAAAGGGCTCGCCGATCCCCGTGGTGATCACGGCGTTTCAGGACCGCTCCTTCACCTTCGAAATGAAACTGCCGCCGGTCTCGTTCTGGCTCAAGAAGGCGTCCGGCATCGCGAGCGGATCCAAGACGCCCGGCAAGGGATCCGTTGGACGCGTCACCCGCAGCCAGGTCCGCGAGATCGCCGAAAAGAAGATCGTCGATTTGAACTGCGCCACGGTTGAGGCCGCTATGGCGATGATTGAAGGTTCTGCCCGTTCGATGGGCCTCGAGGTGGTGGGGTAATCACGATGGCACATATCGGAAAGCGTATCGCAAAGGCCCGAGAGGGTATCGACCGCATCAAGCTCTATGGCGTCGGCGATGCCGTCGAACTCGTCAAATCGCGCGCGGCGGCGAAGTTCGACGAAACCGTGGAGATCGCCATGAACCTCGGCGTTGATCCCAAACACGCCGACCAGATGGTGCGCGGCGTCGTCAACCTGCCGAACGGCACGGGTCGCACCGTCCGGGTGGCTGTGTTCGCCCGCGGCGCCAAGGCCGACGAAGCCCGTAACGCAGGCGCCGACATCGTGGGCGCCGAGGATCTTGTCGCCAGCGTCCAGGGTGGCACGATCGAGTTCGATCGCTGCATCGCAACGCCCGACATGATGGGTCTGGTTGGTCGGCTCGGCAAGGTGCTGGGTCCCCGCGGCCTGATGCCGAACCCCAGGGTCGGCACCGTCACCATGGATGTCGCCTCCGCCGTCACGGCCTCCAAGGGTGGTGCGGTCGAGTTTCGCGTCGAGAAGGCGGGCATCATCCAGGGAAGCGTCGGCAAGGCCTCCTTCGACGGTGACAAGCTCATCGAGAACATTAAGGCGTTCGTCGACGCCGTGACACGCGCCAAGCCGACCGGCGCCAAAGGCACCTATGTGCAGCGCGTCGCGATCTCCTCGACGATGGGGCCGGGCGTAAAAGTCGACCCGTCGACCGTGATGGCGGCCAACAGTCAGAATGGTTAAGATGCTTCGCCCGTACATCACTTGACAGGGGCGAAATTTTCGTTCTGCCCCTTGGCAGATCGCGGAACGGGCGTTAAGGAACAGGTTGGATTTGCCGCAACGCAAATCATGAAGTCCCGAGATGAACCGCTCTTTGAAAGGAGCGGGGCGTTTGGGGTGGATGGGCTGAAGCGGTGGGTTGAACCTGTCGTTTCGGCCGTGTCCTGTCCGAGACTGCGAGTGCATGGGCCAGTACGTCGGCCGGCTTGATATCAGAACCGCTTGGGGCTTTGGCCGAAGAGCAATGGTTCGATGCTCGCATAGACGGGGATAGCCGGATTTTTGAGGCGACCGCGCGAGTGGTCGTCGCTATTTGGTTCGAACCATCTGTCCGGCGGCGATCAGCGATCGCTCCCGGGGGCAGGCACAATGACCATCGCGACCCAGTGATCATGGATCAACGCCATGGTCTCGCGCGCGGTGGATGTGCAACCGGCGGGGCTTTTTCCAGGTTCCCGCCCATCGGAGAGTGCGCTGTGGACAGAGCGGAAAAGAAGGAGTTCGTCACGACGCTCCACGATGTTTTCGAAAAAACATCGGTCGTGGTGGTCGCCCAGTATTCCGGCCTGACCGTCGCCCAGATGCAGAATTTGCGCAAGCAGATGCGTGCCGCTGGCGCGACCGTTCAGGTCGCCAAGAACCGCCTTGCCAAGATTGCTCTCGAAGGCACGGATGTCGCTTCGATCGGCTCGCTGATGCGCGGGCCGACCTTGATCGCCTATTCGGACGATCCAGTGGCGGCACCGAAAGTCGCCGTGGCTTTCGCAAAGGATTTCGACAAGTTCGTGATCCTTGGCGGCGCCATGGGACAGACCGCGTTGAACGTCGAGTCGGTGAGGGCTCTCGCGACCTTGCCGTCGCTCGACGAATTGCGTGCCAAGCTGGTGGGCCTGATCCAGGCACCCGCCACCAAGCTTGCGCAGCTCTCGACCGCTCCGGCTGCCAAGCTGGCGCGTGTCTTCGCGGCCTATGCCGATCGTGATGCAGCCTGACGGCGGCGTCTTGTAATTATTCGGTTCAAACCAGATATCAGGAATCTCATCATGGCAAATCTTGAAAAAATCGTCGACGACCTGTCGGCCTTGACCGTGCTGGAAGCGGCTGAACTCGCCAAGCTTCTGGAAGAAAAGTGGGGCGTCTCCGCTGCCGCCGCCGTCGCGGTCGCGGCAGGTCCGGCCGCCGCCGCCGCGCCAGTTGAAGAACAGACCGAGTTTACCGTCATGTTGGCGGCCATCGGCGACAAGAAGATCGAAGTCATCAAGGAAGTGCGCGCCATCACGGGTCTGGGCCTCAAGGAGGCCAAGGACCTGGTCGAAGCCGCTCCGAAGGCCGTCAAGGAAGGCGTGTCGAAGGACGATGCCGCCAAGCTCAAGGCCCAACTCGAGAAGGCTGGGGCCAAGGTCGAACTTAAGTAAAGGCTTTGCCTTTACGGGCGCGGACTGTTTCGCGCTTCATTCCGAATTGAGGAATGCAATGGTTCCGGGGATCGTCTCCGGGACCTTTCATGCGTCTGGTATGGTGATCGACGCAACTGTCCGTGGGTTCTGAATTGAGCACGGTGTCGGAACGGGTCAGACGCACGGTGAATCCTGCCGGTCGGGTCGAGCCACTGGTCGATCCATCCCGGGTTTGCGGATTGGGCGGCGAGCCTGACAGTCCTGGCCTCGGTTGGTTCCCGTACTGCATCATCTAACGACGACGATATGGCATGGCTCCTGGAGCCGCGCCGCGCACAAGCCAGAAGGTTCGAGGAGCAACATGGCGCAAACCTATACCGGCCGGAAACGGGTCCGCAAATTCTTTGGCCACATCAAGGAAGTCGCGGAAATGCCGAACCTGATCGAGGTTCAAAAGGCGTCCTATGATCAGTTCCTGCTGGTCGACCTCCCCGAGGGTGGCCGTCCCGACGAGGGGCTGCAGTCGGTTTTCCGGTCCGTGTTCCCGATCTCGGATTTTGCCGGCACGGCCTTGCTCGAGTTCGTCCGTTACGAGTTCGAGCAGCCGAAGTTCGACGTTGATGAATGCCGCCAGCGTGGCATGACGTTCGCCGCGCCGCTCAAGGTGACGCTCCGCCTGATCGTGTTCGATGTCGACCCCGACACTGGCGCCAAGTCGGTGAAGGACATCAAGGAGCAGGACGTCTACATGGGCGATATGCCCTTCATGACGTCGAACGGCACCTTCATCGTGAACGGCACCGAGCGCGTGATCGTCTCCCAGATGCATCGATCGCCCGGTGTGTTCTTTGATCACGACAAGGGCAAGAGCCATTCCTCGGGCAAGCTGCTGTTTGCCGCCCGTATCATTCCCTATCGGGGGTCGTGGCTCGACCTCGAATTCGACGCCAAGGACATCGTTTACGCGCGCATCGACCGTCGACGGAAGATCCCTGTCACGTCGCTGTTCTATGCGCTCGGCATGGATGGCGAGGAAATTCTCTCGACCTATTACAATAAGATCCTGTGGTCCCACGCCAAGGACGGCTGGCGTGTGCCCTTCGATGCCGAACGCATGAAGGGCATGAAGGCAGCCGTCGATATGATCGACGCCGACACAGGCGAGGTGGTCATCGAGGCCGGCAAGAAGCTCACGGTGCGGTCGGCGCGTTTGTTGGCCGAGCGCGGCATCAAGGCCCTGCGCGGCCAGGATGAGGATCTGTTCGGGCAGTATATCGGCGAGGATCTTTACAATCCGGAAACGGGCGAAATCTTCGCCGAGGCCGGCGAGGAAATTACCGCCAAGTCGCTCGCTGCGCTATTGGCGGCCGGGTTCGACGAGCTGCCGATCCTCGACATCGATCACATCAACATCGGTCCGTATATCCGCAACACCCTCACGGTGGACAAGAATTCGTCGCGCGAAGAGGCGTTGTTCGATATTTACCGGGTGATGCGCCCCGGCGAACCGCCGACCATCGATAGTGCCCAGGCCATGTTCCACTCGCTGTTCTTCGACGGTGAGCGCTACGATCTTTCAGCGGTCGGGCGCGTGAAAATGAACATGCGCATGGACCTCGACGCTGCCGACACTGTGCGGATCCTGCGTAAGGAGGATATTCTGGCGGTGGTCCGCTCGCTCGTCGAATTGCGCGACGGACGCGGCGAGATCGACGACATCGACCATCTCGGCAATCGCCGTGTGCGTTCTGTCGGCG
>CALMOK010000137.1:5719-8333 GCA_937871825.1 uncultured Alphaproteobacteria bacterium
GTATCGGCTCGGTCTGCTGCGGATGGAGCGCGCCATCAAGGAGCGCATGTCGTCCGTGGACATCGACACGGTGATGCCGCAGGACCTGATCAACGCCAAGCCGGCGGCCGCGGCGGTGCGCGAATTCTTTGGATCGTCGCAGCTCTCGCAGTTCATGGATCAAACGAACCCGCTGTCCGAGATCACCCACAAGCGCCGTCTTTCGGCGTTGGGCCCGGGTGGCCTCACGCGCGAGCGCGCCGGGTTTGAGGTGCGCGACGTGCATCCGACCCATTATGGCCGTATCTGCCCCATCGAGACGCCGGAAGGTCCGAACATCGGGTTGATCAACTCGCTGGCGACCTTCGCGCGGGTCAACAAATACGGGTTCATCGAGGCACCCTACCGCCGTATTCGCGACGGTCTCGTCACCGACGAGGTCGTCTACCTGTCGGCCATGGAGGAAACCAAGCATTACGTCGCCCAGGCTAATGCGGTGACCGGTCAGGACCGTACCCTGGTGGACGAACTGGTGCTGTGCCGCCACGCGGGCGATGTCATGCTGGTGCCGCGCGAGCGCGTCGACTTCATGGACGTTTCCCCCAAGCAGCTCGTGTCGGTCGCCGCGGCGCTTATCCCGTTCCTCGAAAACGACGATGCGAACCGCGCGCTGATGGGCTCCAACATGCAGCGTCAGGCCGTGCCGCTGGTAAAGGCCGACGCTCCCCTCGTGGGCACCGGCATGGAAGCCATCGTGGCGCGGGATTCGGGTGCCGCGATCGCGGCTCGCCGGACCGGCGTTGTCGACCAGATCGATGCGACCCGCATCGTTATCCGGGCGACCGAAGAAGTCGATGCCGCCAAGCCCGGCGTGGATATCTACCGGCTGATGAAGTTCCAGCGCTCCAACCAGTCGACCTGCATCAACCAAAAGCCGCTGGTGCGCGTCGGCGACCTTGTGGCCAAGGGTGACATCATCGCGGACGGTCCTTCGACCGACCTCGGCGACCTTGCGCTTGGGCGAAACGTGCTCGTCGCCTTCATGCCCTGGAATGGCTACAACTTCGAGGACTCTATCTTACTGTCCGAGAAGATCGTGAAGGAGGACGTGTTCACCTCGATCCACCTCGAAGAATTCGAGGTGATGGCCCGCGATACCAAGCTCGGGCCGGAGGAAATCACGCGTGACATCCCGAACGTCTCGGAAGAAGCGCTGAAGAACCTCGACGAGGCCGGCATCGTCTACATCGGAGCCGAAGTTCAGGCGGGCGACATCCTTTGCGGCAAGATCACGCCCAAGGGCGAGTCGCCGATGACTCCGGAAGAGAAGCTCCTCCGCGCCATCTTCGGCGAGAAGGCGTCGGACGTGCGAGACACCTCGCTCCGCGTTCCACCCGGCGTGCAAGGTACCATCGTCGAAGTGCGGGTGTTCAACCGGCACGGCGTCGACAAGGACGAGCGCGCCCAGGCGATCGAGCGCGAGGAGATCGAACGGCTCGCTAAGGATCGGGACGACGAACTTGCCATCCTCGATCGCAACGTTTACGCGCGGCTGTCGACCTTGCTGACCGGCAAGACAGGCATCTCGGGGCCGAAAAGCTTCAAGAAGGAGACGGTTCTCACGAAGGAGATCGTCGCAGAATATCCGCGCTCCCAGTGGTGGAATTTCGCTGTCTCCGATGACTCCGCCATGGGTGAGATCGAGGCCATGCGGAAGCAGTATGACGAGGCCAAGAAAGGTCTCGAAAGCCGCTTCCTCGACAAGGTCGAGAAGCTGCAGCGTGGTGACGAGTTGCCGCCTGGCGTCATGAAGATGGTCAAGGTCTTCGTGGCGGTGAAGCGCAAGATCCAGCCCGGCGACAAGATGGCGGGGCGCCACGGCAACAAGGGCGTGGTATCCAAGATCGTTCCTCAGGAGGACATGCCGTTTCTCGCCGATGGGACGCCGGTCGACATCGTGCTGAACCCGCTCGGCGTGCCGAGCCGCATGAACGTCGGTCAGATCCTTGAAACCCACCTTGGCTGGGCCTGCGCGGGCTTGGGCAAGCAGGTGAGCGACGCGGTGAACGTCTATATGCGCCAGGGCGACCTGACGCCGCTGCGGACCAAGCTCGCCGACATCTACGGGGACAACGAGACGGTAGCTTCGCTTAACGATGAGGAGATGGTCGAACTCGGCCATAACCTCAAGCGCGGCGTGCCGATTGCCACACCGGTGTTCGACGGCGCGCACGAGCCCGACATCGTCGAACTGCTGGAAAAGGCGGGTCTCGATGCGTCGGGGCAGGTGTCGCTATATGACGGGCGTACCGGCGATCAGTTCGACCGCAAGGTGACTGTCGGCTACATCTACATGTTGAAGCTGCACCACTTGGTGGACGACAAGATCCATGCCCGCTCAATCGGGCCCTACAGCCTCGTCACCCAGCAGCCGCTGGGCGGCAAGGCCCAGTTCGGCGGACAGCGGTTCGGCGAGATGGAGGTATGGGCGCTCGAAGCCTACGGGGCCGCCTATACCTTGCAGGAGATGTTGACCGTGAAATCGGACGACGTGGCGGGCCGCACCAAGGTGTACGAGTCGATTGTGCGCGGCGACGACACGTTCGAGACCGGCATTCCGGAAAGCTTTAACGTG
>CALMOK010000137.1:8343-13261 GCA_937871825.1 uncultured Alphaproteobacteria bacterium
CGTTCGCTCGGCCTCAACGTTGAGCTGACGCAATCCAAGAAGATCGAGGACACGCCTGCAGAGACCGCGGAAGCCGCTGAATAAACGCGAGTGTATTGCGGTCGGGGCGGCTTTCAGGGCCATCCCGACCCACCGCATGACCCAGAGATTTGTCCGGCAGGGCGCGGAGGCAGAGGCCGCCAGATCGCCCCAGTTCAGGAGCCGTTTATGAAACAAGAGGTGATGAATCTCTTCAATCCGGTCGTCCAGCCGCAGGCGTTCGACCAGATCCAGATCGCGATCGCCAGCCCGGAGAAGATCCTGTCCTGGTCGTTCGGCGAGATCAAGAAGCCCGAGACCATCAACTACCGGACCTTCAAGCCAGAGCGCGACGGGCTGTTCTGCGCCCGCATCTTCGGGCCGATCAAGGATTACGAGTGCTTGTGCGGCAAGTACAAGCGGATGAAGTACAAGGGCGTCATCTGCGAGAAGTGCGGCGTCGAAGTCACGCTTTCGCGCGTTCGGCGCGAGCGGATGGGTCACATTTCACTTGCCGCGCCGGTCGCGCACATCTGGTTCCTGAAGAGCCTTCCCTCGCGCATCGGGCTCCTGCTCGACATGACGCTGAAGGACCTTGAGCGGATCCTCTACTTCGAATCCTACATCGTGATCGAGCCGGGCCTAACGTCGCTGAAGGACCGTCAGCTCCTCAGCGAGGATGAGTATATCCGCGCCCAGGACGAGTACGGCCAGGATAATTTCACGGCGATGATCGGCGCCGAGGCCATCCGCGAGATCCTACGCAGCATGGATCTCCCGCGCATCGCCGAGCAGATCAAGGTCGAGATCTCAGAGGCGACAACGGAGCTCAAGCCCAAGAAGCTCGCCAAGCGTCTGAAGATCATCGAGGCCTTCATGCATTCGGGTAACAGCCCGGAATGGATGATCTTGACCGAGGTTCCGGTGATCCCGCCGGACCTCCGCCCGCTCGTGCCGTTGGACGGCGGCCGTTTCGCGACCTCGGACCTCAACGACCTTTACCGTCGCGTCATCAACCGTAACAACCGCCTGCGCCGACTGATCGAATTGCGGGCGCCGGACATCATCATCCGTAACGAGAAGCGCATGCTTCAAGAAGCGGTCGACGCGTTGTTCGACAACGGCCGCCGCGGCCGCGTTATCACGGGTGCCAACAAGCGGCCGCTGAAGTCGCTTGCCGACATGCTGAAAGGCAAGCAGGGCCGGTTCCGTCAGAACCTGCTCGGCAAGCGCGTCGATTATTCGGGCCGCTCGGTCATCGTGGTGGGTCCGGAACTCAAGCTGCACCAGTGCGGCCTGCCCAAGAAAATGGCGCTCGAACTCTTCAAGCCGTTCATCTATTCGCGGCTCGACGCGAAGGGTCTGTCGACCACTGTTAAACAGGCCAAGAAGCTGGTCGAGAAGGAGAAGCCGGAGGTTTGGGATATCCTCGACGAGGTCATCCGCGAACACCCCATCATGCTGAACCGCGCCCCGACGCTGCATCGGCTTGGCATCCAGGCTTTCGAGCCCATCCTCATCGAAGGCAAGGCGATCCAGCTTCACCCGCTGGTCTGCGCCGCGTTCAACGCCGACTTCGATGGTGACCAAATGGCCGTGCACGTCCCGCTGTCGCTCGAAGCACAGTTGGAAGCGCGCGTGTTGATGATGTCGACCAACAACATCCTGCACCCGGCCAACGGTATGCCCATCATCGTGCCGAGCCAGGATATCGTGCTCGGCCTTTATTACGTGTCGTTGATGCGTGACGGCGATATCGGGCAGGGCATGGTCTTCTCCAGCCAAGCCGAGATCGAGCACGCCCTGCAGGCCAAGGCGATCACGCTCCACTGCAAGATCAGGGGGCGCGCCTGGACCTATGAGGACGGCAAGCGCGTGGCGAGGATCTTCGACACCACGCCAGGCCGCATGATCCTGGGGCAGCTCCTGCCCGAGCACGCCAAGATCCCCTTCGACGTCGCCAACAAGCTGATGACCAAGAAGGAAATCTCCAACATGATCGATACGGTCTACCGCAACTGCGGGCAGAAGGAGACAGTGATCTTCTGCGATCGGATCATGGCGCTTGGGTTCCGCGAAGCGTTCCGGGCCGGCATTTCGTTCGGCAAGGACGACATGGTGGTGCCCGAAACCAAGCCCCGCATCGTCGAGGACACGCGCACGCTGGCGACCGAATACGAGCAGCAGTACAATGACGGCCTGATCACCCAGGGCGAGAAGTACAACAAGGTCGTCGATGCCTGGGCGAAGTGCACCGACAAGCTTGCCGAGGAGATGATGATCCGCATCTCCACGGTGCAGAAGGATGAGACCGGCCGCGATAAGCCGATCAACTCCATCTACATGATGGCCCATTCCGGAGCGCGTGGGTCGCCCGCCCAGATGAAGCAGCTCGCCGCCATGCGCGGCCTGATGGCCAAGCCGTCGGGCGAGATCATCGAGAGCCCGATCATCTCCAACTTCAAGGAAGGCCTGACCGTTCTTGAATATTTCAACTCAACCCATGGCGCCCGCAAGGGATTGGCCGACACGGCGTTGAAGACCGCCAATTCGGGCTATCTCACGCGGCGTCTCGTCGACGTGGCGCAGGACGCGATCATCTCAACGGTGGATTGCGGTTCGCAAGGCGGCATCAAGATGCGGGCCATCATCGATGCCGGACAGATCGTGGCGTCGCTGGCCATTCGTATCCTTGGCCGAACGTCCGCCGAAGACCTCAAGGAGATCAACGGCACCACCATCGTGGCGACCGGTGAGATGATCCAGGAGTGGCATATCGACCGGATCAACGCAGCCGGTATCCAGGAGGTGAAAATCCGGTCCGTGCTGACGTGCGAAGCCAAGAACGGCGTCTGCGCGACCTGCTATGGCCGCGATCTCGCGCGGGGAACCCCCGTCAACATGGGTGAAGCGGTCGGCGTCATCGCCGCTCAGTCGATCGGCGAGCCAGGGACGCAGTTGACGATGCGCACCTTCCACATTGGCGGGGCGGCGCAGATCGCCGACCAATCTTTTATCGAGTCGAACTTCGATGGCACGGTGAAGATCCGGAATCGAGCCGCAGCCCGGAACGCCGAAGGTGACCTCATGGTCATGGCGCGCAATGTCGCGGTCGTGATCGAGGGGCCGGATGGAACCGACAGGGCCACGCACCGCGTCCAATACGGCGCGCGGTTGAAAGTCGACGAGGGTGACAAGGTCAAGCGCGGTCAGCGTATCGCCGAATGGGATCCCTACACCCGGCCGATCATGACGGAGATCGACGGGATCGTGGGCTTCGAGGATCTCCAGGAAGGGATCTCGATGTCCGAGTCCATCGACGAAGCAACAGGCATCGCCAAGCGCGTGGTCATGGACTGGAGGCTTAATCAACGGTCGGTGAATCTACGTCCGGCAATCGTCATCAAAGGGCGTGACGGCAAGATCCTGAAGCTGCCGCGCGGCGGCGACGCGCGGTATTTCCTGCCTGTCGACTCGATCCTCTCCTTTGATGCGGGAGCAGAGGTCAAGGCTGGCGATATCGTGACGCGCATCTCGATGGAAGGCGCAAAGACGCGCGACATCACGGGCGGTCTGCCGCGCGTGGCGGAGTTGTTCGAGGCGCGTCGTCCGAAGGATCACGCCATCATCGCCGAAATGTCAGGTACCATCCAGTTCGGCCGCGATTACAAGAACAAGCAGCGGCTCTCGATTGTACCGATCGAGGAAGGGGCGGAGCCTGTCGAGTACTTGATCCCGAAGGGTAAGCACATTCATCTGCAGGACGGTGACGTCGTCGAAAAGGGTGATTACATCGTCGATGGTAACCCGGCGCCGCACGATATCCTGGCCATCAAGGGCGTGGAGGAACTCGCCGCCTACCTCGTCAACGAGATCCAGGAAGTCTATCGGTTGCAGGGTGTGAGCATCAACGACAAGCACATCGAGGTGATCGTGCGGCAGATGCTGCAGAAGGTCGACATCACCGAGCCGGGTGACACGCCCTTCCTGAGCGGCGAACAGGTCGATCAGACCGAGCTTGAGGAGGCGAACAACCGCGTCTTGGAGCAGGGTGGCAAGATCGCCGTCGGAACCCCGGTTCTGCTCGGCATCACCAAGGCGAGCCTGCAGACCCGCTCGTTCATCTCAGCGGCCTCGTTCCAGGAAACGACCCGCGTGCTGACGGAAGCGGCGGTCAATGGAAAGATCGACACGCTCGAAGGCTTGAAGGAGAACGTCATCGTGGGGCGTCTCATCCCGGCTGGAACGGGTGCGGCGATGTCCAAGTTGCGGCGCGTCGCTGCGGCCCGGGACAAGCTGATCCTGGAGCAACAGGCGGAAGCCTCTCAGGCACCGGAGCCCATTCGCCTGCCGCCCGCGGCAGCTGAATGATCTGACGGTCCTCATCTGAGAAAGAAGGGGCGCTTCGGCGTCCCTTTTTTTGCTGCTGCTGTTAGGGTCTGCCAAGAATATCTATGAAACAACCATACTCACCGAGGCGAGTCTCTCGCCGAGATCGCGCATGGCGTCCTGATTGAGACTGGACCGGTAGCAGCTACTATTTACAGTGAGCGGCCACCATCCTCTGTATAAGGTGCCTTCAATCGGCAGAATCCAAGTCATTCTGGTTGATGATCTTGGTTATTTAAGACCGGTGCTCAGCTTACATGAGCAAAGCTTATCTGCGGGAAAGTCCGAGCGAGTAGCCTTTTTGGAAAGACCTGTTCGGCAGTGAGCCTGACGCGAGTCACTCTGAACAACATGACTCCTTTCCGATCGCGTTGATCGACGGCCGAGTGCTTTGTCCGACACGCGGCAGGGCAGGGCAGTCCCGCGGAGACAGGAATGTAAACTCATCATTAGGGGTTGACGGACTCGCAAGGCGCCGCTAGAAAACGCCAACATTCGACAGGCCGTAGGT
>CALMOK010000138.1 GCA_937871825.1 uncultured Alphaproteobacteria bacterium
CGACGGGATTCAGCGGCCGTGGATGCACAAAAAAGGCACACGCCGACGTTTTTGGCATCGACATGGGCGGGAACGAAGGTCACCTAACATAGGGTTTTTTAGGGTGCAAGCGTCCGAGGCCGCACCCAGGCGCCTGGTCCACAGCGGCTGTCGAGCCCCAGCGACAGGTTCGACCTGCTTGAGGTTCAGCGGCCGACCAGCCGGCGGACGGCCAACACGAACCGCTTGGCAGCCGCTCGGGCCTGGGCACGGAGCAGGATCAGCTTGGCGTCGCGCGCAAAACGCCGGAAGCCGCCTGGTGCTGCGACGAACACGTCGGTCACGGTCATCCTGTCGGACCAGAGCCGGTCGATCATCGGGTGGTCGGGCACGGCGCACGAGTCCGTCAAGGCAATGGTGGCGCGGCCCGATTGAGACGTCGTCAGCGCCAGGGCGAGCTGCTTTCCGGGCGACCACTGCGCCTGCGTTTCATCATAGGCGGTCTTCCAGAAAAAACTCCTGTCGCCGCTCGACAGCACGATGCCCATGGCGACCGGTACGCCGTCGACGTTCAAGCTGTGGATGTGACATTTGTCCTCCCTGGCGAGGAGCCGCGTCATGGACCGGGTGAAAGCCGCGAGCCCCGGGTCACGCAAAAGGGCGGTATCCCGGGCGCCCTTCCATCCCCGCGCCTCGAGTTCTAGGAACCGCTCGGTCGCCTCGCGCACGGCCGTTCCGCCCGACGCGACCTCGACATCCACCAAGCCCGTGTCGGCAAGCCGGCGTTGCTGGCGTCGCATTTCCTTGGCGCGTTTCGAGCTTTGCGCAACGAGGGGAGGTTCGGTCGAGGAACGTCTCAGAACGGCGCGGGAGCGGCGGTCCAGCACAGCCAAGCGAGCCGGCCCCCGCGTTTGCAGGAGCCGGCCGAGGGGGCCGTTCGCGTCGACGCCGCGCAGCACTAGGCCACTCGCCGCCCTCGGGGGCCCGCCACACCAGCCGAGCAGCGCGTCGAGCGCCTCGCCAGCCCTGTTCCGATCGAGGAGCGGCGCGGCGACCGTCGCCTGCTGGTGGCTCCACGCCGTCCAGGCATCCAACCCGAACCCCAATTTCAGGCGACGAACCGCGCACAGCCCCAACAAGCGGCGGCTCACCGACGGGTCCCAGATGAGCACGAAAGAAGGCTGGTGGGCGGGCGCGAAATGCCGGGCGGCGGACAGCGCAAAGGCGGGCTCGTTGAAAACGTTCGGCTCGAAGCATCGGGCGACAAGGTCGGACCAGGCGTCGACATGACGGGCGACCGCCTCGACGTCGCAAACTTCCACGACGAGGCCGGTTGGCGCACCCATCCAACGATCACCCAACGCGCGTTCCACCGCGGCAGGGCACCGTCGCTCGGGGGCCGCGTCGAGGTCTGGATTGGCGGAACGCCACATCGGCTGGCCCGTATGCTGCAACCAGAATGGAAGCGAGTTTGCCACCATGAGCCAGAATCCTTGTCGAATTGTCCCGCCAGACCTCAACACGGTCGATTTTGGCACGGATCGGGACGGATGATGCTTCCGCGATCACCCGTTCTCACGATCCATGCCAGCGCGGCGGTTCGTCCGCTCAGATCCTGATCGCCCCAGTGTTGATGGCGTTGAAAGCGTCGGCATCCAGGGGCGTGAAGGTCCTGTCTTCGGGCGAAACGTAATAAAGCGCGTCGGCGACCTTCGCGGGGTCGTATCCTTCGCCCACGAGCTCGGTTTTACGCTGCTTGAAGGTTCCTGTCAGGTCGAGGTGGTGGGTGAAGCGGATGAACACCGGACAGGCGTAGGCCGGCAAATGCTCGGCGAGGTGGGCCTGAAAGGCGGCGCGGTCGAAGGTTGCGGGATCGTCCGCCACGATGGCCGCCATGCCGGCCCGCCCTTCCCGGCCCGGCACGCTCACGCCATAGACCGTAGCGTCGCGCACCCTGGGAAAGACCCCGATGGCTTCGGCGACTTCCGAGGTGGCCACGTTCTCGCCCTTCCAGCGGAAGGTATCGCCGATCCGGTCGACGAAGAAGAAGTAGCCGAGGTCGTCCCGTCGCATCAGGTCGCCGGTCCTGAACCAGCGGTCGCCCGGCCGGAACACGTTCTGCAGGACCTTCGATTGGCTGGCGGCCTTGTCGGAATAGCCCTCAAAACGGTTGCCCGGCTTGGCGGGGTCGTCGACGATCTCGCCGATGAGTTCGCCCACCTGCCCGACGGGCGTTTCACGGCAAAGCCCGTCCTGCCCCCGCACCACCTGTTCCCCCGCCACGTCGAAATCGACGATCCTGATGGGAAAGCGCGAAGCAATCCATCCTGGGATCCGGCCAACCGCCTCGGGCCGCGAATCGAGGTTGAACATCGAGCAATTGCCTTCGGTGGCGGCGTAGAACTCGATGATGGTTCGCAGGCCGAACCGATCGCGGAACGGCCGCCAAACGTCGGGGCGCAAGCCGTTGCCGACGCAAAGACGCACCCGGTGGGCGCGGTCGGCGGGGTTGGGCGGCGTATCGAGGATGTATCGGCAGAGCTCGCCGATATAAACGAACACCGTGCAGTCGTGCCGGACAATGTCGGGCCAGAACTCGCGGGCCGAGAATTTTTCCCGGATCACGCAGGTGCCCCCGGCGACCAGCACGAGGCCGGGCGCGATCACGCCGCCGTTGGTGTGGTACATCGGCAGGCTGTCGTAGACCCTGTCGGTCGCGGTGGCGTTCGTCACGGCCGAGAAGCCGTGCATGATGAGTTGCACGCGGTAGTGGTTGATGTTGGCGGCCTTTGGAAGACCCGTCGTGCCGGACGTGTAGACGAAGATGCAGCGGTCGTTGATGGTGAGCGGCACCCGTCCGGCCATCGGCAGGTTGTCGGGCGAGCAGTCCTCCAGCGCCACGTCGACCCGCCGGTAGGCCTTCGCCGATGGGCCGTGGGCGAAAGCCGAGATGGGACCATCGAGGAAATCGCGCGCGGTTTCATAGCGGTCGATCATGGTGGCATCCACCACCGCGACCTTGGCGCCGACGATCGCGAGGGAATGGGCCAGCGAGGCCCCTGTCAGGTTCGTGTTGATCAACGCCGTCACGCCGCCGACCTTGGCGACCCCGATCCAGACCGCGAGGTATTCGGGTCGGTTGGGCATCAGCAGGGCCACCACGTCGCCCTTGCCGATCCCCTGGGCCTGCGCCCAACGGGCATAACGGTTGGCGCGCTCGTTGAGCCCCCGGTAGGTGAGCGTTTCAGTGTCGGACGTGAGGGCGACCCGCTCGCCGAAGGTCATCGCCAAGCGTTCGATCAGGTCGCGGAGCGTATGGTTGCGGTCCTTGGCGATCGGCGTCGTCCGCCGCAAGGTGCGGACGAGACCGCGAAGAAAGGTCCATTCGCTGGCCGCGCGCTCGAAAACCCCCAAACCCTCGGCCTCCCGATCCCTTCCGCTTCGGGCAGGCTTGTAGCAGGTTTGGCCTTCGCGAAACCATTGGTCATTGACCCGATCGGTCGATTGCCGCCTCGACAGGGTCAGAAAAGACCGGCGGTCCCCGATCTGCGGCCCTGGTGCAGCGCCGCCGCGTCCGGCGTGTCAACCGCCGGCCCCTTGAAGAAGGCGGCCCACAGGCGCTCAACGGCGACCCGGTCGAGGTCCTGCCCGATCACAACGAGCCGGCTGCGGGTATCCTCGTCGGGCCAGGCGACCAAACGTTGCGTCGGGTGGAACACGTGGCGCACACCCTGGATCAGCAGGGGGCGGGCGGGATCGTCCGCCATGGCCACCAGCCCCTTCACCCGCAGCAAGGAGGCACCGAAGTTCGCCCGTAGCAGGTCGATGAACATCTCGAAGGAGGCCGGCGGCAAGGACGCATCGGCTACGAGGCAAAATGACGAGACGCGCGCATCATGCGCATGGTCGTGCGCGTGGTGGTCGTGGTCATGATGGTGGTGGTCGTGTTCATCATGCGGGGCGTGGGGATCGACGGCCAGCAATCCCGCGTTGCGGAACAGGTTGGCGGCGAGCAGCGTCGAGGCCGAAACTTGCGCGGCGTCGACCTGTTCGGCGGTTGGGTTGAGCGCGGCGAGGCGTTCGCGCAGGTGGTTCAGCGCGGCGGGATCGTGGGAGGCGAGGTCCAGTTTGCTGAAGGCGAGACAATCGGCGATCGCGGCCTGCTGTACCGATTCGGCATGCGCGTCGAGCGTGGTGTCGCCGTGAACGGCGTCCACCACGGTGACGACCCCGTCGATGCGGTAACGCAACATCAGGTAGGGGTGGCTCACGATGGCGTTCAACACCGGCGCCGGGTCGGCCAGACCGGTCGTCTCGATGACGAGGCGGTCGAAGGGCGGCATGCGGCCGTTG
Source organism: uncultured Alphaproteobacteria bacterium (assembly GCA_937871825.1). GTDB lineage: Bacteria > Pseudomonadota > Alphaproteobacteria > Rhizobiales > Beijerinckiaceae > Lichenihabitans. The sequence continues at coordinate 4,333 of CALMOK010000138.1, forward strand.
TCGCGGCGGCGGAGCAGATCCTCCAGGATCGTGATCATGTCGCCGCGCACCGTGCAGCAAAGGCAGCCCGACGACAGGGTGAGGAGGCCGCCCTCGGCCTTTTCGACCAGGAGGTGATCGATCGACACGTCTCCGAATTCGTTGATGAGGACCACCGCCCGGCTCAGTTCAGGCGAGGCGACGAACCGGTTGAGCAACGTGGTCTTCCCTGCCCCCAAAAAACCGGTCAGCAGCGTGATCGGCAGCGGTTCCGGCCGGCCCCGCAAGGAGGGCCGCAGGTCGTCGTGGGTGTCATCCGGGCGGGTGGGAGCGACTGGGGCCATGGGCCTTTCCTGATAGACTGCCAGATAGGGTCAGGGCTTCGCGGCGGCCGTCGCTTTGGGCTTCTTGAGGCCCTTGCCATGAACCCGTTCCTTGGCCTGGGCGGCGGCGCCTCCATGCGCCTCGACGGCCTTGGGGCTTCGCTTGGCGGCCGGCTCCTTGGCTTTGCCGGTCGCCGAGGCGTCGAGCTTCGCCGACGTGGCGACCTTTCCGAGCCCAGATGGCTTCACCGTTCCGTTCAACAAACGCGTGGTGACCCGTTTTGCCGATCCGATCCGCAGGCCGAGGCTGGGCGTGGCCCGAACGAAGCGCTTCGTCGCGAGGGCGGCGGGCGCCTGGGGGGTTGCCCCAAGCAGGGCCATGGGGGACGGCGCCGCGGGCTCGATCGCGCCGCCGTCGCGGGCCGCCGGAGCGGACTGCTCGAACGGCGGGGTACCGGCGGTCGCCGCGGAGGTCCTCACCGGGGCGGCCTCGAGTTCTTTGGCGCCGGAGCCGACCGCCTGCGCGATGCGGCCCGACCAGCCCGGCGCGGGCCCGATATAAACCGGCACTGGCTCAAAGGCCGTGCGGGCCGGCAGAAGGTGTGAACCGCCCTGCGATCCTTCCGGACCGTTCATCGCATTGTCCTCGGACCTGGCCTCCGCAATGGCGGCGCCGCGGCTACGGCCACAGATGATATCGCGATTGTTGGGCGGAACCGTCACGCCGCTGGCCGGTAGGCCGTCGAGGGTCCCAAGGCTCTGCGCGGTCGCCGAAAAGAAGCGGTCGAACAGCGCGGCGGCCTTTTCGTTCTTTTCGCCGTTGGATGGTGCCCCCATGATCACGGTGATCAAACGCCGGCCGCCACGCTCCGCGCTCGCCACCACGTTATAGCCGGCCGCGCAGGTGTAACCGGTTTTCATCCCGAACGCCCCGGGGTAGCGGCCCAGAAGGCCGTTGTGGTTGTTGATCAATTGCCGTCCGAACGACAAAGTGCCAATGCCGAACAAGCCTTGCTGTTCGGGAAATTCCCTGAGCAAGGCGCGGCCGATCATCGCCATGTCGCGGGCCGAACTCACGTGGCTGTCATCCGGCAAACCATTGGGGTTGACGAAATGCGACTCGTGCAATCCCAGCCGGGCCGCGTAGACGTTCATGTCGTCGGCGAACCCCTCGACCGACCCCGAGACGCCCTCGGCGATCGTCACCGCCACGTCGTTCGGGGATTTCACCATCAGCATCTTCAACGCGTTGTCGAGGGTGACCAGGGTACCAGGGCGGAAGCCCATCTTGGAAGGCGCCATGGTGGCGGCCCGGGGTGACACCATCATGGGGGTGTCGAGCGTGATGCGACCTTCCTTCACGGCGTTCAAGGCGACGTAAACGGTCATCAGCTTGGTGGTGGACGCCGGAAAC